>NZ_CP090976.1:637865-956797 GCF_021513235.1 Kaistella sp. 97-N-M2 | reverse complement strand
GAAATTGAAAGCATTAAAACTTTTGATATTGAAACGCAGCTGACGAACGGCAAAGTGAACAGTTTTCAGCTGGTTTCGAATATGAATTTTGCGGTTTCGGGCACGAAAGTTTCGCTGTTTGAGCTAATGCCGAAAGACAGTTTTGTCGTGTCGAAACATGCTTTTTTAGGTCTGAAGAAAATCACGGATTTTTATGAAAAAGCAGAAGTGAAGTTCGAAACTTTAAATAAGGACATCCGGCACCAAATGCCGCAGGAACTGTTTCTGTCTGCGGAAGTTTTAATGAACGATTATCAAAAATTCCGAAGCATTGATTTCACTTTAGAGCAATTAAAATTAGATCATATTTCGACCGCCGAAATCGAACTTTCTCAGACGCAGCAACCCACTTTTCACAAGAATTTCGAATTGCTTGTAGAAGATTTAAAAGAAAAGCAGCACGATCAGTTTGAAATATGGATCTCGTTCTCCACGGAGAAGCAGAAAGAAAGACTTGAAAGTATTTTTGAGGATCTCATGCGACCGCCTTCGGAAGATTCAAACGTGGAAAATGGGTTGGACGCCTCCTCAAAAATCGCCTTTAAATCATTTAAATCGGAACTTCATGAAGGTTTTGTAGATGTTGATCATAAAATTTCTGTTTATACGGATCATCAGATTTTCGACCGTTACCAAAGATTTAAAGCGAAAAATGCTTTTGCGAAATCGGAGCAGATCACGCTGAAAGACCTCATGCAGATGAAAGTGGGCGATTATATTACGCACATCGATCACGGCATCGGAAAATTTATGGGTTTGGTGAAAGTGAACAACAACGGCAAAATTCAGGAATGTTTTAAACTAACGTATAAAAACGGCGATCTGCTTTACGTAAGCATTCACTCGCTGCATAAAATCTCAAAATTTAACGGCCCGGACGGGAAAGAAATCGTGCTGTCGAAACTCGGATCGCCCGCCTGGAAATCTTTAAAACAAAAAACAAAAGCAAAGGTTAAGCAGATCGCGTTTGACCTCATCCGGCTTTATGCGGAACGGAAAACGGCGAAAGGATTTGCCTTCACGCCCGACACTTATCTGCAAAATGAACTGGAAGCCAGCTTTATTTACGAAGATACGCCGGATCAGGAAAAAGCCACGCTGGACGTGAAAAACGACATGGAAAACGATAACGTGATGGATCGTTTGATCTGTGGCGATGTGGGTTTCGGCAAAACAGAGATCGCGATTCGGGCGGCTTTTAAAGCGGCGACAGACGGAAAACAGGTAGCGATTTTGGTGCCTACAACAATTTTGGCCTTTCAGCATTACCGCAGTTTCAAAGAAAGGCTGAAAGATTTCCCGGTGAATATTTCTTACATGAACCGCTTCCGCACCGCGAAACAGAAATCCGAAACCTTGGCCGGTTTGGAAAGCGGAAAGATCGATATTGTGATTGGAACGCATCAGCTGGTGGGAACTTCGGTGAAGTTTAAAGACCTGGGACTTTTGATTATTGACGAGGAACACAAATTTGGAGTTTCGGTGAAAGACAAACTCAAGACCATCAAAAATAATATCGATACGCTTACTTTAACCGCAACGCCGATCCCGAGAACGCTGCAGTTTTCGTTGATGGCGGCACGGGATCTTTCGGTGATTAAAACGCCACCACCAAACCGTCAGCCTGTGGAAACGAGTATTGTAGGTTTCAATGAAGAAATTATCCGCGATGCGATTTCCTATGAAATTCAGCGCGACGGCCAGGTTTATTTCATCAACAACAGAATTGAAAACCTGAAAGATATTGCGGGATTAATTCAGCGTTTGGTTCCGGATGCGAGAGTGATTACGGGCCACGGACAGATGGAAGGAAAACAGCTGGAACGAAATGTTCTGGATTTTATGGAAGGGAAATACGACGTTCTTGTTTCCACAACAATCATCGAAAGTGGCGTGGATGTGCCGAATGCCAACACCATTTTCATCAACGATGCGCAAAGGTTTGGCATGGCCGATATTCATCAGATGCGCGGAAGAGTCGGACGGAGCAACCGCAAGGCTTTTTGTTTTCTCATTACGCCACCGTTTGATATGATGACGTCGGACGCGCGGAAAAGGCTGGAAGCCATCGAACAGTTTTCGGATTTGGGAAGCGGCTTTCAGATTGCGATGAAAGATCTGGAGATTCGGGGCGCGGGCGATCTTTTAGGCGGCGAACAGAGCGGATTTATTAACGAAATGGGTTTTGATACGTACCAAAAAATCATGCAGGAAGCTTTGGAAGAATTGCAGAACGATGAGGAATTTGAAGACCTGTTTGAAAATGAAGAAGACCGCAAGAAGCTGTTTAAATCCACAAAAGAAGTCAATATCGATACGGATCTGGAATTGATGCTGCCGGATTTTTTTGTACAAAGCATCGAAGAACGGCTTTCGCTCTATCAAAAACTCGCCGACATTCAGAGCAAAGAAGACTTGCAGAAACTGGAAAGTGAGTTGGTGGATCGGTTTGGCGATTTACCGTCGGAAGCTAAAAACCTTATTAAATCGGTAGAGTTAAAATGGATTGCCGCGGAAATCGGTTTCGACAAAATTGTGGTGAAGAACGGCGTTTTTCTCGGATATTTCCCGTCTAATCCGCAGGACAAATTCTATCAAAGCGATAAATTTAAAAATATTATAGCCTATTTAAGCAAAAATCCGCGGGAGGCGACGTTAAAAGAAAAAAGTGCGAAAGAAGGCAATCAACTGATGATGCGCAAAGAAAATGTGCAGAATGTGGATGAGGTGAATTCGGTTTTGGAAAGGATTTTGGGGAAATAAAATACCTCAATCAATTTTCCAAAAAAAGAGTACTTTTGCTGAAATGAATTTTTGAGATGAAACATGTTTTAAATATTTTCGCGCTGATCTTCAGCGCACTTCTTCTCTTTTCCTGCGAACCCAGCCGCGACGAGAACGGTGATTACCTTTTTGGAGTGAATCCGAACCCAAATACCAATCCGGGCGGCGGAACATCAGGAAACCTGAAAAACTTGAAATCGGTGACCTTCGATGACGGCACCGGCGAAAAGGTTACCTATAATTATACTTACGCGGCAGACAAGCTAATTGGCGTGACCACCAGTGATAATTCAGTTTCTTACACGATTTTGTATGACAATAATCTTATCGATAAAATCACGGTCGTTCAGGATGATACAGGAATTACAACAACCGATTTTACGCTTACCTATAACAACGGACAGTTGGTGGAAGCGAAAGGAGTAGGCTCCGAAGAAGGTGGAAACTCCTTTACAAATACGCTCACCGCTTTTTACACCAATAATAAGGTTTCGAAAGTTTTATCAAAAATGGTCGGAATTGACAGCGCCGATCCCACGGTTACTTATGAACTGTTTACGCTGCAGAGCGATATCACCTACGCCGGAAATAATATTTCTATGTGGAAGTTTACAACACTTTTCCCCGCCACCGTACCTTTACCAGCAATTGTACTGACGAGCACTTTTAGTGATTACGACAACAAAAAGAATCCTTTCAACACGCTGCCCGAAGCTTTCAATATTGTAAGTTCGCTTTACGGCTTAGACAGCACCGCCGTTACGGGTTTTTCGGCAAATAATTATGGAAAAGTGACGGTAGCATCAGATTCAGACAGCCAATCAGCAACTTATACCTACACTTACGATGCAGACGGCTATCCCACAAAAGCGGTCGCTTCTAATAATTTAGGAACATTAACCTTCACGTACCAATAAATTTTCAGCATGAAATACCTGATTGTAGGTCTCGGAAATAAAGGCGACGAATATACTGAAACCCGGCATAATGTCGGGTTTAAAGTTGCAGAAAAAATTGCCGAAACTCTGGAAGTCCCGTTCAAATCGTCTAATTTTGGACTGATGGCGGAAGGAAAATACAAAGGCCGAAAAGTCTTCATCCTGAAACCCGATACGTATATGAATCTTTCCGGAAATGCGGTGAAATTTTGGCTTCAAAAAGAAAATATTCCTCTGGAAAATTTGATGATTGTAACGGACGATCTTTCGTTGCCTTTTGGTACTTTAAGAATGAAAATGAAAGGTTCGGATGCGGGCCACAACGGGTTGAAAAGTATTCAGGAACAATTGCAGACGCAAAATTATCCGCGTTTAAGATTTGGCATTTCCGCGGAATTTTCGGAAGGGAAGCAAGTCGATTACGTACTTGGAAGATGGGAAGGCGAGGAAAAAGAAAAACTCCCCGAACGAATCGAGAAGTTTTCTAAGGCGTGTTTGTCTTTTGTTTTCGCGGGAATCCAGAATGCGATGACAGCGTTTAATGGGAAGTAATTTTTTTTGACTGCGCGCAGATTGCGCGGATTTTAAATGTGCTCTTCGTTATTACAACGCCGTGCTTTTTCTTCTCAGCGTTTCGAAAACATCAATTTTATTCCTTTATAAAGCGGTTGATGTAAGAATTTTTGTTGGTTTTAATTTTAATAAAATAGATGCCGGGAGCGAGAGTTTTTACATTTACAGTGTTATTTTTTTCCTTCGCTTCAAATTTTTTACCGGTTATATCCATTACTTCCACGCTCTGCACCGTCTCGTTTTTAAGATTAATCTTAATTTCGGTCGTCGCGGGATTTGGGTAAATTACCAATTTATTCTTACTAATCACGTCCGTAGTTCCAGCGGTGAAATTGTAATTGGTAATATCGTCTATAATGAGGGCGTTCTGATTTTCGCTGTTGTAATGTCTGAAATATAATTTGACCTCCGTTCCGAAAATATCCTGATTATACTTATCAACCAATACTACTTTAGAAGCCGTGCCCGAGGTTAGTGTTTCAAAATAGAGCGGGGTTTCGTTTCCGGTAAATGTCTGGTTTGCCGGAAGCATGTAGAGCGCATACGTTTCTGCGAATTTGGAGGGATCGCCGGCAGAAATCCGAAATGATATCCCCAGAATGTAATTAACGTTTTTAATATGGGGGTATTCATACAAAAAGCCTGGCGAAACCAAAACATTGTCCGGGTTTAAACCCTCGTCAGTAACCTGATCATAAGAATTTGAAACGTAAGTGTAGCCGCTAAATCCCAAACTGGTCGTCAGCGTGTTCGCCGGTGTAAGATTCCAGGTTTTTCCATCGACGTCCAGATCGAGTGTGGACCAGCGCTGATCTGCAATTTCATTTTCGAAATTTTCCTGCAATCCATAATTTTGTGCGGGCGAAATGGTGTAGAGAAAGAGAGAAAGAAGTAAAAAGTGTTTCATATGTTTATATTTAATGGTGTTTTAAAGTGAGGAAAGTGCATAAAACGACTTCATTACATTAAAACATTTTGCCACGTGCTGGTTTGTTTAGCGCAGTTTTTCACAGCTTCCTCAATTCTTCCTGAACACTTAAATAATCGGTATGTTTGTACGATACGATTATTAGGGTGCATCTATCTGTGCTCAAAATCCATCGCAAATTCCGCAGATTTGCGCCGATTTTTTGGTCATGTTCACTGATTTCTTTGGCTTTAAATATTCGGTAAGCAGCGTAATTATCCACCTCACATCCTTGTAAGGCTGTGCATAAAATTTGAGAATATTTGAGTAGCAAAAACTATTTTTTCTTCCGGCTCATCACCCAATCCGAGTTCGTCAGGTTGTAAATCTTCTGAATGTCTTTCAGAATTTTCTCGAAATCGATGTCCAGATCGATGATTTTTCCGCTTTTCATATCGAAAACCCACCCGTGAACGATCGGATATTCATCGACGATATATTCTTCCTGAACCGACGCCATTTTGATGACGTTGATGCACTGTTCCTGCACATTTAGCTCTACCAAACGGTCGTAGCGCTTTTGTTCATCTTCAATTTTATCCAGTTCTACCTGATGCAATCGGTAAACATCACGAATCGTACGCAGCCAGGGATTTAATAAACCTAAATCTTCCGGCGTCATCGCGGCTTTTATACCACCACAACCGTAATGCCCGCAAACAATAATGTGTTTAACCTGCAAATGTTCCACGGCGTATTGGATCACCGCTGTCGAGCTCATATCCAAAGTGTTCACAACATTGGCGATATTGCGGTGCACAAAGAGTTCGCCCGGTTTCATGCCCATCATTTCTTCCGCAGAAACGCGGCTGTCTGAACATCCGATGTAAAGAAATTCAGGAGTTTGAGTTTTCGATAGATTATTAAAAAATTCGGGATTCACAGCGACCTGAGATTCTACCCATTTGCGGTTGTTTTCAAAAATGGCATCGTAAGATTTTTTCATTGAAGGGGATTTGGTGTCATTCGTTTTCTGATGTGTAAAAATAAGTGCTTCCAACTTAATATTAAAAGTTTCGGCGGGAAATTTCGGTAAAAATGCTACTCAATTTTATTGTTGATATAATCGTAAGTTGCGTTTTCATTCGGCGAAATTTGCGCGGGGTTGCCGACTACCACAGAATTGGACGGCACATTAAAATTGACGTAAGCATTTGGCGCGATCAGAACATTATTTCCGATCCGGATGTTGCCGACGAGAACAGCATTTGGGCCAATCCAGACTTCATCACCGATTTCCGGTACGCCTTCATTTCGGCCGCGGTTGGCCTGCGCGATGGTCACGCCCTGCGCAATATTGCAGTTTTTGCCAATCTTCGCTTTTGGATTTATTACTAAAGCGCCCCAATGACCGAGATATAATCCGGCGCCAATCTGCGTTTCCGGATAAATCTGGAAACCGTATTTGATTTGATAATGCCTTAAAATCAAACGCCAGAATTTCCCGGAAAAAGTGTTTTTAGGATGTTTTTGGGTGATTCTTAAAAGATAAATAAAGTGCAGATTCGGATTGATGCATTTCTTCCAAATCTGAACGGTGGAAAGCCAGCTGCCGCTTTCGCGGTAGAAATCTTTTTGTAAAGTCGTTTTTTCAGCCATTGAAACAAAGATAACAGAAAATACATTTATAATTCGTCCAAAATTTTGATGATCGCAGTGACGGAGTTTTCCAGATTAAAAGGCATTTTATACTCTTTCAACTGCGCTTCATATTTGCCAAAACTTTCGGGATTTTGAAGCGCCTGTTTCATGCCTTCGTAAATTCCTTCTTCGGAATTATCGACGATGAGGCCGAGTTTTCCGTCTTCCAACATTTCGCGAACGCCCGAAACATCGGTGGCGATTATTTTCTTCTTTAACGTGATGGCTTCAAACAAAACCGTCGGAAAACCCTCGTATCTGGAACTTAAAATATAAAAATCGGCGGTTTTAAAATAAGGATACGGATTATCGCTAAAGCCGAAAAGTGCTGCCGTTTCGGTCACCTTTAAATCTTCCTGTAATTTTTTAATGTTTTCAAAATCATAACCATCACCGATAATTTCAATTTTATGCGGGAAACCTTCTGCCAACAGCCGTTTGTGCACTTTTAATAACCGATCGAAACCTTTCTGCGGAAAAACAGTTCCAACAGACAAAAAAAGCGGAACCTTAGGCTCGGATGTTCTGCTTTGTTCTTC
The DNA here is from genome assembly GCF_021513235.1 of Kaistella sp. 97-N-M2. NCBI lineage: Bacteria > Pseudomonadati > Bacteroidota > Flavobacteriia > Flavobacteriales > Weeksellaceae > Kaistella > Kaistella sp. 97-N-M2. The sequence goes on along the minus strand of NZ_CP090976.1, from coordinate 949,316 downwards.
GTTTATGCGACTTCCAATCTCTGATTTTTGAAGTATTTCGTCCGTATCCAAAGGATTATAAATTCGCACAATTTTATTTTTTTCAACTTCGGTTTGTGCCGTATTTTCAAAATCGCGCTGAATTTTCTCCGAAATAACCATGATTTTATCAAAGCCAAAAAACTTTTGGAATTCCGCGTCGGTGTAATTGCGAAACTCCGTTTTCTTTAGATCGTTGTGGATCCAAATGATTTTTTTTGATGATTTCAACGGTGAGTTTAAAATTTCGTCGCGCATTCCGTGAATGGCGGCAAATTCGATATCGTATTTTTTTCCTTTTAAAATAAACCGGTAAAGAAGGAAAGGAAATAATTGTAAAACTTTCTGATAAAGAACGCGGTACGTTTTTGTTGGAAGATCGTGCAGGCGGTTAGTAGTGATCATTTCGCCTTTGTTCAAATACAAAACATTGATCCATTTTGGAACTTCTGCCAAATATTTCCCCGAATATAAATTGAGCAAAAGATCGATCTCATATTTGTCCTGCGGCAGATTTTTCAAAAAAGTAACCAACACTTTTTCGGCACCGCCGTGACGTAAAGAACCGATTCTGAGGAGGATTTTCTTTTTTGTAGCCACCGATTTATTTTATAGGTTTATAATTGTGCGGTAAATGATTTTTGATGTAAGAATCTAAATTCGGACGGTTTTCTTCGAGTTCTCTTGGATAGAGCACATTGTTTTTCAGTGCCTTGTCGCCGTATTCTTCAATCGTACAAATGAATTTAGCTGGAACGCCGGCGAAAACCGAATTGGCAGGCGTAGAAGAATTCAGCACCGAACCTGCGCCCAAAATACAGTTGTCGCCCATTTCGACGCCCGGAAGGATCGTGCAGTTATTTCCAATGAAACAGTTCTTACCGATTTTTATGCGTCCGAAATTTCTCGCGTCCCGGTATTTTTCCATGGACCGAATGACGTACATTGCGCCATCGTGGTTGATGAAGGTGCAGTTGGCGGTAATTTTCGTGCGGTCGCCGATCTCAATCAAATAAGGTTCGGATCCAAATTTTGGTGCTTCGATGAAAACCACGTCTTTTCCCACTTTCAAACCGCGGGATTTGCAGATTTCGATGTAGGCTTTGTCGCGAAGTTCGGTACAAAGCGTGTGGATTTTTAGAATAATTCGGTAGATTATTTTCATCTTAATTAAATAATTGATCGATCTGATGAAAGATACGGTTGTTTTTTTCTTTTAACTCTGCTAAAGAATCGTGCTGCGAAAATCTTTTTTGCCGCGAAGGATCGTCCAGAACGGCTTTCATCTTCTGCAACAGGTTTTTTTCGCCTGGATCAAACAATAAACCGTTGACGTTGTGGTGCACCATTTCCGGAACGCCGCCCACGTTCGTGGAGAGCACGGGTTTGTTCAGGCAAAGCGCTTCGCCGATTACCATCGGGTAACTTTCGCTGTAGGAAGGCAGCACGAAATATCGTGAGTTTTGAATGTATTTGATTGGATTATTGGAAAATCCGTAAAGGAAGAACGTCTCCGCCAGATTGTATTTTCGAATGAACGCTTCCAGCTCGTCGCGCTGCATTCCATCGCCAATGATGAGGGTTTTGATGGTGTAACCCAACATAATGAGTTGGTGATGTGCTTCCAGCAGATCTTTAATTCCTTTTTGAGAAAACAACCTGCCGACGGAAACAAAATCGATGTTACGAAATTTTTCTTCCACAGGTTCTGCAGCCAGTTTTAGGATATGCTCGATTGCGAGCGGATTATTGATGACTACTGCGTTTTTCAGGTCAACGTTCCAGTTTTTTTCGACGATATTTTTTCCGTGCTGTGATACGAAGACACCGGTGTCGAATTTTGACATGAGATCGACAAAGTTTTTGTTTTGAACGTCCGTAAATCCGGAATTTCTGAGGTCGCCATGAATCCAGTACATTTTTTTGCTCTGTTTGTTCCGACTGTTGTACACGTCCTGAAGCATATAATGGCTGAAGGCAACCTCGTAATCAAAATCTAAAAGCTGATGTTTTTGGTAAAACTTACGCGGAAATCTTTGAAAAAAAGCGTATTTAAGCCTGCGTGTGATTTTTTGGAGCAGATTCAAAAATTTATTTTCTGAAAAAGAACTGCGGTCCTCGCCGATCGCTACAATCTTGACTTCCGGTGGTACGCGCTGCAAAAACTCGCCCTGACCGTAATTCAACAAAAGAACAACTTCATATTTTGTATAATCAAAATGGTTCAGAAGGTTCAGCAGCACGGTTTCGATGCCGCCCATCTCCAGGGAGCGGTGACGAAAGATTATTTTTATTTTTTGCGACTGCATCGGTTTCGGCATAGTGTAGAGGAAATTCAGAAGACAGCGGCTTAACTGGCGACCATTGCGCCCAAATTTCGGTATTGATCCTTAAACTTCTCCACCCATTTTTCAAAATCGGAGACGTTCATCTTGTCTTCGATAAATTTAGAAAAATATTCCGTAGCGAAGTCGTTTGGGAAATTCTGCATGGCATCAAAAGTACCCAAAAGCCAGGCTTCGTTTATCAGATGATTAAAATAATTGACATCAAACGCGATTTCGTATTTGTGATAAGAATTTGTGGCAGATGATTGAAATGTCGTTTTTAAAAATTCTGTCGCCGTTCTTGCAATAAAATTGGGATTGGATTTATTTTTATGATAATACACTGCGGCGTTTCGCAACTGCGCTTTTTCGTCGACCTCATCCTGAGAATCTTTCCAAATGTGCAGCCAGTATTTCTTGTCGTAAATGCCCATGGCGATGGAGTTTAACGACCAGTAACTGTTGCGCGTGTTGTTATCCACAAAACCTAATTTGTACAAAATGGTGAAAATTTTAAACCTGTTATACATCAGACAATCCATGACCCATTTCCTTCCGGTAAATAGTTTTTTCGGGCGAAGCCGATCGATGTGGTTTGTGATCGGGCTCATTTTTACGTGTTCCTCTTCTTCTTTATTTCCGAGCCAGCCCAATTTCAGTAAGGAAATGTGGTGATTTGCCATGTCTTTTTTAATTTCGGATAGATTGACGGGCTGCGTAAACCAAACATCGTCTTCCGTCACGAGAACGTAATCTTCCGCGTCATCTACCGCGTTATACCAGAGTTTGGCAGGAATTTGAAAGCCGTCGATCTCTTTTCCGGACTGAATATTTTCTGCAATGGCCGCCGTTTTGGTCCTGTAATTTTCAGAAGTTAAAATGGTAGCGTGCGGATGAGCTTTTTTTATCTTCGCCAAATATTTGTCCGGCGTACCGTCATCCAGAATAAGGATTTGGAACTTACCCGAAACGAACTTTTCGATGCTTCGCAAACAACGGTCCAGGTAAAAAGGGCGGTTAAAGGATTTGATGATCAGCTGCATGAAACGGGACTTAATTTAAAATAACATTTGGCGAAAAAGGCCGGAAGTTTACTTAAAATTCTGAAAAATTTAAATATGTTATCGTCTCCAAAATCCTGTTCTGCTTTACTTAAAAGCTTATCTGCCTCCATTTTACAGGTGAATTTTAAAGCGGTTCGGAGGGCGAAAACAAGTTCTTCTCTGGAGTTTTTAAAGTCTTTATCCAAAATTTTTACATAAGAGGAAGGTTCAAAAGAATCGTAGGAATCGCGACCGTCTTTTGTTCTTTCCACGAAAAACTGCCGTGCTTTTTCTGTGAAGATCCAGCGAATAAACTTGTCGTCTTTTCGCGAAATGGACGTTTTCAGAATTCGGTATTGTAAAAGGGTTTCATTTAAGTTGGCAAACTTTAAATCCTGCGTCATCAGTCTGAAATAAAGATCGTAATCTTCACAATAGCGCATTTTTTCGCGGTATTGTATTCCGGTATTTCTAAACATAATCGTGGGATGAAACATAGAAATCCGGCGGAACATTTTTTCCTTGATTTTGTTATTTTTCAGCGGGGCTTCCATTTGGTGAAGCGGAGAATCATTTTCGTCAATGCACTGCATATTGCTTCCCACAATAAAAATATCGGTGTGCTCCTCCAGAAAAGTAACCTGTTTTTCCAATCGCTGCAAATCGCAGATATCGTCGGCATCCATCCTGGCGATATACTTTCCTTTGGCCTGTGCTAAACCGAAATTCAGATTTTCGATAAAACCGGCGACGCCTTTATTTTTTTCTTTTTGAATGATTTTAACCCGCGAATCTTTGTTTTGATAAACCGAAAGTATCGAAGCAGTGCGGTCCGTGGAAGCATCATCGATTATGATGAATTCGAAGTCCGGAAATGTTTGATGCAAAACCGAATCCATCGCTTCGCGCAGATATTTTTCGCCGTTATACACAGACATTATTACCGAAACTTTCTTTTGATCATTCATCAAGGCAAAAATATAAAGTGAAATTTATTGATTCCTGTGGTTTAAAATCAGCAACAGAAACGTACTTCTATTTTCTTAGATAACAAAGATAACCGTTTCCCTATAAAATCTGTATTTTTGAAATAAACTTAGATTTTATGCAACCTTTAGTCACCATTTCGATTCCGCTTTACAACTGCGAAGATTTTCTGCCAGCGTGTTTAGAATCGGTTCGACAGCAATCCTATTCGAACCTCGAGGTGACTTTAATTAATGATCAAACGCCCGATAACAGTGTAAAACTTGCGCAGGATTTTATTGCGCGGCACAAACTTCAGACCTGGAAAATCATCCATCTCGAAAAAAATTCGGGTCTTTCTGTCGTCCGCAACAAAGGGATTGAAACGGCGACCGGAAAATACGTGTTTTTTCTGGACAGCGACGACCAGATCATGCCCGATGCCATTAAACTTATGGTAGAATTTGCGGAGGCGAGAAAGGTGCAAATGGTAGTGGGAGACGTGGAAACCGTTGATGTAGGAGCGGCAAAAACCTCCAGTCTGTTCAGCGTCGAGTTTTCCGGAGATACCATTTATGGGAATGGTGCGGTTTTTCGCGCGTACGTCGCGGGACAATATCCTGTAACTTCCTGGAACAAGCTTTTTAAACGCAGTTTTCTCACTCAGAATGAACTTTACTTTACACCAAATATTTTTTCGGAAGACGAACTTCACAGTTTTAAAAGTGCGCTGAAACTGGAAAGTGTGGGTTTCATTCATCAGCCGACCTATCGCTATTTTCTGCATTCGAAATCCATCATTCACAACAAAAGCCGCAAAAATTTTCTGGACTGGACGCTGATTGCGCGGGAGATGGATCGCATACTGAAAGAGGAGACGCAGGCAGAACGCAGAAAACTAATGCTTCAGTATTTGGTGCATTTTAAAAAGATGACGCTCGCAATGAATTGGAAGGCGCAAAAAAATGAAACGCTGTGGAAGGAAAGTTATATCAGTTATAAAAAATTATCGTCACTGACGCTTGCGGATTACCTTTCGGCGGAGGTTCCGCTTTCGCTGAAAAAAGCCGATCTTTTTAGCAGACTGCCCACCGATTTAGGATTTCGCTTCTTCAGGTGGCGCTGGCAGCGTTGAAGCAGTGCCTTTCAAAAATATTTCGCAGCATTTCTTTAAGCTTAAATAGGGTGCGGTTTTTAAAATAAACCAAAGTCGCTCCGCGTAAAGCTTGCTGTCCGCATACAGGAGATCTTTGTAGGCTTTGGAAATTATTAAAATTCGCTCTTCTTTTGTAAAATTAAAAAACAGTTTTTTGATGATGTATTTTTTGGTTAAATACATCGCATAAACTTTATGTTTTAAATCCTGTTTGCTTCCGGAAATGCTGATCTGCGACAAACGCATAAAGCAATACGAATTTTCCAGTGTAAAAATCGTGTTGCCTTCGCAAAACTCCAGCCAGGCGATTTCGTCGCTGCCAAAAGCGTAGGGAAAATGATGGAAACCGTACTTTTTATAAGTGGATCTTTTAAAGATAAATTCCGGCAGGGAAAGATGATAATCCTGCGTGATTTTCTTGATATACGCCGTTGAGGGTTTTTCAAATTTTGGATAATCAAATGTCCGCAACGTCTTGCCACTTTCATCGATTTCGGTCACATTTGCGCGGATAACATTGTGATTTCCCGCATTAATTTCGTGCAGGCTGCCATAAAAATGTTCGACTAAATTTTCCGAGATCAGATCGTCATCACCCAAAAGCATGATCCATTCCTCGTCCTGCGTTAATTCGATGCAGCGTTCCCACTGTTTGGTAAGAAAAGTTCCGCCTTCATTTGTAGGAAAACGCTGATATTGAAGGTTGAGCAAACCGCGGTATTTATTTATAATTTCCGCCGGATCGTTCGGGCTGCAATCGTCACCAATATAAACGTTTAAATTTTTGTTGGTCTGTCTGGATAGCGAATCCAAACATTCCTCAAAAAATTCAATCTTGTAGTAAGGGATAACGATGGCTAATAGATTTTTCATTGTTTCTTCGGCGGTTTATACGTCCAGGAGGCGGAAACGTTGGCATGTTGCTCGTAAAAAATTTCCTCTGCGCTGAGGCTTTCGGGATTTTTGTACCAACCGCCGTGTTTTGCAGTGAAATTTCCGGCGATGCGTAAACCCTTGTAAAAATTGACGCCACTAAATCTGCGGGGATATTGCGGTTTGTACAGCGCAAAAGTCGTGTCGATGTCTGCTAAATAGCAGTTTTTTTCTACTTCATTTTCCCAGAAGGGTTTTTCCCACTCTAAAACCTTTTCGCGCTGCGAGAAATAAACGGGAATATCATCGATCTGCAAAGCGAAACCAACTTTCGTCACGCGGTCGAAATACTGATCCAGTTTCTGCAGAAGAATATTCATGAAATCTTTTGGTAAACTGGTGTTCGGAACAATATCCGCGTCTGTGATCACGTAATATCCTTGGCTATACTTTCGCCGGAGTTTTTCATCTTTAAAGAAAACCAAATGGCCCTCATTCTTTTCCATGAATTCTATTTTTACTTCATGTTGAATATTCCTGTAATACGCCAGTAAAGCAGGGAAAGAAGAGTGATTGTCGATGATGATGATGTTTTCAAAGCCGCGGTTCAAATAAAAATTTACCTGCTCTTTCAAATAAAATAGCTGATTGAAATTAATAATGATCACCGGAATCGACAGCGGATTTTTTCGCTGCGCTGCGATTAGAGGAGTTTTAAAAAGAAAGAACCGGTAAAAAATCTTCAGATATTTCATGCATTGTTCTTTAACAGGAATTTTTTGTAGGGAATTGTCAAAATTTTGTGTGGTTTCCCGATATAGAAATATAAAGGTATTAAATTGATCGTCTTGCGGACTTTCAAATGCCAACAGAGACTGAGATAAAATTTTAATAAAGGTTCTACATTCTTCTTTGGTAACCGTCGGAAATGGCCTAAAAGATCTTCATAAAAGTATAACCGCGCGACTTCTTTCTGTTTGTTATAAGCCGGATCGGCCGTCATGCCTGAGATGCTTTTTTCGGAAATCCGGACAAGAACTGGCGCTGTGCTGACGAAAAAAATAGCGCTAAAATGAGAAATTTCCAGGATCGCCATATCATCTGAAAACCACGCTAAGGGATATTTTTTGAAGCGAAATTTAAGGTATTCGGACTTTCTAAAAACATGTTCTGAAAGGCTGCTGCGCGCGTGCTTCAGAAAGTTGTCCGTCCAAATATCGGTATAATGTGCGATCTTTTTAAAGTTGGTAAATGGGGTTAAGACTGAGCTATTTCTATCCATTTCAGCCTGCGAAAATTTAATGACATTTATCTTCGACTCTTCGATCAGCGCCAGATTATTATAGAATTCTTCCACAAAATTCGCGGAAATCACGTCGTCGTCACCTAAGATTTGAAACCATTCTTCCGTCGTATTTTCCAGGATTCTTTCCCACTGTAAAGCTAAATTTTCGCCGCCAAGATTTTCTTTATACTCGAAATATTGACAGTCTTCTTCGCGAAAATATTTTTGAAGCAGCGGCAGTGGATTATCAGGGCTCGCGTCATTTCCTACGTAAAGCGCAAAATTTTTATTACTTTGGGCCGCAACGGATTTCAGGGTTTCTTCGAAGAAATCTATTTTGAAATAGGGAATGACGATCGCTAGTTGCTTCATGGAAAAAGTTTATACCGCATTTGCGCCACTTTTACGAAGAATGGCATTCTCTTTTTTAAGAGAAATATAACGCTTTTTAGATCAATGTCAAATAAAAATTTGCATAACAGAATGTTCTCTAGAACATGTCCTTCATCCAGGTCTTTGGACAAATTGACCGCAGATGCCTGTTGTGGATGATATCTAAACTTCACCAGTTTCTCGCCTAAAATACCGATGTCATATCTGGCTAAGGTTCTCAACCAATACGCATAATCGAGAATTTGCTTATAGCATTCGCTGAATGGGCCCACCTCCTCAAACAATCTTTTTGAAAAAAGACTTGCACACGGTTCGCCGATAATATTTTCCGCAGAATATACTTTAACGTCTAAATCTCTAAGATTTTTACGCGATAGAATAAAAAGATCGCTTTCCGGTAGGCCTGCAGGTTTTTGTAAATCTTTGTATTTCTCAAACCAGTCGCCCGTTGTGATTTGTAAAGAATCTTCGTCGATAATATTTCTTTTCGAAACAACAATATGCAATTTGTTTTTTAATAGACAGTTCAGCATTTCCTCTATGCAATTTGCTTCCAACACGTCATCCTGAAAAAGGATTTTTATATATTTTCCTCGTGCTTTATTTATAGAATTATTCCAGTTCGCACCAATACCTGCCGGTATGTGGGACAAGATAGATACGGGAAAACTTACTTCGGCTTTAAATTTTTCGCAAATATTTAACGTATTGTCGCTGGACCGATCATCAGAAATAACCACCTCAATATTTTTGTAAGTCTGTGCTTTAACAGATTCTAAAGCTTCCTGCAAATATTTTTCGCCATTAAAAGTGGGAATACAGATAGAAACCAGATCATCCATTCAGTCTTATTTTTAAGGAGATTTTCACTGTTATTTTATATTTGTGAAGAGATTATTTTCGATAGCAAAATATATTCAACTGCTGATTGAAGGTGGAAGGCGACTCATTGCAAAAAGGGAATTTAAGTGTGTCGTCCGCAACTCTGATATAATATTCGAAACCTTTTTGTTTTAAAAGGTTCAGGATTTCGCCTAAGTTTTGTGGTTCGTTCAGCAAGCCGTGATATTCCAAAAAGAGGTTCTTTACATTATCAAGATGAACTGCAATATCGAAAATTACCTTATTTTCCGCGCCTTCAATATCAATTTTAAGAAAATCGACAGGTTTCTGAAGATGTTTTTTTAAATCAACAGCCTGCACTTTTATAACATTGTTATTATTGCCAAAATCCACTACAGAAGATCCTGCCAAGGCACCTTCTGAGAAAAACGAAAGTTCCGTATCCTCAATCCAGACGGCCTCTTTTTTCAAAACGACGTCACTGAAATTATTATAAACCAAAATATTTTTCTTTAAAATATCGAAAATCTGGTCATCCGGTTCAAATGCAAGTATTTTGGATTTGGGAAAACGCTTTTTGAAGTAGAGAATGCTCAGTCCGATATTAGCGCCACAGTCGACGATATAAGGATTTTCTTTGTCGGATTCAAATTTATAAACTTCCTCATCAAACAACTCGTCTACCGAATGTACAAAGGAGGGACCGTGGGAAAACCGAAAGCGTTGTCCGAAGAAATGGCCTTCTCCCTCCATGAAAGGAGGATATTTCAGCAGCCGTTTTCGCTCACTTTCAGATATACCCGTTTTGGGATGGGGTACATCGCGGTTTTTGTACTCGGTATAGGCTTTTTTATTGAGCCGGTAAATCTTTTTAAATACATTCATTACAAGACTTTTTTATTGCCAGGAATAGCGTCCGAACACCGAACCATAATCGTATTCGCCATGTTTAGACAAATAAGAATCGGGATCGATTACGGTAAATTTGCAAACGTCTTCTGCGACGTCTATCTGGGCGACTTTGGGTTGATTGATGAAGGCATGGATGGAATAATTTCCGCGGACTAAAGTATGAGGTTCGATGCTCAACGTCATGTTTTCACTAACAAACTCGCGCTCGCAGGAAAATACGCGTTTTTTTCGCGAATCCAGAATGGTTACAAAAAAACTTGCGTTCGGAATGAGTTCTTTAATGCCCAGCGTAAATTTAAAATCAATCTGTTCATTATAAAAGTACTCGCGGCTCACTTCGCCGTCAACTTTCGTCACCTGAATTTCTTTGATAAACATTTTTTTATTTGAATGGTCCTGTCGGTTCAAATAGATAACGGCGTCATTGTCCGAATTCAAATAAGTGGACACTGTTTCTCTGATGTTGCCCGTATATTCCACCAAACCCTGGTTTAATAATATTCCGGTATTGCAGATCTGCGAAACTGCGTTGAGGTCGTGGCTCACAAACAGAACCGTGCGTCCGTCGCCTTTGCTCACATCGCCCATCTTGCCGAGGCATTTCGTCTGAAATTCAGCATCACCCACGGCGAGGACTTCATCCACAATCAATATTTCCGATTCCAGATGCGCCGCCACGGCAAATGCTAACCGAACATACATTCCGGACGAATATCTTTTTACAGGGGTATCGATATATCTTTCTACGCCCGAAAAATCCACGATTTCCTCAAATTTCCGTGTAATTTCCTTTCTCGTCATGCCGAGGATGGCGCCATTCAGATAGATGTTTTCGCGGCCCGTCATTTCGGGATGAAAACCTGTCCCGACTTCGAGTAAGGAAGCGATCCTGCCGTTCGTGTAAATTTTTCCTGTTGTGGGTTTTGTGACTTTACTTAATAATTTCAGGAGCGTCGATTTTCCCGCCCCGTTCCTGCCAATAATTCCTACTGCCTCGCCCTGGCCAATTTCAAAATTAATGTCGCGCAGAGACCAAACGTAGTCGCTTTCTCCCTTAGAAGCACGATCGTTAGCTTCCCCAATTTTCAGATAGGGATTTTCCTTGCCGCGCATCTGGTGCCAAAAACGGTTCAGGTCATGCGAAAGCGTTCCCGTCCCGACCTGCCCGAGGCGGTATTGTTTTGATATGTTTTCTGCTTTTAACGCGAGCATATTTTAATTTAAAATTTTATAAATCCACAAAGCCAATGAAAAGGAATATGTTCATTTTTTAAAATCACCCATCATCAATCACCCCTCCCTACACTGTGTCCATAAATCCTTTCTCCACTTTATTAAAAAACACGGTTCCGACCGCGAGCAAAATAAAGATAATAACCGAACTGATAATCAGCATGGAAGCGGAAAAATCTCCAACACCGAGCCAGGCATATTTAAAACATTCGAAAATTCCCGAAAGTGGATTGTAATACGCAATGTTTTTCAGCCGTGCAGGCAGCGCAGAAAGCGGATAAATAACGGGAGTGACATACATGAAAAGACTCACGCCGAAACCGAGCAACATCTGAATATCGCGGTATTTTGTCGTGAGCGAGGAAAATATCATTCCCATTCCGAGCGCGAAAGCCGCCATTAAAACAATTAGAAAGGGCGTGGCCAAAATCCAGATATTTGGCTGCACCTGGCCCTGATAGTAGTAATAAAAAAAGACTCCTAAAAATAAAAGCATCTGCACGCCAAAGCGCATTAAATTTGAAATTACAACTGTTAAGGGCATGACGAGGCGCGGAAAATATACTTTACCAAAAATCGCGGCGTTGCCCGTAAATACGTTCGAAGTTCCCGTCAGACACGTGGAAAAATAATTCCAAAGCGTGACACCGGCCAGATAAAATAAAATTTTCGGCGCGCCATCCGTAGACAATCCGGCGATGTTGCCAAAAACAACGAGGTAAACGAGTGTGGTAAAAATGGGATTGATGAAAAACCACACCGGACCTAAGATTGTTTGCTTAAAACCCGAAATAAAATCCCGTTTCACAAACATGTACACCAAATCTTTGTACCGCCAAACTTCCTTGAGCTTCAGATCGAAAAGCGAGTGTTCAGCTTCGATGGTTTCGGTCCATTGTTGTTGAGGTTCGGCCATTTGCGGTTAATAATTTTATCAAAAATAAGTTAAATTAATGAATTCTTTTGCACCTCCAGCCTGCCGAGCAGCAGCGAAGTAAGAAAAATCGGAACATAAAGGCGGATTTCGTAAATAATTCCCGAATAAAAGCACATCAAAATATACGGAAGCGACAGCAGATGAAAAAGCAAAATGAGTTGAACCGCACGGCGGTCTTTTGCAATAATCAGGGTAAAAACAAAAAAAACGACCCAAAAAAGCAGTCCCAAACTATTTTTCGGTTGCGTGAAATTTTCGCGCAGCAGATTTCCGTCGTTCGTCGAAAAACTTTCGTGAAAAAGCCGCATGCCCAAATACACCGCGATAAATCCGGCTGCGAGTGCCAGAATTGGGAAAATCGCTTTTTTCGTCGTTCCAAACTTAACATATAAAAGTGTGGCTGCAAGTGAAAGCGAAAGGGCGGAAGATTCGCGGTTGAGCGTTGAAATCATCAGGATGAGGAGAAGCAGAGTGAGATTTAAAGGTGAATTATTTTTTAAATATTTCATCAGGACGTAAAAAAAGAGCAACATCAAAAAGTAACTCGAAACATCGTATGGGACAATTACAAACTGCGAAAACGCCAGCACAAAGACGGTTACTGCAATCAGCAGTATTTTTTCTGACGGCGTGGCAACAAAATTTTTAAAGTCGCTGATTAAAACAATTACTGCTGCAATGAAAACCAAAAAGATGGTGTTCAAAATATAGAAAGAAAGGTACATTTGCGGTTCGGCATCGTCCCGCAGAAAGTGCAATTTAAATAATTGATAATCAATGTTTAAACCCGATAAGAGATCGTAAATCCATATAAGAAAATAGGCGCTTAAAATGCGGTACTGGTAAATTCCGGACTGAAACTGCTCTGAAAAACCGGCGTAATTTAAAATCTTCGAAGAGTAAATATTTCCAAACGAAAAATAGATAAAACTGTTGACAGTAAATGCCAACAACGCTGCGAACAGGAGTCTGGAAAATAAATTTAATTTCAAAAGGGTGTGTTTTATATAGGCGAAAAATTATGCTATCGTTTTCCGGCCGATCGATTTGTAATAGAAACCGGATTCTTCCACCTGCTCCAGCGGAAACATATTCCTGCCATCGAAAATCGCCTTGTTCTTCATCTTTTTCGCCATCAGTTGAAAGTTCGGATTTTTAAATTCGCTCCATTCCGTCGCAATCAGCAAGCAATCGGCATCTTCCAGGGCAGCGTACATCTCCGAGGCGTAAGAAATTTTATCGCCCAAAATCCTCTTTACATTTTCCTCCGCAATGGAGTCGTACGCGGTAATTTTTGCGCCTTTTTCCAATAAAATTTTAATATTGTCCAACGAAGAAGCTTCGCGAACATCGTCAGTATTTGCTTTGAAGGCCAATCCCCATAAGGCAATCTTTTTACCCTGAAGATTTCCGCCAAAATATTTTTCTATTTCCGAAACCAAAATGATTTTCTGCGCCTGATTGACGTTTTCCGTCGCTTCCAAGATCTGGAAATCGAAATCTTCCTGTTTTCCGGATCGGATCAGAGCTTTCACATCTTTCGGAAAACAGCTCCCGCCGTAACCTATTCCGGGGAAAAGAAATCGATGCCCGATTCGGTCGTCCGAACCCATCCCCAGACGGACTTTATCGACGTCTGCGCCTACTTTTTCGCAGTAATTGGCAATCTCATTCATAAAGGTAATTTTCACGGCCAGAAAAGAATTCGCCGCGTATTTCGTAAGTTCCGAGGATTTTTCATCCATAAAAATAATCGGAATTCCAATATTGGTAAAAGGCTGATAAATCTTTCCCATAATTTCTTTGGCTCTTTCAGATTCGCTGCCTACGATCACGCGCGCAGGATTCATCGAATCTTCGACGGCAAAACCTTCGCGTAAAAATTCGGGATTGGAAACAACGTCGAACTCAAGCGGTGTTTTTTCGGAAATTGCTTGCCGCACAAGATCTGCAGTTCCCACGGGAACAGTAGATTTGTTGACAATCACTTTATATTCGGTGAGCAGTGTGCCTATTTGATCCGCTACGGACAGCACATAAGAAAGATCGGCGGAACCATCTTCGCCAGGCGGCGTTGGCAGGGCTAAATAAATCACCTCGCTTTTTTCCAGGGCATCTTTTAGTTCCGTTGTAAAAAATAATCGCTGAGCCTGAATATTCCGCAGAAACATTTCTTCCAGACCCGGTTCGTAAATCGGCACAATTCCTTTCTTCATCGTTTCTACTTTCTGCGCATCAATATCCACACAGTACACCGTGTTTCCCAGTTCTGCCAAAGTGGTTCCTGTAACCAGTCCCACATATCCGGTCCCAACAATCGTTATATTCAAAGTTTCAGTTTTTTAAAATGTTATCGCAAATATAAATAATTTTCCTGCTTGTGAGTTGGCACTCAATTATTAAGATGAAGGTATTTTGCGGATTTATCAAAATTGTGTATATTTGCATCGGAATTACGGAAATAATGAAAAGGCCTTCGCAAGAATGCCTTTTTTCGTAAAGCAAATTAAGGTTATGGAATTTAGACAGCAAATCGAAGAATTACTCAATACTTTTCTCGCAGAAAGGGAAGATCTTTATCTTATTGATCTGAAAATTTCTGCTGCCGATGCCATCACCGTGATCCTGGATGGTGACGAGGGCGTTACCTTGCAGGATTGCCTGGATGCCAGTCGCGCGATCGAAAATAATATGGATCGGGAGGAGCATGATTTCTCGCTTCAGGTCATGAGTGCGGGTTTGAGTGAACCCTTAAGTTCTCCGCGTCAGTTCAGGAAAAATATCGGCCGTGAACTGGAAATCGTACTTGCGGATGACAAAGAAATTGAAGGAGAATTGATTAAAGTAGAAGACGACAAGGTTACTTTAATTTTAAAATACCGGAAACCCAAAGAAATAGGGAAAGGAAAAGTAGATGTTGTGGAAGAAAGAGAAATCCCATACACCGATATAAAGAAAGCACTTGTTGCAGTAAAATTTTAAATAAAAACGATGCCGAGATATCCTCCCGCGCATCATTCATCACTTATAAAACAGAAGATAAATGGACGGTTTAGCATTGATTGAAGCATTTGGCGATTTCAAAGAAGATAAAAACATCAGCAAAATTGACCTGATGGCGATTATTGAAGATTCATTAAAGACTTTATTAAGAAAAAGATTCGATTCCGATGATCATTTCGACGTTATTGTAAATCCTGATAAAGGAGATTTTCAGATTTTTCTTAATAAAACCATCGTAGAAGACGATATGTCGGAAGATGATGATCTGGAAATTGAACTTTCTGAAGCCAAAAAAATCGACCCAACTTTCGAAGTTGGTGAAGATTTTACCGTGGAAATTCCAATCGCGCAGTTGGGGCGAAGAAGTATTTTAACGTTGAAGCAAATTTTAGCAACTAAACTTCAGGAACATAATAATGCTTATTTATATGAGCAGTTTAAAGATAAAATCGGGGAAATCGTTACGGGCGAGGTTCACCACATCCGTCACAAACATGTGATTTTGCTGGATGATGAGGATAACGAATTTATTTTGCCAAAAGAAAATCAGATTCCGTCGGATTTCTTTAAAAAAGGAGAAAATATCCGGGCGATTGTTGAAAGTGTGGATTTCAAAGGCTCCAAGCCTCAGATCATCGTTTCGCGAACTGCTCCGAAATTTTTGGAGAAATTGCTTGAACTGGAAATCCCTGAGATTCAGGACGGAACAATTATTTTGAAAAAAGTGGTCCGTATCCCGGGAGAAAAAGCAAAAATTGCCGTAGATGCTTACGACGACAGGATTGATCCGGTTGGAGCATGTGTGGGTGTGAAAGGATCCAGAATTCACGGCGTTGTCCGCGAGTTGAAGAACGAAAACATCGATGTGATCCAATGGTCCAAAAATCCTGAAATTATGGTGAAAAGGGCTTTAGGAAACATCACCATCAATAAAATTGACATTAATCTCGAAACCAATTACGCCATGGTGTACACACCGGTGGAAGAAATTTCCAGAGTTATTGGTAAACAAGGGCAGAATATTCGTTTGGCATCATGGTTAAGCGGCTTCGAAATCGATGTTCACAGAGAGTCCAGCGAAGATGATGATGTTGAATTGAAAGAATTTTTAGGAACGGAAGAAGGTGATATTGAACAGTGGATTATTGATGAGTTCCAAAAGGTGGGACTTACCACCGCAAAAAGTATCATCGATAAGGATACAGAGGCACTTTTAAAAATGGTAGATTTGGAAGAAGAAACCATCGAAGAAGTAAAACTGATTTTAAAAGCGGAATTTGAAGACTAAACTTCAGAAAAATCATCAATCAAGTTAAAATAATTTAACTTTACAAAAATTTAAATAAAAGTATAAAATATACATGCCAAAAATTAGATTAAACAAAGCGGTTAAGGAATTTAATATTTCGATGACAAGACTTGTGGAATTTCTGCAGTCCAAGGGAATCGTAGTAGAAAGTAACCCGAACGCTCAATTGGAAGAATCGGCATATTCTGCATTGGAAGCGGAGTTCCGCAAAGACGGGGAACAAAGGAAAGCTTCTCATGAGGTGGTGATTGCAAAAGTTCCGGAAGAAAAACTGGAAATTGAAGCATCCAAACCTGAGGTAATAAGAGCCAAATCAAACCTGAGACCCGAAACAAAAGTTTTGGGCAAAATCGATCTTGATGCAAAGAAAGAGGAAGTTCAGGAACCAAAACCGGCGCAACCGGAAGTGAAAGAGGAAGTTCCTGCGAAAGAAACTCCTACTGTTCTTACGACTCCTGAAAAACAGGAATTCAAGATTTTAGATAAAATTGATCTTTCTCAAATTGAAGGAAATAAATCGAAATCTTCAAAATCTGCTTCACCGAAAAAAGAAGAAGAGAAACCTGCTGCGAAAGCAGAGGATACTCCGACTCCGAAAGTGGAGACCCCTGCAGCAGCTGCTGCACCTGCAGAAATTCCTGCAGCTCCGGCGCAGGAAATTATCCCTTCAGATGGTGAAAATCCGGAATCTACAAAAATAGAAACGGTGTACCAAAAGCTGGGCGGTGTGAAGATCCTGAAAGAGACCGTTGATCTTTCTCAGTTCAATAAACCCAAGCCTTCCGCCAACAGTGCTGCAGCCAAGAAAAAAAGAAAACGTATTGAGAAACCGGGAACTCCTGGTGCCGGGACGCAAGGTGCGGGTGGAAATCAACAGGGCAACCGACCTGCTGGTGCGGGCGGTAACAGACCTCCGGGGCCAGGTGGAAACAGACCTTCAGGACCGGGACAAAACCGACCGGGCGGCTATCAGGGCGGCAACAACCGACCATCAGGACCAGGCGGTTCCCGACGGGGCGCACCTTCAATGCCCGTAGAATTAACCGACGAGCAGGTTAAAAATCAGATTAAAGAAACCCTGGAAAAACTAACCAGCAAAGCAGGTAAGAATAAAGGGGCAAAATACAGAAAAGAAAAGAGGGTTTACAGACGAGAGCAGGACGAAATGCAGCAGGAAATGGATGCAGCAGACAGAACCTTGAAAGTAACGGAATTTATTACCGTTGGTGAATTGGCAAGTTTGATGAACGTTTCGCCTACCGAAGTAATCTCCGCATGTTTCTCCTTGGGAGTAATGGTAACGATGAATCAGCGTCTGGAAGCAGATACGCTTTTATTAGTTGCGGATGAATTCGGATTTAAAATTGAATTCTCCGATGCCGATCTTGAAGAATCTGTTATCGAAGAAAATACAGATACTGCCGAGGATCTTAAAGCCAGAGCGCCAATCGTTACCGTAATGGGTCACGTAGATCATGGTAAAACATCTTTACTGGATTACATTAGAAAAACAAACGTAATCGCTGGCGAATCCGGTGGAATTACGCAGCATATTGGAGCGTACAACGTAAAACTGGAAAACGGTCAGCGAATTACCTTCCTCGATACTCCGGGTCACGAAGCGTTTACCGCGATGAGAGCCAGAGGTGCACAGGTTACCGATATCGCGATTATTGTAATCGCTGCGGACGATGACGTAATGCCTCAAACAAAAGAAGCAATTTCCCACGCGCAGGCAGCAGGAGTTCCGATGATTATCGCTTTAAATAAAGTTGATAAACCAACCTCCAACCCGGATAATATTCGCCAGCAGCTTTCAGCCATGAATGTTTTGGTAGAAGAATGGGGTGGCAGCGTGCAGTCTCAGGAAGTATCTGCTAAATTTGGTAACAATATGGATGCATTGTTGGAGAAAGTTCTTCTTCAGGCAGAAATGTTGGAACTGACAGCAAACCCGGATAAAAATGCACAAGGGGTTGTAATTGAAGCTTCTTTGGATAAAGGAAGAGGTTATATCTCAACCATTTTGGTACAGAGCGGAACGTTGAAAGTAGGAGATTACGTACTTGCCGGTAAAAACCACGGTAAAGTAAAAGCCATTCTTGATGAAAGAGGAAAATCTCTGGAGGAAGCCGGTCCGTCAATTCCTGTTACCATTTTAGGACTGGACGGAGCGCCGACTGCCGGAGATAAATTCCGCGTTTTCGAAGACGAACGAGAGGCTAAATCCATCGCAACTAAAAGAGAACAGTTGCAAAGAGAGCAATCCATCCGAACGAAAAAACACCTTACCCTTGATGAGTTAGGCAGACGTATCGCTCTTGGAGATTTCAAAGAACTGAATATTATCCTGAAAGGGGATGTTGATGGGTCTGTGGAAGCACTTTCCGATCAGTTACAAAGTTTGTCTACAGAAGAAATCAGCGTGAACATCATTCACCAGGGCGTGGGTCAGATCACCGAATCCGATGTATTGTTAGCAGCCGCTTCCGATGCTATTATGATTGGATTTAACGTAAGAGCCGGGGTAAACGCGAAAGAATTGGCAGACAAAGAAGAAATCGAGATCCGAACCTATTCTATTATCTACAAAGCGATTGACGAGGTAAAAGAAGCCATGGAAGGAATGCTTTCCCCAGAAATTAAAGAGCAGGTAATTGGTAACGTAGAAATACGCGAAACTTTCAAAATCACGAAAGTAGGAACGATTGCAGGTTGTATGGTTTTAACAGGAAAAGTGACCAGAAATTCAAAAATCAGATTGCTGCGGGACGGCATTGTGAAATTCGAAGGCGAACTCGAAAGCTTAAAACGTTTCAAAGACGACGTAAAAGAAGTAACCAAAGGTTACGAATGTGGATTGAATATTAAAGGATACAATGACATCGAAGTTGGTGATATCCTGGAAGTCTATGAAGAAGTTTCAGTAAAGAAAAAACTAAAATAAAAATTTAGACCTAATTATAGAAACCCGCTGAAAAGCGGGTTTTTTTGTGATTTGTTCAATATTGGTGAGGTTTTCCCGTGATTATCGTTATTATAGGTAATAATTGAAAAGTAGGTATTTTGGCGGAAATTAGTAAATAATACATAATGAATTGTTAATAAAATTAAGGTTACTTGAAGGATTATACAGATATTCTCTATAATTCAGAATATTGTCTTGTATATGTTAATTTAAATTAACATATTTGCTTTTTAAAATTGTAAATATGAAAATAAAATTACACGTTTTAACCATTGCAGTTTTGTTCTTCGCCGGACACACGGTAATGGCTCAGAAAGCAAAAAGAGATACTGCTACCAAAACAAAAGAAATTGAGGAGGTAGTATTAGTTGGTGGAATTAAGTTGGATCCTGCCCAAAAAGTGGGTGCCTACAATATTGTTTCCAAGGCAAATTTTGAATCCACGCCGTTTTCTTCTGTAGATGAAGTGTTAAATGGCAGAGTTGCCGGTCTTAACTTTTCTGCAGCAAGTGGAGATCCCGGTTCTTCAAATCTTATTACGATCAGAGGCGTAAGTTCTTTAATTGGAACGCCTAACCCTTTGTATGTAATTGACGGCGTTATCATCGGAAAAGGTGCAGATAACGCTTCGTTTATGGAATCCTGGAATCCTTTAGCATCCATAGACCCGAATGCGATAGAAAATGTTTCGGTATTAAAAGATGCTTCGGCTACCGCATTGTATGGCTCCAGGGGTGCAAATGGAGTAATTTTGGTTACGACGAAAAAAGGAAAGTTTAATCAGAAAACAAGATTTGATTTCTCTACCGAAACCGGTGTGCAGTCCAGAGCATTTGATAAACTTCGACTCATGACGGGTGATGAGTATATTAAATATGGCGGTATTTTGATGTGGAACTCCCAGAAGGGCAATGGATTGCCGGCCACTCTCTCTTTTAATAATCTGGACGAGGCCACGCAATATTATTTGGATAATTATATTCCGGATGAAGCGCCCGCCAAAACAACAGGTGAGTATACCGATTGGACAAAAGCGGTAAACAGAACATCCTCCGTTGTAAATACATATAATTTTGGGGCGTCCGGCGGTGGTGAAAGTACGTCTTTTCGGATTGGCGGAACGTATTACGAAAATTTACCGCTTGTAAAATCCTCTAAATTTGAACGTATAAGTGTAAATACTGCCATTGATCACAAAGCTTCGGATAAATTAAAATTTGGTTTAAATTTAAATTATTCCAATATAAAACGGGCGACCTATTTTGGAGGAAGGTCTGTTGCCAATCCGGTGACGTCAACAATTTTACTCTCACCCTTAAGACCCATCTATAATCCGGATGGTTCCGGTTCCTATTATGAAGATTCGTGGCCCGCAGATGCCAATGAGATGACCAAGGGAATGAATCCGGTGGCAATTTTGAACGAAACCGGAACAAAATCTTCCATTAATACGATTATCGGCTCTGTAAACATGGATTACCAATTCGTGAAAAACTTCTATTTTAATTCGCTTTTTGGGGTTCAAGTCCAGTTTATGAAAGAATTGAACTACGGTTTAAAAGGGCATCCGGTTTATATTGGAATGAATGATGACCAGGGATTTCTTGGTGAGGCCCGTACGACAATTTTCGATTATAACTGGGTAAACTCAGTGAGTTACCGAAATATTTTTAATGGCCGCCATAATATTCAAGCTTATATCGGAAGTGAATATCAGGATCATACTTATGACAACATCTTTGCCTTCAGTACCACGCAGAATGATCCGCGACCCTATTTTCAGTATGCAAGTGAGGTTCGAACAGATAATACTTTTTACGAATGGACGCAGATTTCCTATTTCGGCCGTTTGAATTATACTTTGGATACGAAGTACACCTTATCCGGACAATTACGTCGGGACGGAAACTCTACTTTAGGCGATAAAAAATGGGGAAATTTTTGGTCTTTGGGTGGCTCCTGGAATGCGGCAAACGAATCTTTTATGCCGGAAGCATTTTCCTCTGCAACTTTACGGGCCAGTTACGGTGTATTGGGAAATATTCCTTATGCTGACCAGTGGGGAAATCAATATAATCAAATTGCGACAATACGATATGACAATACAATTGGATATGGCGGAAACGGCGGTTATGGCACAATTTTCAACACGGGTAATCCAGATCTTGTTTGGGAAGAATCTAAACATTTGGACATTGGAGCGGATTTCGGATTTTATAATGATCGTTTAAAGTTTAACTTAGATTATTACGACAAACTAACCAGCAAAGCCATTTTCTATGAATTTCCGGCGTTAGAAAGCGGGGGCCCGGACGAGTATTTCGCAAATGCTGCCGATATCAGAAACAGAGGGTTTGAGGTGGTTATTGATGCCGTTCCAATAAGAAACAGTAATTTTTCCTGGTCCGTAAATGCCAATGGGTCTTACGGTAAATCGAAGGTAGAAAAATCCAGTGTGCCTTTAAAAACTTTTGAGGGCGATACGGCAGACGATAGTAATGAACTGGTTGCTGTAGCTCCCGGCCATCTTCTTGGTGAATATTATACTTTGGTTTGGGCTGGTGTTGCACAGGCCGCCGACGAGGAGAATAACATCCAGGCAGGCGATGCTTTATGGTATACGGACGCGTCTCGAACAAAAGTTACAAATGTTAAAACCGACGCAGAACGAGTTTGGATTGGAAAAAATGCCTTCCCAACCTATAACATCGGGCTTACTAACGAATTTAAATATAAAAATGTTTCGCTAAGTTTTTTAATTTCCGGTCAATTCGACTTTTTAGTGCAAAATGGCGTTCATTCTTACACCATTCATGACGGCAGATTTCCTTTAAGAAATCAGATCTCCGACGCGTTGTATAACAGTTGGACGGATGCGCCAGGTGCCGAGAATTACAGTGTGGACAATCCAAAAGCAGTATTAGGCAATCCAAGTAATTCCAGACTTGAATCGACAAGATTTTTAAATAAAGGAGACCATATTAGACTGAAAGAGGCGCGTATAGCTTATTCATTTGGCGAAATCTTTAAAAATGCTACAGGTATTTCAAATTTTACGGTGTACGCCCGAGCTACAAATTTGTTGACCTATGTGTTTGATAAAGATTTAAATTACGATCCCGAATCTACGTCAAATTCATATTCCTGGCTGGGGAAGGGCAGATATTGGTATGCATCTCCAGTTATTAAAACCGTTTCCATGGGCATTCAAATTGGTTTTTAATACATAAATAATTTTAAAATGAAAAAATATATATTAATTATCACTGCATTATTTCTGTTTAGCGCAAATAATTCATGTAGTGAAAGAGATTTAGATTTATTTCCGCCACAGGCAGACGAAATAGCAAATATTAATACAGAAGATCAATTGCAGCAAATACTGAATGGTGCATACTTAACAGCTTCTTCTGTAAACGTTTTTGGTACTAAAGCCACCTTGTTTGGAGATATAATGGCAGACAAAATTTTTGTATCCTTACAAAACCCGTCTTTTTTAGATACTTTTAATTATAATTTTAGTGCTTTGCAGCAGCAGGAATTCAGCGGTTTGTACGGTGGATTATACAATACCATCTTGCGGTGCAATCTTGTAATAAATAATACCAATGTTCCTTCCAGCGAGAAGACCGTCCGAATGAAGGGCGAAGCTAAAATTCTTCGGGGTTTAGCATACTTCACATTGACTAATTTTTTCAGTCCGTCCCCGACCTCGGGTGTCAATCAGGAATATGGCGTACCCATCGTTTTAGGAAATTACGATGTAAACATTCAACCCGCAAGATCTACGGTTGCGGCCGTTTACGACCAAATAATTACCGATTTAAAAGAGGGAATTGAAGGAGCAGATGCAATGCCTTCGTCAAAAACACTTTTAGGAAAAGACGCCGGCCGACTAATACTTTCGCGGGTTTATCTCACCAGAAGAGCTGCTGGGGACGCCCAACTGGCCTTGGATGCTGCAACGGAAGTCATAAATGTCGCTAAAACTGTGGATGCATTTAATGTGGTTCCCGGCGTGCCGATCAATCTTAGTACTTACACCAATTATTTTGCATCCTCAAACTCGACGCTTTCCGAAGAACAACCGGAAACCGTTTGGGAGCTGGATCTTTCCTCCTCTACCAACCTTGTAAACGGAATTGGCGCAAATTTATCTTTACCAGGCTTTTACAACAGAATCGACGCGAAAAGATGTCTTTTGATCAATCAAACCTTATATGGAAGTTTGGCAGATACCGATGTTCGCAAAGGATCGCCTACAACTGGGCTTTTAATTACTGTAGGAACTCCTAATGTGGACACCCCCAAAGGTTATTGGACAAATAAATATCCGCGTTTAACAGATGAAGGAAATTATTTCAGAAACATTAAATTACTTCGATTTTCGGAAGCTTATTTAAATAGGATTGAAGCCCTTAATTTACTGGGACAAACCGGTGCTGCTCTCGACGAGTTGAATGCATTTGCAACTTCGCGAAGAGGTGTCACATATACGGGAGCAGATTTGCAGAATGATATATTAGAGGAGCGTGCAAAAGAATTTTATGCTGAAGGCCAAAGGTTTTTCGATCTTAAGCGCTATAACCTAGGCCTTAACAGACCTTCGAACTGTTTGGTAACCTGCACGATAGCGCCCAATGATAAATTATTTGTTTTACCAATGTCAGCTGGCGCGCTTAACGCTAATGAGAACTTAACGCAATATCCGGGATATTAAAAAAGAAACTTAAAATTTAAACTGGAAAGACTGCAATTTTTAATTGCAGTCTTTTTTTATAGGGTTTTTAGTTTCAATGAACTCTATCGAATTTTATAACTTATTTTATATGATGCTTTGAGACACCACGACCTGAATCTAATAAGTGAATAGATGAGCTGGGAGTAATTATAATGAGAATTTACGGTAAATTTTTTATAAAAAGTTATTTACTGACTTTCGCTTGGAAATGTTAATTTTAATTAACACCTTTGCCAATTAAATATTAAAATTTGTTAATATGAATGTGAAATTAAAAGTATTGAGCGCTGGTGCACTGTTTTTTTTAGGACAAGTTGCTTTCGCTCAGCAGAATCTGAATGATACAATTAAAACAAAAGAAATTGAGGAAGTTGTTTTAGTCGGAGTTGTTAAGAAAAGTAGAGACGAAATAACTCAGGCCGTATCTGTGGTGAATGGTGATGAACTGAAAAGGATGTCTGCAAGTAGTACCGGGGTATCCAATATGCTTCAGGGTAAAATGTCTGGTCTCCAGGTTGGTGCAAATTCTGGTAAGCCGGGAGAGGCAGGTTCTATTAGAATTAGAGGTGCCGTGAACGTTTCTGCCGTACTGGGAGCATCAGATCCTCTTTTTGTTGTAGATGGTATCTACATGACGCAAAGACAATTTAATTCAATTCCATCTACCGATATTGAAAGTGTAACATTGCTTAAAGATGCCGCTGCCTCTGCTCAGTACGGGTCAAGAGCTGCAAATGGAGTAATGATTGTTACGACGAGACGTGGTAAAACTGGCACACCTGCAATAAGTTACGATACACGATTCGGATTTGGGTTTAAGCCAAAGGATAAGAACTTCACGATGATGAATGCTGCTGAAAAAATTCAGTACGAAAATGAAATGTCAGTTCTAGGTGTAAACTCCAATCCTGTTTATACTGCGGAGGAGCAGGCGACATTACTGTCACAGGCTCATAATTGGGAAAAAGATATCCTTAGAAATTCTGCCATCCAGTACCACAATCTATCGATAACCGGTGGAAGTGATAAAAATAAATATTACGCCTCACTTGGATATGATACCGATAGTGGAATCCTACAGGAGTTAGAAGGTTTCAAGAGATATAACGGTAGATTTAACTTCGATCAGACCATTACCGATAAATTAAAAATGAGCTTTGATTTTTCTGTAATTAATACGATTACGAATGACCAAAGATTTTCGTATAATGCACTGAGCCCTTTCTATTCTTTGTATACTTTGAATCCTTACGAGCCAATTTATTTGGAGGACGGATCATTCAATCCTACGGTAAATTCAATTAACCCAATTGATTTGCGGAGAAATGAACAGACAACCGATTGGAGAACCAGACTTACAGGACAGGCTGCTGCGACTTACGAAATTTTATCAGGTTTAAGTTTTAAAACGACGTTTGGTAATATTTACGATTTAAGAAAAAATAAGTATGTAGTACGCAAAGGATCAGACATCGCTACTGTTTACGGTGTGCCGGATGGTCAAATTAGAGATACGAGATCAGATGCTTACAGCTATGTATTTAACAACCGCTTAGATTTTAACCGAAGCTTTGGTGATCACAAAATTTCTGCGGTTGCCTTAATGGAATTTACAAAAGATGATTACGGCTCTCTATCCGGGACGAAAAGAGTGATGTTGGGACCTGAAATTACAGATATTGGTTCTGCTTCCACTCCTGCTTCCATCACGGGTAATACGCTTTCTACAAGAACAGAAAGTTATTTAGGACTTTTAGATTACAACTATAACGATCGGTACTTATTATCTGGATCCATTCGTAGAGACGGTAATTCAAGATTTGGTAAAGAAAAATACGGTAATTTCTGGTCAGCTTCCGCAGCCTGGAATTTAGCGAAAGAATCATTTTTCGATGTGCCATTTTTCAACGATATTAAATTTAGATATAGTATCGGGACAACCGGTTTAATTAGTTCATTATTGGACTATCAAAACCTTATTTCGGTGGTTTCCGGAGATTACGGCAGCGATCCTACATCAGGACCAAGTAACTTTGTAGGTAACAGCGATATTAAATGGGAATCTAAAAAATCTCAGAACTTAGGGATTGATCTTTCTATGTACAATAGAAGACTAAGATTAAGCGCAGAAGTTTTTAAAGACAACAGAAACGATTTTATTTACAATATTTCAAATACACCACTGGAAGCAGGCGGATACCTTTACAACAGTATCGCAAATGCCGGAGATATTACAATTAAAGGCTTCGAATCAGAATTGAGTTTTGATGTTATTAGAACCAAAGACTTTGATTTTACTTTAAGAGGAAACGTTTCACTGCTTAAGTACAATGTTGAGAGCTTGTATAAAGCCAACACGCAGTTGAGTTTAGATGGATATACATTTATGTCTGTGGGATATGAACCTACTATTTTCAAACTGGTTAAAAGTGCAGGTGTAGATGCTCAAAATGGAGATGCTCTATATTACAAATTAGATGGCAGCGTAACCAATGTTTACAGTTCCGGGGACGCTCAGTTTTTAGATGGTAAATCTACTTTGCCAAGTGCGTATGGTGGATTTGGTGCTACTTTCAGATATAAAGGTTTTGATCTTAACACCGACTTTACTTTTCAACAGGGAGGTTACAGTGTTAATCTTTTATATTTAAACGCAGTAGATTTTGGCGGTTACAATTACAACCTAAGTACAGATGCGTTTAACTACTGGAAAAATCCAGGCGACAACGCCCTTTTGCCGGCACCTAATACAGATGGACTACAGGTAACTGACCAATTCCTTCAGAAAACTGATTTTATTCGTTTTCGTAACCTGGAATTTGGATACACGTTTAACAAAAGTTTTATTGGGCCTTTAATCCCGGTTCAAAGCATCAGAATTTACGGATCAGGTCAGAATTTGGCTCTGTGGACAGATTACAAAGGAGACCCTGAAATTGGTGTAGCCTCTGAAACGCAGATTAACAACAGTGCATTTGTACCAGGTTCTTACTCTCTTTATAACTATCCTAATACGAGAACCTTCTTAGTTGGGATGCAAGTAAATTTTTAAAAAAAATCAATTATGAAAAACAAAGTAATAAAACAGATATTATTTTCCACGCTCATTTTACTCACGTCTTGTAGAGACGAGTTGGATGTCGTGCCAAATGATAAAATAATTGTTGACAACTATTATACTACTGAAAGTGATTTCAGAAAAGGATTAGATTATGCGTATGACGGTTTCAAAATCGCAGGATACTATTCCGGAGACAACACACAGTTGATTATTCCCGATGTTATTAGTGATAACTTAATTCAAAATCCTCAGGGAAGAAGATCGAACAGTGATGCCTTTAACTTGGCTTTCGCCGGAAACGTGGGTGCAGTGACCTCTCTTTATGGGGCAGGATATGCAGTAGCTGCGCGGGCAAATATCGTTTTGTCTAAATTGGAAAACTTACCTGCAGGCGCAGCAAGAAATAATTTTGAAGCTGAAGCCCGTGGTATTCGTGCAATATCTCATTTTGATATCGTAAGAAGTTACGCTAAAATACCAACGCAGTCTGCAGACGCGGGAAGTTCTTTAGGTATTGCTTACGTTGATACGTATGATCCCTTTCAACTTGTTACCCGTAATTTAACCGTGAACGAAGTTTATGATAAAATACTGGCCGACTTATTGTTCGCAGAGCAGAATATCACACAGTCAACAACCGTAGGTAAACTAAATAAAGCTGCAGTGCAAGGTTATCTTTCCAGAGTATACTTGTACAAAGGTGATTATGATAATACCATCCTTTGGGGACAAAAATCATTACAGTTAAGCCCAAGTGTTGGTTCAATCGCGAATTTCAAAAATATTTGGAATGACACTTCAAGTGATGGCGTTTTATTCAAAGTCCTAAACTCAAGTCTGGAGAATATCAAGACGGGATCCGCTTACAATCAAACAGTAGGAGGACAGATTAAAAGCGAGTATGTTGTTGATTATGATTTTTTCACAAAATTCGCTAACAACGATATCAGAAAAAGCTCTTACATCAATACCTCAGAATTTTCCGGTAATATCTATAACAACGTCATTAAATATAAACAAGCAACCGGAAAACCTGTTGAAGCAGTTGACGTTAAAGTTATTAGATCTGCAGAAGTTTTATTAAATGTTGCGGAAGCAATGTATAAGAAAAGCAATGAAGCTGGTGCTTTACTCTTATTAAACAAATTGCGTGCACAGCGTTACAGTGATTTTGTGGACGGAACGGAAGCTGGTGTCGCCCTTTTGAATGCAATTATGCTCGAGCGTCGTTTGGAGCTTGCTTTCGAAACGGATAGATTCTTCACCCTCAAAAGATTGGGTCTGCCGATTGAAAGATCCGCTTATGGTCCTTACGCAGATGGTAGTGGAAACCCTGCCAATGTTCGGAACCTGGAAGCCTCAAGTTATAAATGGCAGCTTCCGATTTCTCAAACAGCGATCGATAATAATCCAGGCATTGTTCAGAATCCTGGGTATTAAGTCTTGTACTATTTTTAGTTAATGACTAATTACTTGTCTAAACAAGGTTGCTCTTAAGCAGCCTTGTTTTTTTTGAATATAAGAAGGGTAGAATAGTGCAGTTGTAAATAATATTTTTCAGCCTGGATCGATGTATAAAGACAGCTTGAACATAAAATCTTGTGATCACTTACGGCTGAGTTGATAAATCATGCAAATCCTAAACAAAACTCTTATTAATTAATACCAATCGTAAAATTAAACCCTGCGCTGCGCAGGGGTTTTTATTTCCTCATAATTCTTACATTTGTACCTCAAAGCAAATAAATGAAATATATTCTTCTTTGTCTTTTTTTCTGCGCTTATTTTGTCCGCGCACAGGTTGTTAATAAAACCGATTCCAACCAGGTGGATAACGATAGTCTTGTTATCGACTCGGGCCGCAAAGATTCCCTTGCGATTTTTAAACCCACCATTTACGACTACACTTTTCAAACCCAGTTGTCCGAAAAGAAAATTTTCGACACGGCCTTTACACCGAATAAAACTTTTATTTTTTCGCAGTATAACAACAAAGATAATTTTGGTAAAATTCAGTTCGCCAACATCGGGTCCGGCTTTCAGGATCTGGTCTTCGATGTAAATACAGAGCAGAATCTTGCCCTGCTTCCTGCTAAAAAATCCCACTTCATTCTCGGGATTAATGATATTAAATATTACGATGTAAAAACGCCAACCGTCGCTTTTATTTATCATAATGCGGTGAGCAGCGGTGCTGCACTGCAATCTACCTACACGCAGAATATTGGCAAAAACTTTAATTTTGCGGTGGAATATATGGGTCTGCGTTCTCTCGGGTTATATCAGAACTCCCTCGCCTCCAATAATACGGTCAGCTTTTCGGGGCACTATACCTCTGCAAACTCAAAGTACGAGGCTTTTGCGCATTATATCCATCAAAATGTAAACAATCAGGAAAATGGCGGTGTTGCGGATGTCACGCTTTTGGAGAGCGACGATTTCGATAACCGCTTAAATCTTCCCGTGAATCTTACGGCTTCGGATTCGCGTTTTGCGTACCGCCGTTATTATTTCAGCCATCAGTTTCGGCCTTTTGCTTCGGAAAAATTTCCCTTCAAAATTCGTCATACTATTTTTCATCAAGCCAATAAATACTACTATAATCAATCCGCAGCGGAACCTTTCTACTTCGATGTTCCAGCCGATCTCATCGATTATCCGCTTTCTTCCAAAAAATACTCCACAAATTTAAGCAATACAGTAAGCGTGCTTTTCGATAAAGAAAATTTTAAGCTGGACGCCGGCGTTCGTTACCAGAACATCAAACTCGGCCTCGGAAGAGCCCTACCGGATTATATTAACATTCCGCAGGAACTTTCGGAAAGCCGAATTGGCGCCGTCGGAAATCTTCAAATTAACCTTTGGAATAAAGTAGCGCTCAACTCCAATCTCGAAATATCGGGCGGCAGCGAATTTGGCAGTTATTTCCGCTCTCAGAATTTGCTGAAATTCGAACCCGTGAAAGATTATTTCGTGCAGGCAAAAGTAAATTTCCAAAGTGCTTCTCCCAGTTTTAATCTGCTCCTGAATCCGTCGGTGTACCGAAAATTTAATTATTATCTGGAAAATCCAGACAATGAAACTGTGACGCAGATTGGCGGCGACGTTAATTTGAAATGGTTCAACACGATTCTTTCGGGTACCTATTTTCGGATCGATCATTACACCTATCTGAATGCAGAGGCGCTTCCCCGGCAAAGCAGTGTCGCTTTGAATATTTCTCAGATCGGTGGCGAAGCAACCTTTTCTTACGGCAAGTTTCACTTGAATCCGAAAGTGCTGTTCCAAAGTGCCATCAACAATAAAGATCTTTTGCCCATGCCCAATTTTATCGGCAGAGCAAACCTTTACTGGCAGTCCAAAGCCTTTAAGGACGCCGCAGAAATCCAGGCCGGGATTAAGGTTTATTATTTCACCAAATTTGCTTCGCGCGAATATTTCCCCGTGTTGAACGAATTTATTTTACCGAATTCCTCCTCTACGTCTATCGGTGGGCAACCTATCGCCGATGTTTATTTCAACATGAAAGTAAAGCGCATGTTCTTTTTTATCGAAGCGCAGCATATTAACAATACGTTTATGAAAAACAGATCCTTTACCGCACCTAATTATCCAATCTACGATTTCCGCCTGAATTTGGGAATTGTTTGGTACTTATTCTCCTAAATTATTTTGAAAAAAATTTCCACCATATCTTTTTTAAATATTGACGGCATTCCGAAGCTCATCAAAGATTTCCTGACGCAGAAAATTCCGGCTTTTGAAGAGCAAGTTTTTAATCTTAAAAATGTTGAAAACCAGTTTCAGAAGAAGGAAAACTCTTTTTCTGCCGCGAAAAGAGAATTATTGTCCGCTGTTTTAAAAAAGCAACACTCCACTTCGTCCCTGTCCGAAAAGCAAAATGCAAATTTGAACTTTTTGACGGATCAAAATACCTTCACGGTGACAACCGGTCATCAGCTTAATCTTTTCAGCGGTCCCGTTTTCTTTATTTATAAAATTCTGCAGACCATCAAACTGGCGGACTTTCTCAACGAAAAGTTTCCCGCAAGAAAAACGGTTCCCGTGTTTTGGATGGCGTCCGAAGATCACGATTTTGAAGAGATCAACCATTTTAAAACGGAAAGCCAATACTACGAAACGCATGCAAAATCGGGCGGCGCTGTTGGAAATATTACCGTGGACGATCAGTTTTTTATTACGCAGTTCGAAGAAGAATTTAAAGATTCAGTTTTTGGGACGGAATTGATTTTACTTTTAAAGAAAGCCTACAAAAAAGGAAATTCCCTTTCGCAAGCTACGCGCATTTTAGTGCAGGAATTATTTGCGGAGCACGGTTTGCTCATCATCGATGGTGATGATGCTTCCTTAAAAGCGCAGATGAAAGATACTTTCAGAAATGAACTGCTGCATCAAAATTTGTTCGAAACCACAAAATATACGGTCGACCACCTCGCCACCGAATATGGAAAAGTTCAAGTAAATCCGCGGGAAATCAACCTTTTTTACCTCTCGGAAACACGCAACAGAATTGAATTCGCCAACGATAAATATAACATTGTTGATACAGAAATAAAATTTTCGCCGGAAGAGCTCTTGCGCGAACTGGAAGAACATCCCGAAAAATTCAGTCCAAATGCTTTAATGCGGCCCGTTTATCAGGAAACTATTCTTCCCAATCTCGCATACATTGGCGGAAATGCCGAAATAATGTACTGGCTGGAACTGAAAGATTATTTTAATTTCCTGGCTCTTCCGTTTCCGCTTCTTATTCCCCGGAACTCCATGCTTTTTGTAACGGAGAAAACCATATCAAAAGCGCAGAAATTAGGTTTAGAAATTGAGGATTTTTTCAAAAATTTTGCGCAAGTCACCAAAGAGATTTTACTGAAAAATAACGATCTGCTTTCGTTGCTGAATAAAGATGAATCTTTTCTGAAAGAACATTTCGAGGAACTGGCCTCGAGCGCCGAAAAAACCGATCCAACCTTTGGAAACCTGGTAAAAGCGGAGAAAACAAGACAGTTAAAATCTTTTATACGGATGCGAAAACGCCTTTTGCGTGCGGAAAAAATCAAGCAGAAGGAGAAACTACAGCGCTTGGAAAATCTGTTTTTAACCATTCATCCCGGGAAAAACTGGCAGGAAAGGAGTTATAACTTTTCGGTATTCTACAGCGATTACGGTAAAGAATGGCTTCAAAGTTGTTATGAGGGCATCGACGTGCAGAATTCGGAATTAATTATTTTCACGATTTAATATTAAAGCACTATTTTTGTAAATATTTTCCATAAAAGATGATCAAAAAACTTTTCATAATATCCAGTTTAATCGCGTTCTCGGGCATATACGCACAAAAAACGCATACCGTAGTGAAGGGTGATAATCCTTACAATATTTCGAAGAAATATGGGATGAGCATGGACGAATTGTACCGCCTTAATCCCCGAACAAAAGACGGAAAACTGGCAATCGGAGATGTTTTGGTTATTAATACAACGTCCAAAGCCTCAACTTCAAAAACCGTAGCAACTCCCGGAAAAAATGCCGCTTCTACGCAAGTGGGAAAAATTGTTTTGCAGCCGAAACAAACGATTTATGGCCTCACCAAACAATATCAGATTTCCGAAACAGAGTTGCGCCGCTTAAACCCGGATTTGGATTCGCACATGAAAATTGGCGATGAAGTGGTTTTACCCTTAGAAAATCTAAATAAATATGGCAGTTCGCAGGTTGCATCAGCAACAGTGAATGAAGTAAAAACAGACGCTGTGGAAACCGAAGTTGCCCAGTCGACCGCGGTTAAAACTGCCGTTGATCCTGATTCTTACGAAATTCAACCTAAAGATAATTATTACAAATTAAGCCGAAAGTTCAATATCTCCCAAGCTGAGCTTTTTGCCATGAATCCTGGTTTGGAAGCCAAAGGATTACAGCCGGGTGAAACGATAAAAATAAAAGGACCCACAACTGCCGCTGTTTCTGCTACTGAACCGCAAGCAATACCAACTTCCTCGACAGACGCCGCGAATACCTATACTTCAACTGCGGTTGCTGATGATTATGTAACGTACACGGTGCAAAGTGGTGATACCGTTT
This sequence comes from Kaistella sp. 97-N-M2, assembly GCF_021513235.1. Taxonomy (NCBI): domain Bacteria; kingdom Pseudomonadati; phylum Bacteroidota; class Flavobacteriia; order Flavobacteriales; family Weeksellaceae; genus Kaistella; species Kaistella sp. 97-N-M2. The sequence continues at coordinate 916,149 of NZ_CP090976.1, read as the reverse complement.
TTGGGATTTTAAATAAGTTTGGTATCGATCTGGACCAACTTCTTACGCTTAATCCCAGTCTTTCCGCAGGATTAAAATCCGGCATGGTTTTAAAAATTAAAAAACTGGATGCAGCTTATGTGAAAAAATCCGGCGATGCGCTGAATGTAGTCATGATGTTACCTTTTGGTTTTGATACGAACGATTCGAAATATAGAAGCATGTCGCTCGACTTTCTTTCCGGTGCAAAGCTAGCCATCGAAAGAAACGTGAAAAAAGGTCAAAAACTCGACATAAAAGTGATTGATGCGGGTAATGAAGGCAGTTTTAAAAACTCTTTAACGCAGATTAATGCAGATAATACCGATCTTATTATCGGCCCCTTCTTCAAATCAAGTGTTTTGCAGGTGCTCGATTATGTAAAAGGTAATAAAATTCCGGTGGTAGCTCCATTTGCAAACACGCCGGATTTGCTGAACTTTGAGAATCTCATCCTTATCGAAACCAACGAATCGGTTTACGCCGAACGCATCGCAAAGGAAGTGAAAGATGTCTATTCCGATCAAAAAATCTATATCGTCGCGGATGCTGATCAAACAAAAGCCAACATTTTAAAAACAAAGCTGGAAAAAGACCTTAAAAATCCTGTCGTAGTTTTAGTGAAGTCACCGGCGGATATTCAGTTAGACCAAAATATGATGACGGGCCAAAGTGCGCCTGTAATCGCCATTTTAGCTAATGATAACGATTCGGTTGGCGAGGCTTTTGGAAATAAAATGATCGCTTTATCGAAAGAAGTTGCCAATGTAAAAGCTTTTAGCATGTATTATTCGCCTATTTTCGAGAAGAAAGTAGATGAACTGAGCCAGGCCAATCTGGTTTATTTAATGGACAGAAAAATTAATACGGAGGGCGACTTCGAAAAGGAAATTCTGGCAGAATATAAAACCAAATATTGTAAAACACCTTCAAAATATTCCGTAATTGGGTTTGATGTGGTAAACGATATGCTCAGTCGCGAAAATAAAAAAGGCGAGATCTTCAAACAGATGAACAAAGTGCAAACGCAGTTAGCCACCAAATTCGAATTTGAAAAAACAAAGAACGGCGCATACGTTAATACGGGTTACAGAGTCGTGCGGTTAGTGCCGAACTAAAATGTCTTCCTTCAAATTAATCTCATTATTCAAGACAAAAAATTAAGAAGGATTTTTATTCTTCCAAAAAATTATATTTCTAAAAAACGATTATGAAAGCACTTGTATTTCCTGGGCAGGGTTCGCAGTTTGTCGGCATGGGAGAAGAGTTGTACAACTCCCGCAAAGACATTAAAGACCTTATGCAGTTTGCTAATGAAGTTCTGGGTTTCGACATCCTTTCTCTTATGTTTAAAGGTACTGATGAGGATTTAAAGAAAACCGAAGTTACGCAGCCTTCTATATTTATCCACTCCGTTGCAGTACTGAAAACCCTCAATGGGCAGGGCGCAGAAATGGTCGCGGGACATTCTCTTGGCGAGTTTTCTGCCTTGGTGGCCAATGGCGTTCTTTCTTTTGATGACGGCTTAAAATTGGTTTCAGCGCGTGCAAATGCCATGCAGGAGGCGTGTGACGCCAATCCAAGTTCCATGGCTGCTATTTTAGGACTTGCCGACGAAAAGGTGGAAGAAATTTGTTCTCAGATCGACGGAATTGTTGTTCCTGCCAATTACAACTGTCCCGGACAACTTGTTATTTCGGGCGAAACATCAGCTGTAGAAATGGCCTGCGAAAAAATGAAAGAAGCCGGCGCAAAAAGAGCTTTAATGCTTCCTGTAAACGGAGCCTTTCATTCCCCGTTGATGCAGCCTGCACAGGAAAAGCTGGCCGCTGCCATCGAAAATACAAAGTTCCGCAATGCCACTATTCCCGTTTATCAAAATATAACCACAACAGGAGTTTCCGATCCGGAAGAGATCAAGAAAAATTTGATCAAACAGCTAACCGGACCCGTAAAATGGATACAATCTGTCCAAAACATGATCAAAGACGGTGCAACACATTTCGTCGAAGTCGGACCCGGAAAAACATTACAGGGTTTGATTAAAAAAATCAACGCCGAGGTTATGGTCTCATCTGCAAATTAAAAAAAATGAAGGGTAAAATTTTTTCCCCCGGAAAATTGTTGCTCACCTCCGAATATGTCGTTCTCGACGGCGCTTTAGCTCTTGCAATTCCCACCAAATGGGGGCAGGAGTTTTTTTTTGAAGAAATTATGGACGGGCAGTCTCGTGTCCACTGGACCGCGCTTCACGAAGGTCAAACTTGGTTAAATGCGGAGATCGATTATGAAAAAGGAAGCCTTATATCTGCCAATCTTCCCGAAGCTGCGACTTTTATTTTAAAGGTTTTGATGAGGGTAAAAGAACGTTCGGAAGTCCGGTTCAAAAATAATTCTTCTTATTCCATCACGACCAATCTACAGTTTCCCGCCAATTTCGGTCTTGGAAGCAGCTCGACTTTAATGACGAATATTGCAGAGTGGGCCGGTATTGATGCGTTCGACCTGAACGAAGCCTGTTTAGGCGGAAGCGGTTACGATATTGCCGTGGCAAAAGAGAAATCGGCTCTGCTTTACCGAAATTTAAAAACGGATAGAAACGTGCAAACCGTTAAGTTTGATCCTTCTTTTAAAGATGACCTTATTTTTGTCCATCTCAATCAAAAGCAAAACAGCCGTGAAGGCATCGCTCTTTACAGAAGCCGGGAGAAATCGTCGGACCTCATCGCAGAATTTTCTGCCCTTACAGTAGAGATCTTCGAAACCGATAATTTAGAAGATTTTTCGCGTTTGATGACGCTTCACGAAAAGAAATTAAGTTCGTTTCTGAAAATCGAAACGGTGAAAGAAAAATATTTCGAAAACTGCCCGGTTTTCGTTAAAAGTCTCGGCGCTTGGGGCGGCGATTTTGTGCTGAGCAGAAAATTTCCCGGTTTTGAGGCGTATTTTCGGGGCAAAGGTTTTTTAACACTTTTTGCCTGGGACGACCTAATTTCCTCATAACTAGCTCCTTGCCGAATTTTAATTTTCTTGGTAATTCTGACGAATATCAGTATTTTTAAGCAATCATTAATACACATTAATGTTTAGATTTGTTTTTTAGTAAAAATCAGAAAATAAAAAGTCGTTATGAAGAATATCAAAATTATTCAGCAATTACATGATTTAGGAATTACGGGTTACCAGGAAGTGGTTTACAATCCATCTTATGAAGAACTCTTTAAGGCGGAAATGTCCGACAAAAACAAAGGTTTCGAAAAAGGAATGCTTACCGAGTCAGGTGCTGTTTCTGTAAAAACAGGCATTTTTACCGGCCGTTCGCCAAAAGACAGATTCATCGTAAAAGATGATGTAAGCGCAGATACCATTCACTGGGACGGAAAAGTAAATTTACCAACCACTGCTGATATTTTTGATAACTGCAAAAATTTAGTTTTAAAACAGCTGTCTTCCTCGGAGAAATTATATGTTGTTGATGCATTTTGTGGTACCAATCCGGATATCCGACTTAAAGTAAGATTTATTATGGAAGTGGCGTGGCAGGCGCATTTCGTTACAAACATGTTTATCCGTCCGTCCAATTATGAACTCGAAAACTTTGGCGAGCCGGATTTTATGGTCATGAACGGTTCCAAAGCAACCAATCCAAACTGGAAAGAGCAGGGTTTAAATTCCGAGAATTTTGTTATGTTCAACCTCACGCAGCGAATCCAAATCATCGGTGGAACGTGGTACGGTGGGGAAATGAAGAAAGGCATGTTCGCCATAATGAATTATTATCTTCCTTTGAAAGGTATGGCCTCCATGCACTGTTCTGCCAACGTGGGCGAAGAAGGCGATGTTGCGTTGTTTTTCGGGCTGTCCGGAACAGGGAAAACCACACTTTCTGCAGATCCAAAAAGATATTTAATAGGTGACGATGAGCACGGTTGGGACAACAATGGTGTGTTTAATTTTGAAGGCGGCTGTTACGCAAAAGTTATCGACCTTTCCGAAGAAAAAGAACCCGACATTTTTAAAGCCATCCGCCGGGATTCTTTATTGGAAAACGTAGTGGTGAACGAAAACGGAAAAGCAGATTACACCGATAATTCCATCACCGAAAATACACGTGTTTCTTATCCAATTTACCACATCAGCAAAATTGTTTTGCCTTCAAAAGCGGGACATGCGAAAAAAATAGTTTATTTATCTGCCGACGCCTTCGGTGTTTTGCCGCCGGTTTCACTTTTAAATGAAGATCAGGCGCAATATCATTTCCTGTGTGGCTATACCTCAAAATTAGCCGGAACTGAAAGAGGAATTACAAAACCCGAACCTTCGTTCTCTCCGGCCTTCGGTGAAGCCTTCTTAACGCTGCACCCAACAATGTATTCGAAAACGCTTATTGGGAAGATGAAAGAGCACGGTGCGAAAGCCTATCTCGTTAACACGGGCTGGAATGGCACCGGAAAAAGAATTTCCTTGAAGGATACGCGCGCAATTATTGATGCGATTATCGATGGCTCTATTGATGCTGCCGAAAAGACGACCATTCCTATTATGAACCTGGAAATTCCAACGGCTCTGCCAAATGTTTCGGAAGGTATTTTAGATCCGCGAGCAACGTATGCCGACGCTTCGGAATGGGAAGAAAAAGCCAAAGATCTGGCTGCGCGCTACATCAAAAACTTCGAGCAGTATTGCAACAACGACGAGGCCAAGAAATTGGTGGCTGCCGGTCCGCAACTTTAAGACATATTTTAATTAGAATTCAAATCCTCAATTTTATAGTTGAGGATTTTTTGTGGTCCATGGCAGTATCTTTGCACTTGAAAATTGCGTTAATCTGCACAACACCTTGTAGAAAGTTCGTTCCCGAATCTGCAGATTTTAAACTTGCGAAAATTAACATCTCCCCTAAGATAATTACGATGGAAAACTTTAAACCCATTTCCTTGCCCGATATTTCCGATGCTGAAATACCGATGGCCTATCCGTGCGACAAAAATAAGTTACCAACTTCCGGAACCGTTTTAGCCGCAGACGTTGGCGGGACGAAAACGCATCTGGCCCTTTTCGAAATTCGAAATAAAAAACTGGTCTCCATTAAGGATCAGGTTTATCCCACCAGCGATCACGATTCTTTTGTAAAAGCCATCCGCGAGTTTCACGGCGATAAATCCTCTACGATCGACTGTGCATGTTTGGGCGTGGCGGGGCCAGTGGAAGGCGATAAAGTTCGCGGCGTAAATTTCGCCTGGGAAATAGATGCAAAAAAATTGGAAAAACAGCTGGATATAAAAAAGTTTTGCTCATCAACGATCTCGTAGCGAACGCTTTCGGCTTGTCTGCCCTGGACGGAAAAGATTTAAAAATTCTGAAAGAAGGCGAGGGTGGGGCAAGAAACGCCGCCATTATTTCTCCCGGAACAGGCCTCGGCGAGGCCGGAATGTTTTGGGACGGTACAAAGTATCAACCATACGCGACCGAAGGCGGACATTGCAGCTTTTCCCCAAGCGATGAAGTAGATATTGAACTGTTGAAATATTTAAAGACAAAAATGACGCACGTCAGTTGGGAGCAGGTGATTTCCGGCCAGGGAATTCATCATATTTATCAGTTTTTAAGAAAATTTCGTGATGTAAAGGAACCCAATTGGCTCACGAAAGAATTTGAAAAAGAAGATCCTGCTATCGCCATCTCCGCGGCGGCTCTGGAAAAGAAAGATCCGGTTTGCGAAGAAACGATGCAGCTTTTCCTGAAATATCTCAGCATCGAAGCCGCACAACTTGCGCTGAAAGCAAAAGCGACGGGCGGAATTTATATCGGCGGCGGAATTGTACCGAAAATTCTTGGCTTGATCGACCAAGACAAGTTTTATACTAACTTTATCAGCTTCGGCCGGATGGAACATTTATTAAAAACGATTCCTGTGCATATCGTTCTCAACGATAAAACCGCGCTTATGGGTGCGGCGTACTACGCTGCCATGGGAATTGTGGAGTAAAAAATATATTGATCCGAATGGTTTCAAAACGTATTGCTTTAAAGTATTCGTTGATCTTAAAACATTCATCAAAAATCTTTTCTGCCTATCTCTTTAGGTCAGAAGCCGCTGCTTCTTCCAGAAACCACGTCACTTTTTTCTCGTCTGTCGTAATCAAACGCGCAGGATATTCATTTGCAGTGCCGGATTTATCTTCTAAAACACGAAAAACTGCTTCGGCTTTGCCTTTACCAAAAACCAGGAACGTAATATGTTTTGACTGGTTAATTAAAGGCGCCGTCATGGTAATGCGGTACATATCAACTTCTTCCACGTAAACCGCTTTCACCGTGGCTTCGCTTTCCTTTAAGATGGACGTATGGGGAAACAATGAGGCTGTGTGCGAATTGTCGCCAAGTCCCAGAAGATTAAAATCAAATTCCACAGGTTGATCCTGAAAGTGCGCCGCGATAGTTTCGGCATACTTCTGCGCCGCTTCTTCGGGAGAACCGGAAGTATCCACTTCGAAGATTTGTGCTGCTTTAATTTTTAATGGTTTAAACAGGGCGTCTTCGGCCATCACGGAATTCCGCTGCGCATCATTTTCCGGCACAAACCTTTCGTCGCCAAAGAAAAAATAGGTTTTATCCCAGTCGATCCTGTTTTTGTAATCTTCAGAAGCCAGTAATTCATACAGTCTTTTGGGCGAGCCGCCGCCCGACAGCACGAAATTAAACCGTCCGCGCTCCCGGATCGAGTTATCCGCCACATCGCAAATATAATCCGCTAAAGCGGTCATCAAAGCATCCACATCCGTAAAAATCCTCAAATTATCCATCTGTTCTTTTGTTTTTTTCCGGAAGATTAAACCAATGAAAACCATCTTTCGCGATGAGTGCTTCTGCATTTTCCGGTCCCCAGGAATCTGCCGGATAGTTCGGGAAGTTGGACATCCTGTTCTTTTCCCAATATTCAAGCACGGGCATAATGACTTCCCATGCGGTTTCCACCTGATCTGCACGCATAAATAAAGTTTGGTCGCCGGAAATAATATCGAGCAAAAGCGTTTCATAAGCTTCGGGCGAATCTACTTTCGTTTTCCCGGCATAATCGAAAACCATATCAACGGTATTCAGGCTCATGTCCAGACCCGGCGTTTTGCTCTGCAGCTGAAAACTGATGGCCATATCCGGCTGAATGCTGATAACCAGTCGGTTCTGTTTCGGAACATTTCCTTCTCCTTTATTGAAAATATTGTGCGGAACTTCTTTAAACTGGATCGTAATCGCAGAGGCAGATTTAAAAAGCCTTTTTCCCGTGCGAAAATAGAATGGAACTCCTTGCCAGCGCCAGTTATCGATGTAAAACTTCAAAGCTGCATAGGTTTCTGTATTCGAGTTCGCATCCACATCTTCTTCTTCGCGGTAACCCAAAACCTCTTTCCCCTGAACCCAGCCCGGACCGTACTGGCCGCGTGCCGACATCGTATCCACTGTGCCGGGAAGAATTTTTTGAACGGCTTTTAAAACATCAACTTTTCGGTCGCGCACCTCATCCGCTTCAAAATTAATGGGCGGTTCCATGGTGATGATGCAGAGCAGCTGCATTAAATGATTCTGAATCATATCGCGTAAAATTCCGGCTTTATCGAAATAATCGCCACGCGCTTCCACACCGATCTGTTCTGTGACGGAAATCTGTACGTGTTCGATGTGATTGCGGTTCCAAAGCGGTTCCATGATCGAATTGGCGAAACGGAAAGCCATTACATTCTGCACAACCTCTTTGCCTAAATAATGATCGATACGGTAAATTTGATTTTCATTAAAAATCGTGAGGAGCCTCGCATTGAGATCTCTGGCACTTTCTAAATCGCGGCCGAAAGGTTTTTCAATAATAATGCGCGTCGTCTCCGGATCGTTTTCGATTTTACTTTTATTGATGTTCTCGGCGATCGTGCAAAAAAAGTTCGGCGAAACCGCGCAGTAGTAAGTGACGGAGGGGATCTGCTTCCATTCTTTTTTCAACGATTCGATTTTTTTACCGAATTCTTTGTATTCGGCGGCATCTTTAATATTCGCAATTTGATAAGTAATATTGGCGGAAAACGTCGACCATTTTTCTTTGTCTGCTTTTCCCGTGCGCGAAAATTCGTTAATCCCTTCCAACAGAGCGTTTTGGTATTTGGTGTCGGTTAACGTGCTCCGTCCCGTTCCGATGATCGCAAATTTTTCGGGAAGTTGGTTGTCCAGAAATAAGTTATAAAGCGCAGGAATAATTTTTCTTTTCGTCAGGTCGCCCGTGCCCCCGAAAATGATAAAAATGGCGGGAATGTTTTCTTTATTGGATGTTTTGGTCATAATTTTTTAAATTTTAAATCTGAAGACGAGCAATTATTTTAAATATTGTCTGCTTCCCAGTCGGTGTGAAAGACGCCGTTTTTGCCTTTAAGTTCGTAGGTATGTGCGCCAAAGAAGTCGCGTTGTGCCTGAATGAGGTTTGCAGGCATATTTTCCGTCCTGAAATTATCAAAATAACCTAAAGAAACAGAGAAAGCCGGCGCGGCAATGCCGTGTTTTGCCACATCGGATACAAAAGTGCGGATTCCCGGAATGCTTTTCACAAGGCTTTTATGGATTTTATCATCCAAAAACAAGTGCTGAAGTTCCGGATTCTTTTTATACGCCGCGTAAGTATCTTCCAGGAATTCGGAACGGATGATACAGCCGCCCCGCCAGATTTTAGCAATCATGCCGAGGTCAAGATTGTATTTGTAGTCTTCGTTCGCGCGGAAAAGCAAGTGCATTCCCTGCGCGTAGGCCGAAACCATGGCAAAGTAAAAGGCTTCTTCCATGCTCGCGATGTACTTTTCGTTATCGTCGGAATACTTTTCTGCTTTTGCATTGGGAAAAACTTCAGAAGCTTTGGTCCGCAACTCCTTATACTTCGAAAGATCGCGCATCGACACGGAAATATCGATGATCGGGATTGGCAAATTAAGATCCATCGCAGCCTGCGAAGTCCATTTTCCCGTTCCTTTTGCTTTGGCTTCGTCTTTAATATCGTTTAAGAGTAAATGATCTTCGCCATCATTTTTAAAGGCAAAAATATCGCGTGTAATTTCGAGCAGATAAGACTGCAAACGGCCGTCGTTCCATTTTTTGTAAACTTCGTGCATTTCCGGGTCGCTTAGTTTCAGCCCATGTTTTAAAACTTCGTAGGTCTCTGAGATCAGCTGCATCAAAGCATATTCAATTCCGTTATGCACCATTTTCACAAAATGTCCCGCGGAACGCTCGCCCATATACGCAACGGTAGGGTCGCCGTTCACCTGCGCCGCGATTTTTGTTAGAATGGGTTTGACGACTTTGTACGCATCTTTATCGCCGCCGGGCATCATGCTCGGACCTTTTCTTGCGCCTTCTTCGCCGCCGGACACGCCCATGCCGATAAAATGAAATCCTTTTTCTTCTAAATATTTGAAGCGGCGGTCGGTATCCACAAAGTGGGAATTTCCACCGTCGATAATAATGTCGCCTTTGTCGAGAACTGCCAATAATTCTTCAATTACGCTGTCGACAATCGGTCCCGCAGGCACGAGCATCATCACGATTTTCGGGCTATTCAGGCTCATCACAAATTCTTTCATATCGGTAAAGCCGTGGATTGCGTCCGGATTTAACAGGTTCAGCGCGACAACTTTATCAGGACTGATGTCGTAACCGGAACAGGTGTATCCGTTATCGACAATATTGAGGAGGAGATTGGAACCCATTGTTCCGAGGCCGATCATTCCGAAGGCGCTTTTATTTTCTTCTTTCATTGTTTTAATATCTGTTTAAAATTTACAAATGCATACTTTTTTGGGAAATATCCGTGAAATAAATTTCTGCTTTTTTATTTCTCGTCAGCTTTTTCGCGGATTTGGTCGCGGATACTTTTGAGGAGTTTTTCGTAAGCTTCGTTGAATTTCTCAATTCCCTCGTTTTCCAGCTTCTGCGTGATTTCGTCCATATCGATACCTTTTTCTTGCACTTCTGCCAGGATTCGGTCGGCTTCGTCGAGATTTGTGGTTAATGTATCCGTTGCTTTCCCGTTATCGCGAAACGCATCGATGGTTTCCAAAGGCAATGTATTAATGGTGTCTTTTCCGATAAGACTTTCTACATATAAAACATCACTCAGCGCCGGATCTTTCGTGCTCGTACTGGCCCAAAGCACGCGTTGGCGCTGTGCGCCCTGTTCTTCGAGTTTCTTAAAGCGGTCGCTTGCTATCATTTCAAGATAAATTTGATAGGCTTTTTTCGCAGAAGCGATGGCCACCTTACTTTTTAGATTTTGCGCGCCTTTTTCTTCGAGGAGCGGATCGACCATTACATCAATTCGGCTGAGGAAGAAACTTGCAACTGAAGAAATATTTTCAATCGAATTTCCATCTTTAAGCCGGTCTTCGAGGCCGCCCAAATAAGCTTCCGTGATCTCTTTATAGCGCGGAAGTCCGAAGAGCAGCGTAACATTAATGTTGATGCCTTCGCGCAAACATTCCCGAATGGCCGTTAAACCTTCTTTGGTTCCGGGGATTTTAATCATCACATTTTTGCGGTCCACTCTTTTCCAAAGATCCCGCGCCTGTTCGATCGTACCGTCGGTATCCCGCGCTAAGAAGGGTGAAACTTCCAGACTCACAAATCCATCTTTTCCGCCCGTTTTGTCGTAGACCGGTTTGAAAAGATCCGCGGCCCGTTGAATGTCTGCGATGGCTAAATCCAGAAAAATAGCCGGATTATTATCTGTTTCTTTGGATAATTTCAGGATGTCTGCATCGTAATCTTCACTGCCGCTGATGGCTTTTTGAAAGATAGATGGGTTTGAAGTCAGTCCGCGCAGGTCGTCGTTATCGATTAAATTTTGAAGCTTGCCCGAGTTCATTATTTCGCGGTCGAGCAGATCGAGCCAAATGCTCTGATCAAGTTGTCGTATTTCGTTTAATGGATTCATTTTCTTTTATTTTTAAAATTTTATTTGAAAAGAGCAGCACTGCTGCGTACTTTTCACTAGCTTATTTCGAGGTTCTGAATTTTTCGCAAGCGCCGCAGATGTCTTTCGGCACCGATAAATTTAGCATTCAAAAAAGCCAAAACCAATTCTTCTGCGCTCGCAAATCCCGTAATTCGGCCGCCGAGACAGATTAAATTCATATCATCATCTTCCACGCCCTGGTGTGCAGAAAAATGCTCGGTGATCAAGGCTGCGCGTACGCCGGCGATCTTGTTCGCTGCAATACTCGCGCCGACGCCGCTTCCGCAGATCGCAATTGCACGAAAAACTTCCTCCGACGCCACTGCTTTAGCGAGCGGAATCACATAATCCGGAAAATCATCAGCATTATCTAAAGTTTCAGCCCCAAAATCCACGACGTCAAAGTTATTTTCCTTTAAAAAAGATTTGATCTTTTCTTTCAGGTCGAAACCGCCGTGATCTGCGCAGATGCCTATTGTGTTTAATGATTGTTGGGACATTTTTATTTTTGTTTGAAAAGTTTTAAATGAAATTTAATTTCACCGGAATTTAAACTTTTAAAGAAAGGAGTGCTTTGGCGCGCTTCACTACATTTTCAACGGTAAAACCAAATTCTTTCATCACTTCTTCTCCAGGCGCCGATTCGCCGAATCGATTAATGCCAATAACATCGCCGTCATCGGTCGTATATTTCATCCAACCGACAGGCGAGCCGGCTTCTACGGCTAATCTTTTCCGGATGTTTTTGGGAAAAACCTCTTCTTTATAGGTGTCGTCCTGTTTATCAAATAAATTCCAACTCGGCATACTTACCACGCGCGCCTGAATGTTGCTCTTCTTTAACTCTTCCTGCGCTTCTAAGATCAAATGAACTTCCGAACCTGTCGCGATGAGAATAATTTGCGGTTCTCCCTCTGAATCCGACAGGATGTACGCGCCTTTTTCCAGGTTTTGGGCACCCGAATATTTCTTTTGATCGATGATGGGAATTCCCTGCCGCGTCAACGCAATTACCACGGGTCCATCGGTATGTTTAATGGCGACGCGCCAGGCCTGTGCGGTTTCATTGGCATCAGCGGGGCGGATGACCGTTAAATTGGGCACGGCTCGCAGTCCAATCAACTGCTCAACGGGTTGATGCGTTGTGCCGTCTTCGCCCAAACCAATGCTGTCGTGCGTGAAAACCATAATTGTCCGGACTTTCATAATGGCAGCCAGGCGCAGTGGCGGGCGCATATAGTCAGAAAAAATTAAAAACGTTGCACCGTACGGGATGAGGTAATTACTCAGCACCATTCCGTTAAGAACGGCTCCCATGGCATGTTCTCTGATGCCGAAATGAAAGTTTCGGCCCTCCCGGTTTTTGGGGGAGAAAGATTTATACGCTTCGAGATTGGTATCCGTAGAAGGTGCCAAATCAGCAGAACCGCCAATGAGTTGTGGAAGAAATTCGGCAATAGCATTTAAAGTTTTACCGGAAGCTTTACGGGTCGCCAGTTCCTCCCCGGCTTCGAAGACGGGCAGTTTTTCCTCCCAACCTTCAGGCAGTTTGCCGGAAGTTATGGTTTCATATTCTTTCGCAAGATCGGGATGTCTTTCCTTATACTTTTTGTAGAGTTCGTTCCAGTCGCTTTCATTCTTGGCTGATTTTTCCGCGACAGTATGGTAATAACCGAGAACTTCTGCCGGAACATCAAAATCCTTATCCCGATCGAAGCCGAAATTTTCTTTTACCAATCGCACCTCATCTTTTCCCAGAGGCGAACCGTGGGCGTCGGCGCTGTTGTGTTTGTTTGGACTTCCGTAGCCGATAATGCTTCGAACTTTGATGAGAGACGGCCGGTCGGTTTCGTTTTGTGCATTTTTAATGGCTTCCGAAAGCGCATCGAGATCGTTGATGTCGGGCAAATTTTGAACATGCCAACCGTAAGCTTCAAACCTTTTCGAAACATCTTCGTCGAACGCAAGGTCGGTATCGCCTTCTATCGTAATGCTGTTACTGTCGTAAAAATAAATCATATTTCCCAAGCCCAGATGTCCCGCGAGAGAAGCGGCTTCCGCGGTGACGCCTTCCATAATGTCACCGTCACTGCAGATGGCGTAAATTTTATAATCAAAAAGATTAAAATCCGGTTTGTTGTATCGCGCTGCCATATATTGCTGTGCGATCGCCATTCCGACGCCGTTTGCGAAGCCCTGACCTAAAGGACCCGTTGTAACTTCAATTCCGGGGGTTAAACCATATTCCGGATGACCGGCGGTAATGCTGTGGAGTTGTCGGAAATTTTTGATGTCGTCCAGGGAAATTCCGTAACCGGTAAGATAAAGGAAGCTGTACTGGAGCATACAGGCGTGGCCGCAGGACAGGACAAAACGGTCGCGGTTAGGCCAGTCGGGATTTTTTGGATTGTAATGCATTGTGTCTGCCCATAAAACATGGCCGAGCGGCGCGAGCGCCATGGGTGTGCCGGGATGTCCCGAATTTGCTTTTTGAACGGCATCGGCGGACAATACCCGTACGGTATCGATACTTTTCTGAATTAAATCTTTGTTTTCCATGAGAAGGGTTCTTTATAGTGAGTTCTTCAATTATTTTTAAGATTTGGCTCGATATCGAAACGGGCTGGCAATGGGCCTATCCCATTAAAACAATCGAAACGACTGAAGAAGTTATGATGAGTTTCTGCGGCGAATGTTTAGTTGATTTATACAGACAGAAATGGTACGCTTTGCAGAGTTTAAGACCTAATAAATATGCAAATATCTCTCCAAAAAATAAGAATTTTGGAAGTGCGTCATCAGGTAAAAATTAGGGTAAAGATTGCCGGAAAACATTACAGTAGAAGGAAACCATATCGCTCTTCATAAAAAAGTAAAAATGGTATTGTTATCATAAAAAAAACCCTGTAAATATTTGATTTACAGGGTTTTAAGTGGAGTTGGAGGGATTCGAACCCTCGTCCAAACAAGCAACACATAAGACTTCTACATGCTTATTCTGCAATTAATTTTCGATGGCAAACAGAGCACAGACACCCAATTTACCACTTAACTTCTTTGGTTTTCGATCCCGAACCGAAGTCTTTCGGGACTTATTTCCGCATTGCTATGCCTCAAAATCAAACGCCGCAGAACGAAGCATTTGGGAGACATCTTGCTTCCGTACTATCTTCGGGAAAGCGCTGAATCCTACTGTAATTCGGATTAAGCTGCAAGAGCAAACTCTTGGTCGCCAGTTAAAATTTTGTGACAAGGGATTAAAGAGATCGCGTCACGGTTCTCTGCATGCTACCTTACCCATTGATCTTGCTGTCGAAACCAGTCAACCCCAATTTGTAAGACCACAAAGATACAGAATCGCAACCATATTCACAAAAGGAAACATTCAACAACTCATCCACTCAAGCGCTCATCCACTCAAGCGCTCAACAACTCAATAACTCCACCACTCAATAACTCAACAACTCAATTTGGGCGTAACCCTCAGTCGGTCATTACGGCTCGTCTTAAAACGAGCCTCCGTTTCCTCCTTCAGGTCGGGCTTTCCGTTGCAATTCCTCATTCCGCTTTGCTTCATTCCGGGATTTCCACTTCAATCCCTTACGCAGATCGCGCTTCTTCATAATTTTGTGATCAATATCAAACTCCCAGTTCTTTCTGAGCATTTTCAAAATTCAAATCCCCATCCAACCTTGACAAGGTTCCCAAAATCCACAATCTTTCGAAGAATTTGCGGAAAAAATCTCCCACGAGAATCGAAAATTTTAACAAAATCAAAAAGCAAAAATTCCAAAAAAATCATAAAACGCGTTAAAGTCAATTAAAATTTTAAAAACTCAAACCCAGAAGCGCGAAAGCGCTGCAATTACAAATTACATTTACTCAAATATTCTGTATGAAAACAAAACTACTATTTCTTCTCTTTTTTCAACTTTCAATGCTGGCCTCTGCGCAGGAGTATATCTTCGGCAAGGTTTCCTCGGACTTCGGGACCGAACTCTCCGGCGTCGTTATCCTCAACGTACGCACCGACGAAAAAACCCTTACGGATAAGGACGGAAATTACATGATCGCCGCACGGAGATTCGACGAACTGCGCTTTGTGAAAAGTGGCTACGACCGAAACAGTATCAAAATTTCTGCGGAGAGTTATTCCAAACCGCTGAATGTTGCGCTTCTTAAATCGCCTTATCTCATTCCCGAAGTTCAGCTCGCTTTTCAGGCCACGGGAAATTTAAAAAAAGACATCAAAGCGCTGGAACCTGCCAAGCGGGTAGTAGCGCTCAATTCAACAATGACGTCCTATATGAAATCGAAGCCTACCGAAGTTTATCCGCAGCTGCGCACACCTTCGGCATTTGCAAATCCGAACATGAATGCAGGTCAGGTTAACATGCTCGGCATCGCCTCGGCTTTATCCGGACTATTTGGAAAAATAAAGAATCCACCGCTCACGACGGCCAATTATGCAGAAACGCAGGATTTTTACCGCCGAATAAAAAATACTTTAGATTTAAGTTTCTACACGTCGCGTGGTTTTGACGAAGAAGAGATCGACCGCTTTCTGATTTACGTCGACCAATCTTATTCTTTGGCCAAAAAATACCGCAAAAATTTTGATGTCGCCGCCATTACTGCCGATATGAAAATGGCTTACATGGAATATATTAAAACGCATAAAGTAGGATCTTGATGAGGCGGTATTTTGTTCTTTTATTTCTAAACTTTTCAGCCTTTCTTTTGTCTCAAAACGTCTCCGGTGTTGTAACCGACGAAGATGAAAATACGCTTCCTGCCGTAATTGTTTTTAATATGCAGACGGGAGAAAAGGCCTACACCGATACCGGCGGCAAATTCAGCATTAAAGCTGCGGCTGAAACTGAATTGCGGTTTGTACGGAAAGGTTTTGAAAGAAATTTTAGAGTAGTAAATCAAAGTGATTTCAAGAATGTTTTCAATGTTGTTTTAACACGACGGCCGGAAGAAATAGAAGAAGTGGAAATATCGCATATTCCTACAGGTGTTTTAGACCAAGATCTTAAAAATGTTGGAGACAAAAAACCTACTGCAAAACTAAAAGGGGAAACCGCAAAATACATCCGTTCAGATTCTGCACCGGAAGTTCTGGCGGCAAAACCAGGCGAATTTGTGCAACCGGTCGGCTCTGGTTTTTTTGTTGGTAAGATTGATAACCAATGGGATGACGTTGATTTTATGAACTTTCTGGTGGCAAATATTCATCCATCTTTTTTTCTGGAAGATTTGAAATTAACGCCGTCGGAGATTCAGCCTTTCATTTATTACATTTTTCGCAACTTCGACCGGAAGGAGATTTTGTTTCGCGGCTACTGCACCTCTTACGATCTTTCGCGTTTTATGCGCGAGTGCTACCGGAAAATTGAGGCATATCGAAAAAACCTGCCCAATGAACCATCAAAAAAGAAAAGTAGAAAATAGATGCGTCAATTTTAGAACTAAAGATATATTAGAATTTTAAATATGGTCTTTAGGGCAATTCGAAAGGAAAGCCGTCAGGAAAAAATTCAGCTACAGAAAAAATAATACTTAACTTTAATTTTTAAAGACAAAAAAAATTATGAACAGAAATATCATCGCCATCGCCATTGCTGCCGCCGGATTTATCATCGGTTTGGCTTTTCTCGGGAATGCCATTAAAAACAGAAATAAAGCCGACAATACCATTTCCGTCACGGGTTTGGGCACGAATAAATTTACATCGGATCTCATCGCCTGGAGCGGAAATTTTTCGCGAAACAGTTTTGAGTTGAAATCCGCTTACGACGAATTGGCCAACGATAAGAAAGTCATCGAAAACTATTTAACTTCAAAAGGAATTCCGAAAAACCAAATGGTTTTTTCCGCAGTGGATATTCAGAAACAGTTCAATTACGGCAGCGATGCCAATGGTCGAAGCACGCAGACTTTCGCTGGATATCAGCTTTCTCAAACCGTGTCCATCGACAGCAAAGATGTCGCAAAGGTGGAAAATCTTTCCAGAAATATTACAGAAATCATCAATTTAGGCATCGAATTTACGTCCTCGCCCCCGAATTATTTCTACACCAAACTCGCCGACGTGAAGCATCAAATGATCGCCGACGCCACAAAAGATGCGAAACAGCGTGCCGAAAAAATTGCAGAAAATGCCGGCGCAAAATTGGGGAATCTGAAAAAAGCCACCATGGGAATCACGCAGATTACCGCGCCCAATTCGACGGAAGAATATTCCTACGGCGGAACTTTTAATACTTCCTCCAAAGACAAGGAGGCAAGCATTACCATCAAGCTCGAGTACGAAGTTGATTGATTATTTCTTTCGTCAGGGATTTTTTAAGTAAAAAAAAGTGAGTAAAAATTAGAAATTTTCTAAATAAAAAAGATATTTAAAAACAGTAAACAACATCATAAATTTCTTCCTTCACAAACTGCACATTATCAGGTTCCCAGTTCGCGAGAAGCCAAAGATCCAAATCGTTTTTTCCATGCTCGTAACACGGCTGTACGTAATTTTCGTCGATGATGTGGAAGCCGTTCCGTTCGTAAAATCCAATTCTTCTTTTGGCGTCCTCACCCTGACTTTCGGGCTCAACTTCCAAAACGATGTGGGAATAATTTTTAAAAAGGTCGCCAATGATTTCCGAACCGTACTTTAAACTGCGGAACTCAGAGAAAATTTCGAAATGCTCCACAAATACAAAGTTCGTGAGTTCCCAGGAGACGAGATAACCAATATTTTTCAGGTCCTTTAAAACTGAAAAAACTTTGGCTTTCGGGTTCGTCAAAAGACTGCGGAACTGCGCTTCGCTGCGTCTTTCATCTTCGGGAAAAGTCTCGCAATAGGATTTGAAGATTTCCGCTGTGCCGAAATCATCGAAAGAGGTCACCTGAATATATTCCATGAATTGCTTTTCAAAGTGTTAATGGAAACTTCCAAACAAATTTTAAGCCGTTAAAACCAAATTTTTTAGCTACAGATCGAAAACACTCGGTCGTCGCGTAATAAACATATCTTTGATCCAAAGGGTAAAGGCAAGACCCAAATAGATTAAAAAGAAAACGCCGGCGGTCGCGAAAGTGGAGTAGATGAAAAAGACGCGCAGTTTCGACACGGGGATGCCGAGTTTTGCGCCCATGCGTGTGAGGACGCCAAACCATTGCCTTTCCATTTTATGACGAAGATTGTTCAGCATTGTTTTATTTGAGGGTCAAAGGTAATTATTTTAAAATATTATTTTGAATGTTTTGAGCTCATTATAAAAACGATTTCGCCGCCATTCGCGATATCTGCATGCTTCAAAATGTGATTTTTGACTTCTTTCCCATTTACCGTTATTTTTGAAACGTACACATTTTTCTCCGCCTGGTTTTGGGTTTTGATGGTTAAAATTTTGCCGTTTTCTAAATTGATCTTCGCCGATTTTACGTTGGGCGAGCCGAACTGATATTCGTCGGAACCCGGCAAAACGGGATAAAATCCCAGCGCTGAAAAAATATACCACGCGCTCATTTGTCCGGCATCATCGTTTCCGCAAAGTCCGTCCACGCCGGACGAATACATTTTCTGCATAATGTTTCTGACGCGCTCCTGCGTTTTCCACGCGTCATTTGTATAATTATAAAGGTAAGGAATATGATGGCCCGGTTCGTTGCCGTGAACATAATTCCCGATAATTCCGTCGCGTGTAATGTCTTCGTTTTTTTCGATATATTTTTCTGCAATTTCGGTGGTGAAAATTTCATCCAGATGTTTGGAGAATTTTGCTTTTCCGCCCATCATTCTGATCATTTCGGGAACATTTTGCGGAACATACAAGCCATAGTTAAAAGCATTACCTTCAATAAATCCCTGTCCGTGCGTATCCATGGGATCGAATTCTTTTTTAAAAGTTCCGTCGGCAAGTTTCGGATGCATAAATCCGGATTTTGGATTGTAAACGTTTTTATAACTTTCACTGCGTTTTAAATATTCCGCTTCCGTTTTTAGATCGCCGGATTTTTTCGCCAGTTGCGCAATACACCAGTCGTCATAAGCATATTCCAAAGTTTTGGATACGGAAGCATCGCTTTTATCTTCCGGAACGTAACCGTACTTCAGATAATCTTCAATTCCATCATAATATTTCAAATTGGAAGAAGTGCGGCTTGCTTCCAGCATTTTATTTAAATCTGCGTCGGTTGTGTTTTTTGCGACAGCATCTGCTAAAACTGAAACCGCGTGATAACCGATCATGCACCAGTTTTCGTTTGCATAATGACTCCAAATCGGCAAAGCTTTATGAACGCTGTGCCGGGAATGCGAGAGCATGGACTTGATGAAATCGTTGTTTCTTTTCGGTTGAATGATGTTGTACAGGGGATGAAGCGCACGATACGTGTCCCACAGGGAAAAGATGGTATAATTGGTAAAATCTTTCGCGTTGTGAATGTTCTGATCAATGTCCAGGTATTTTCCATCGACATCCTGATAGAGCACCGGCGACATCATGGTGTGATACATTGCCGTGTAAAAAGTTCTTTTATCGTTTTCCGTGAGAGTTTCAACTTCAATTTTCGACAGTTCTTTTTCCCATTTGGCAGCACTTTCCTTTTTAACCTGTTCAAAATCCCAACCCGGAATTTCAGCTTCCAGGTTTTTGAGTGCGCCGGACGTAGAAACGCCGGATAATGCGAACTTAATAAGGATTGATTCATTTTCCGCCGTGTCGAAATCGAAGTACGCGCGGATCTGTCTCCCTGCAAATTCCGGAAAATTTTCATTTTCGTTGAATTTTCGGTAAAAGCCGTTGTATTCTACTTTCTCGTAACGTTTTCTGCCGTAACTTTTAAAGGGTTTAGAAAATTTCATGGCGAAAAATACTTTTCGCGTTCTGGCCCAACCCGTCGTTTCGCGGTAACCGGTTACAGTAGAATCGTTTTCCACCCGAACAAAAGTCCAGACATTTTTAGAATCATAGTTGTAAATATTTGACATCAGATCTAAAATAATATGCGAATCTGAAGATTTCGGAAAAGTATATTTGTGAAAACCAACGCGTTCGGTGGCGGTGAGTTCCGCTTTAATTCCATGATCCTTCAAAAAAACTTCATAAAATCCCGGACTTGCTTTTTCGGTATCTTTCGAAAATTGAGAATGATAACCGCCTTTTGGTTCCTCAGCTTTTCCAGGTTCTAAACGGAGTTCCCCTACTGTTGGCATCACTAAAAAATCGCCCAGATCCGAATGTCCCGTTCCGCTGAAATGCGTGTGCGAAAATCCAAAAATCGTTTCGTCTTCGTATTGATAACCGGAACAGTAACGGTACGTTTCAGGATTGTATTTTCCGTCGATGGCATAAGGTTCCTGATTCGTTTCGGGAGAAAGCTGAACCATTCCGAACGGCGTTGTGGCGCCGGGAAAGGTGTGGCCCATGTTTTTCGTGCCGACAAAAGGATTGACATAGGAAGTCAGATTTTGAGCATTCATGCTTGGTACGGTGAAACAAATGAACGGGAGAAGATAGTTTTTTATTTTCATGAACAGGAAGTTTATAAGTATCTGCGAAAGTAACGTTGTGATTTGCAAACAATACTATAAAGATATATTTTTTAAAATTTTTTTGCTTCAGAGCTTAATTTTATTTTGTTAATTCAATTTAATTTATAACTTTGCAGTTCAAAGTTCTTTTTATGGAATCAAAAAACTATCACGAAGACCTCTCGCATATTCGCTCCATGATGGAGAGAAGTTCCCGCTTTATTTCCCTGAGCGGACTTTCTGGAGTTTTCGCCGGCTTGGTGGCGCTGGCCGGGGCGGTTTATGTGTATTTTGTTTTTCAGCGGGAAGGCATCAGTTATTTTGAGGGAAACAGAAATGTTTTTTCCCTAGGTCTCGTTAAAGAATTGTCTCTTATCGGATTCGCGATTCTTGCGTTGGCGCTCTTGTCGGGATATTATTTTACCGCCAGAAAAAGTAAAGCGAACAACCTAAAAATTTGGGACAAGACCACGCAGCGGCTGCTTTTTAATTTTGGAGTGCCCTTGCTTACGGGCGCATTGTTTTGTTTAGGTTTGCTTTATCATCATCTTTTTGTTTTAATTGCGCCGGCAACTTTAATTTTTTACGGGCTGGCGTTAATCAACGCCGAGAAATATACGCTCACCGATGTGAAATATCTGGGTTATTGCCAAATTATTTTGGGTTTGCTCGCATTTTTCTTTTTGGGTTGGGGCCTGGTCTTTTGGGCCTTCGGTTTTGGCGTGTTACATATTGTGTATGGATTAATGATGTATAAAAAGTACCGGTAAACACATTTTAAAAATATCTTTGGATAAATAATCAAAAAAAATAACGCGGAACTAAAGATTTCTGTGTCTCACTTTCAGATGATCAATATTAATAATCTCAACAAAGAATTCGAAAGCCGCGTCAGGTTGGGCATTATGTCCGTTTTAATGGTGAACGACTGGGTTGATTTTACGGAAATGAAAAATCTGTTGGAGGTTACCGACGGCAATTTGGCGAGCCACAGCACCGCGTTGGAAAAATCGAAATATATTGAGGTGAAAAAAGAGTTTGTGGGAAAAAAGCCCAAAACATCATACCGCGTCACACAGAATGGCAGAAAAGCCTTTGCAGAACATCTTGCGGGCCTGGAAAAACTCTTGGGAAATTAATCCTATATTTTTTTGAAAATTAACTTTGAATCTCAAAGAACTTTATAATAATTTAAAATTTACCTTATGAAAACCACGAAACAAACCCTGCTCATTTACGCAGTGCCAGCAGCAGTGTTAAGCGTTCCGCTCATCGCCATGCAGTTTACAAACGAAGTCGTGTGGACAGCTTCGGACTTTGCCATCATGGGTTGCTTACTGTTTTTTACCGCTTTCTGCATCGATTATATTTTAAGAAAGATGCCAAGTGCAGGGAAGCGGTTTTTCTACATCGCCTTGTGCCTTCTCGTGTTGCTTTTGGTGTGGGCAGAACTGGCTGTCGGGATTTTCGGAAGTCCTTTTGCCGGCAGTTAATTTTAAGAATTCTGAAACCTTAAATAAAACATCATGAAAAAATACCATTTAATCCTGCTCTCAACCGTCCTGTTTATTACGCTGTTCTACGGCGAAACGCCCGGCATTAATGTTGGAATTCTGGGTGTCGTTTACACGGTGCTTACGTTTTTTAAAACATGGAATGAACGCCGGACAAAATCTTTTTTCGCCGTTTTTGCGCTGAGCATTTTATCCAGTTTTGCCTTTGCGTATTATGGCGACTTGGTCTCTCTGGTCGCCGTTTTGACTTCTCTTTTTCTGCTCGCTTTCCTGTCTGAAAAAGGAGATTTAAAATCTATTCTAGTGATTCCGGTGTTTATTACCAATTTCATCACGTTTATCTACTGCGTTTTTCAGGTGCAGGAGTGGCTGCCGAAAACGACCACATCCGCAGGCTGCCAGAAATTTGTTTCGGTTGTCTTGATTCCCGTCCTCTTTCTTCTCATCTTCTTCGGGATTTATTCCCTCGGCAGCGACCATTTTTCAAACCTTTTCACCGCTTTCGAATTCGATTTTGATTTTTGGCAGTTTCTCGGTATCGGCCTTGCGGGATTTTTTCTGGGTTTCAACTTCTGGAATTTTAAAATTTACCGCTTTATCTTTACGGCGAACCATCATTTAAAAAACGACTTCGTGAACGAAGACAAAATTCGCTCTTCCACTTATGCTTTTCTACCGGCAGATGCAGAGCGGAAAAGCGGAATTATTTCTCTGTTTATTCTGAACGTTCTGCTTTTTATTTTCATTCTCACTTTTAACTATGAACAGTTTGTCGAGGTTGCAAAAACACCAAATCAGCTTTCTGCTGAAACCCATGAACGTGTAAACGCCGTCATTCTTTCGATCATCATGGCCATCGTTGTCATCCTTTTTTACTTTAAAGGTAATTTCAATTTTGATGAAAAGGCGGGACTACTGAAAATTCTGGCTAAAATCTGGATCGCCATGAACATCATCCTCGTGCTTTCCGCCGCCGCCAAAAACGCCGAATATATTTTGAAGCTGGGCGTTACGTACAAACGTTTGGGCGTGTATGCCTTTCTTATTTTATGCGTGATTGGCTTAATAGTTACTTTTTTAAAAATTCAACGCCAAAAAACAAACGCTTTTCTTTTTAACCACATGATTTGGTATTTCTATGGAACAGTTTTGGTTTGCAGTTTTATAAATTGGGGTGGAATTGCGACGCGTTATAACCTCGACGCCGGCAAAGGAACTTACGATTTCCTTTCCACTTTTAATTTTAACGATGAGATTTTAAGGCAAAAATTCCCCGATAAAATCGATTTGAATTTTCGCGCAAGAGAACCCAAATACGGAACTTTTCTGTCCGAAAATCTCTATAACCAAACCTTAAAAATTCCCTAAAATGAAAAAATTATTTTTGCTGATTCCCGTTCTTTTATTTTCCTGCACGAAAAAGGAAGTGGTCGCGAAAACCGCAGCCAACAGCGATTCCACCGAAGCCATTGATAAAAACGTGGTCGAACACTCCAGAGATTCCGTCCGTGAAGGCGTACTTTCCATAGACAGTGTTCAAAATTCAAAGGAAATTTCGCAGACATTCCGCGCCGTCGACGGAAATAAAATCATCAAAACCCTCAACGGCGATATGCTGCCCCTGAAAATCACAGACGAATTTACGAAGGCTGACCAGCAACTGATCTTGAAAATCAAGAATTTCAAAGGTCCTAAAATCTCCGGAACCATCGTGCCCGAAAACGCCAAAATGAACATCCGTTTCACCCAGATTAAGTTGGCAAACGGTGATTACGACGGACCCTTTGGCCGCGACATCACGTATGAAATCAAGGAAAACGGAGAGATCTGGTTGCTGGTCGGGAAAAGCAATATGGCTTCGGGCGAAACCACAGGAAAATTCACGGTTAACCTCCGATAAAGGTAGTTTTCGAGCTGATCCGTTCAAATCTATTTCCCTGCGAAACCCTGTCTACACGGGTAAACCAAAAGTTAATCTTGTGTTAATTAATTCAGTTGGTACAATATCTGAATGTAACCTTTTCAATTAAAATTTAAGATTATGAAAAATTTATTCTTCTCCGCAGTCGTTGCCACGGCAACTCTGGCAAGTTGCTCCACCGTATCCTCCATTTTACAAAATACATTTCCGTACAACGCCACCGTTTTGGTAGCTGCCGGTTCGCCAGCAAATATTGAGCTTTCCAGTGTTTCGGCTGCGCAAAGTGTGAATCAGTTAACCGGATCCGGTGCGAATGTAAAAGATATTACGGTTTCTAACGCGACGTTATCGGTTGGATCTGATACCAGTATGGGCGTTTTCAAATCGGTGAAAGTTTATCTCTCCAACAACGGCAGCAATCAGGTTTTGGTCGCCTCGCGGGAGTCTATTCCCGATAACGTGGGAAATTCGCTTTCTATGGATGTTAACACCTCTCAGAAACTCGACAACATGATGAAATCCGGTGCTGTACAGGCAAAAATAGTTTA
Organism: Kaistella sp. 97-N-M2; assembly: GCF_021513235.1. Taxonomy (NCBI): domain Bacteria; kingdom Pseudomonadati; phylum Bacteroidota; class Flavobacteriia; order Flavobacteriales; family Weeksellaceae; genus Kaistella; species Kaistella sp. 97-N-M2. The sequence continues at coordinate 891,626 of NZ_CP090976.1, read as the reverse complement.
TGTCTTGAAACAGTCGCCGACTTCAGATATATCGCTGAAAGCCTCCGTAGGTTTCAACAGCGTGCCCGTAAACTAATTCTTTTTTGAGGAGCGCCAAATTTTCTGCTCTCTCGACAGATCCTCCGGCTCTCCGCTGCAATCTTTTTTGCTTGCGCAAAAAAAGGATTTCCGCTGCGATCCGGGCTAGAATAAAGGAAAGTTATTCTCCCAAAAAAATAACCAACGGCAAATCGTTGGTTATTTTTTATTAAAATAGAAAGTCAAGTCTCGAAGCATTTATCATCTCTTCGTCTTGAAAAAGCTGATTCCGCATTCCAGAAAGCTTTTGAAATCCTCTTTCGGCATATAGCCCGAAACCGGTCTGTTGATCACTTTTCCCTCTGGAGAAACCAAAACATAATGCGGCTGCGAATTATTATTAAAATTAATCTGCTGGAACAAACTCCATTTATCACCAATTGTTTTGATCTTTTTTTCTGCCCGTTCCCCATGTCGATCGACGTTTGCTCGCTTTCCGGCAGGGCTTCTTTATCATCAACGTAAAGAGACGCCAGGATAATTTCGTTTTGTAAGATCGGCAGAATGTCGGGTTCGCTCCAGACGAATTCTTCCATTTTCCGGCAGTTTTCGCAACCATATCCCGTGAAGTCGATAAGGACAGGTTTATTTTCTTTTTTCGCCAGTTCGATGGCTTCGAAATAATCATGCGCCGGATGCATTCCTAAAATTCCATCTTTTTCGTCGTGCAGATAACTCACGTTGATGGGCGGCAAAATGCCACTTAAATATTGCAGTTTCGGGCGTTCTGCGGGAAATAGTCCCTGAATAAGATAAATTACAAACCCAATTCCGAGGACGCCCACTATTTTTCTCGTTAAAGAAATTTTAGCTTTTTTATCATCGTGCGGAAATCTGATTTTTCCGAATAAATAAAGCACCAAGGCGATAGAAATTAGAATCCAGATCACGATAAACAGTTCTCTTTTCAGGAAAAATGTTTTCGACACCAGATCGGCTTTCGACAAAAATTTCAGTGCTAATCCCAGTTCAATGAATCCTAAAACTACTTTCACTGTATTCATCCAGCCACCGGATTTCGGTAAACTTTGCAAAGCCTGCGGAAATAAAGCGAGCAAGCCAAAAACAATGGCCCAGCTTAAGCCAAATCCTGCCAAAGCGAACGTCAACAACATCGGAACATTGGAAGATCCCGTGACGGCGCTTCCTAACAAACTTCCTAAAATTGGGCCCGTACACGAGAAAGAAACGATAACCAAAGTTAACGCCATGAAGAAAATTCCGATAATTCCGCCCGCATCTTCGGCGCGCGACGATTTATTCGCGATGGAACTCGGCAAGGTGATGTCGTAATATCCAAAAAAGCTTCCCGCAAAAAATATAAAGATGATAAAGAAGGTGATGTTCAGCCAGACGCTTGTGGAGATCTCATTAAAAATATTCCCCGCAATTCCATCGATAATATGGAAGGGAACGCTGAGCAAAACAAAGATTAAAAGGATGAAAAAACCATAAATAATGGCGTCTCTTTTCCCTTTTGCTTTGTCGGTGGAACCTTTCGTAAAGAAAGAAACCGTTAACGGAATCATGGGGAAAACGCAAGGCGTGAGCAACGCGATCAACCCGCCGAAAAAGCCGAGAAGCAGGTACATCCAAAGATTTTCGGAATTTTGCTCCTGTACAATGCCACAATCCGTTTGGGGGCTGGCGAAATCCAAAGATGCGACTTTCAGACCTTCCTGTTTTGGCGCAGCAGCGGAAACAGAATTCACATTTTCCGGTGCTGCAGAAGACATTGCACTATCTGAAGTTGGAGCGATGTTTTCCGCAGCGGTGTTTTCTTCTGAAGTTACAGGAGCCGATGCGGCGGCGCTCACTTTCTGCTCAAATTCCAACGTATTCGGCGCCAGACAAACGCGGTCGTTACAGGTTTGATACGTTATTTCAGCCGTAACATTTGCTGCTTTTGCGTTATTTTTAAGTTTGAATTTCTGTTTAAACTGGACCAGATCCGAATAGTAAACGATCTGCGCACCGAATGCTTCCGAGAACTCATCGTGTTTCTTTCCTACTTCCAGCACCTTTCCAATGAGGTCAATGCCTTCTTTGGACGTGAGTTTCATTTCAGTTGGAATGCCGGAATCCGGCGGCAGATCTTTCGAATAAATATGCCAGTCCTTCTCGATGGTCGCCGTTAAAACGGCTTCATATTCGTTATTCGGCAGCGAATTGATGTTATACTTGAATTTAACGGGATCTTTAATTTGCGCCGTAATTCCCTGAAAGAGAAAGAGAACAAGAAGGATAAGCCAGTTTTTGAATTTCATTTTTACTTTTCTTTTTGAGCGTTGGTCCAAATAGAACGCTATAATTTTACTCTGATAACCTGTGCAGTTTTTTGATCTGCTGCAAACCTTCGGTCCTGACGAAAGGGAAGAATTCCTAAAACTTCATCCTGCGCGTCGCAAAGGAGCCAAATTTTTTGCTGCGCAAAAATAGGGATTTTTTCATCCTTAAAAAACTTCGAAATTTTTTTCCGGCCCTTCATGCCGCGGGGATAAAAAAGGTCGCCAGTTTTTTTTCGCCGTAATTTTAACGGAAACTGAACTTTATCGGCATCAATTTTCCACGTACAGGTTCCCAAGACTTCGATTTCGGTTTTCTGTTCTTCCGGGAAAACAATTTGATGGGCTTCATTTACCGTTAAAACAACTTCTTTTACAGAATCTTTTCCACCGGTATTATTTAATCTTTTAAGACATACGATTTCGCGATCGATGAGGATTTGCCAATCGCGGCTGATAAAAATTTTGCCTGTTTCGGCTTCTTTAATCTTGTTGATTTCTTCCAAACTGTTAAAGCCAAATTTGCGCAGGATTTCGAACTGCACAAAATCGCTTTGACTAAGGAAGTTTTTCTTTTGAATAAGGAAACTGTCGTCTTTTGGTTTAATGATGTCATTTTCGATCGCCAAGATTTTTTCCTGAACAAATTCTTTGGTTTGATTCAAATAGGAGAGGCTTTTCGCGAAATTTTCTAAAAAATTTTCGTTGATTTCCGTCAGCGACGGCACGATCTCGTTTCGGATCCTGTTGCGCAAATAATCGCTCTTTTGGTTGGAAGCATCTTCGCGAAATTCAATTTTGTTTTCCTTCGCAAACGCGTAAATTTCTTCCTTAGAAAAACGCAGAAGCGGACGCAAAATGTTATTGTCGTTCGCCGGAATTCCGCTTAAACCTTTAATCCCCGCGGCTTTTGAAAGATTGATTATAAAGGTTTCCAGCTCGTCATTTAAATGATGGGCGGAGACTAGAAACTTCAGCTTTTCTTCTCGCTGAATTTTTCTGAAAAATCGATACCGCAGATCTCTTGCCCATTCTTGGATGGAGTTTTCGGGTTTTTCCTCGTTGTCTGAAACTTTGTAAAGATGAAAGGGAATCTTGTTTTTTTTAGAGATTCTCCGCACGAGCTCTTCATCTTCCTCGGAATCATCTCCGCGTAACTTATAATTAACGTGCGCAACTTCAAAATTTAAATTTGTCGCTTTAAATAAGTGTAACAATACCATCGAATCGGCGCCTCCGCTTACAGCAAGCAGAAATTTTTCTTCACGGAACGATGGCTGAAGTTGCGCCAGAGATTGCTGAAAAGTCCTGTTGTTTAGCAATTTTTAGGTTTTTTAAGATACATTTAGCAAAGATAATTCTTCTGTTCAAAATCGTTTCCCTATTTTTGGCTGAATAAATAGAATATTATGAACATAGGAAAAATCGGAGCAATTTTGGGAACGGCAGTCCTGCTGACCTCCTGCGTGAGCCAGAAAAAGTTTGACGCGCTGAACGAAAACTACAACCAGTGTATCACCAATGTTGGCGAAAGACAACGTGAAATTCAGGATTTAAAAGGCGTGAATTCAGGTCTTGCGAGCGAAAACGCTTTGCTGAAAGGCCAAAACGATGCGCTGAAAACCTCGCTTGATGCCTGTTTATCCAACAGCGGAAAAGGTTCTGCCAATATCGATAAGTTAATTGGCGAAATTAACTCGTCCAACAAATACATCAAACAACTGATTTCTACAAATTCGAAAAACGACAGTTTGAATTTGGCTTTATCCAACAAGTTGAAACGTTCTTTGGATAACATCGCAGATAACGATGTTCAGGTGAAAGTTTTGAAAGGAGTGGTTTTAATTTCTCTATCCGACAATATGTTGTACAAAACGGGAGATTACAATGTTTTACCTGCAGCGCAGGATGTTTTAGGAAAAGTTGCGAAAGTAATCAACGATTATGATACGTATTCCGTATTGATCGAAGGAAACACCGATAATGTTCCTTTGAATTCCAATACTTTACCAAAAGACAACTGGGATCTTTCTGCCTTGAGAGCAACATCGATGGCGAAAATTCTGCAGACCAAATTCGGTGTGAATCCTTCCAGAATTACCGCGGGCGGACGTAGCGAGTACAACCCGAAAACGACGAACGCTTCAGTTTCCGGAAGAGCGGAAAACAGAAGAACAGAAATCATCATCATGCCAAAACTTGATGAATTTATGAAATTGATGGATATTGCACCGGTGAAAAACTAAGCACATATTCTTTAATACTATAGGCAGCGCTGTTGGAGCATTAAGTTCCAACAGCGCTTTTCTTTTAAAAATGTTTAAATTTGACTGAAAATAGAAGTCCATGAGTTTTTTTGAAGAGCAATGCCCGGAAATGGATCGGTACCTCGAAAATCGCGCGTCCGCAGAACCTGATATTTTGAAAAGACTCCGCAGAGAAACTTTTCAAAAAACCACGCAGCCACACATGATTTCCGGATATCAGCAGGGACGATTGCTGACGATCATTTCGAAAATGACGCAGCCCAAAAACATTCTGGAAATAGGAACTTTCACGGGTTACGCTACTTTATGTCTGGCAGAAGGTTTATCGAAAGAGGGAAAGATCACGACTTTGGATGTGAACGAAGAGTTGGCTTATTTGCCCCGAAAGTATTTTAGAGAAAGCGAGTTTGCCACCCAAATCGATTTTCAGATGAAAGATGCGAAAACTTTTTTGGAGGAAACCGAAGAAATTTTCGATCTCGTATTCATCGATGCGGACAAAGAAAATTATCCGGAATATTTTAAACTCATCAAGCCCAAAATAAAATCCGGCTCTGTTATTTTATTTGATAATGTGCTGTGGTACGGAAAGGTTTTGGACGAAAATTCAAAGCAGATTTCCACGCAGAAAATACAGGAACTTAACGATTCGGTGGCAAAAGATGAGGATTTCGAAAATCTTATTTTACCTTTGCGCGACGGCGTTAATTTAATCCGGAAAAGATAATCTTCAGACCACAGAATGAATAAAGGAATTTGTACAGTTTCAGTCGCACCGCTTCGTGCAGAGAATTCGCATCAGTCCGAAATGACGTCCCAACTTCTGTATGGAGAAACTTTTGACTATATAAAAATTCAGGGCAGTTTTGCGAAAATAAAAGCGGACTTCGATGCGTATGAAGGTTGGATTTCCACGAATCAAATCACAGAAATTTCCGCTGAAGATTTTGCACACAGAACGACAAACATACTTACAAATACGGTTGGATTTTATGATCTGGTGGAAGGCAAAACGCTGCTTTCTTTGGGAAGCGAGCTCGCCACGGGAAATAAAAAAGAACTGAACGCGCCCACATCTGAAAATATCGGCGAAACAGCCCAGCTTTTTCTGAATGTGCCTTATCTGTGGAGCGGCCGAAGTTTTTTCGGAGTCGACTGCAGCGGTTTTGTGCAGTTGATCTATAAAATTCACGGCATTGCTTTACCGCGGGATTCTGCACAGCAGGCGGAAATTGGACATGTTTTGAGTTTTGTGGAGGAAAGCAAACCCGGCGATCTGGCTTTTTTTGAAGATTCGGAGGGCATTATAACGCATGTTGGACTGCTGTTGAACCAGGAAGAAATCATTCACGCTCACGGAAAAGTGCGCATCGATCTGCTGGACTCCACTGGTATTTTCAATAGAGATTTGAATCAGCACACGCACAAGTTGCGCTTTTTGCGAAGTGTGTTTTAAGTAAAAATTTCTGCATGATTTCTTTATACAATCTTTTTATCCGTTTAATGATCGCTGCCATGAGAGTGGGTGCGGTTTTCAACTACAAATTAAAGAAAGGTCTGGCGGGAAGACGGCAAAGCTGCGGTCTGGTGAAAGCAAAATTTTCGCCCACTGATAAAGTCATTTGGATGCACGCTGCGAGTTTAGGCGAATACGAACAGGGACTTCCCGTTTTGGAAAAGCTGAAAGAAAAATTTCCGCAGCACAAGATTCTCCTTACCTTTTTTTCGCCGTCGGGGTATGATCAGGTCATAAAAAAAATACAATTGCCGACGTGGTCTGTTATCTGCCTTTCGATACCGAAAAGTGGGTTGAGGAATTTACGATGAACTTTAAGACCGAGCTGTTTTTCACGGTTAAATACGATTATTGGTATCATCTTTTAGAGGATTTGAAGAAACAGGGCGCAAAAGTTTACGTAGTTTCCGCACTTTTTTATGAAACGCAGATCTTCTTTAAAGCTTACGGAAAGTGGAATGTAAGTCAGTTAAAGAAAAATGTCGACTGGTTTTTTCATCAAACAAAACATTCTACCGCTTTGGCGAAAGGAATTGGACTGAAAAATTCTTCCACGTCCGGAGATACGAGGTACGACCGCGTAAAGCAACTCCGCGAAAACGATCGTTTTGTCGAATTTATCGATGATTTTAAACAGGATGAGCAAACCATCGTTTTCGGCAGTTCCTGGGAATCGGAAGAACGGTTGGCAGAAATTATCGCCTCGAAAAACAGGGAGGTAAAGTTAATCATCGCGCCACACGATTTGAAGCGGGTTGCGCACTTAAAGACAATATTTCCGCGTGCGCTTCTGTATTCGCAAATATCGCAGGGCCAGCAAAGCCACTTTTTTAATCCGAAAGTTTTAATTATCGACTGTATCGGTTTGCTGTCGAAACTGTATTCTTATGCTGATCTGGCCATTGTTGGCGGAGGTTTTCATTCGAAAGGACTTCACAATGTTTTAGAAGCAGCTAATTACGGAATACCCGTTATTTTCGGAAATCAGTACACCAAAAATCCCGAGGCCGACGAACTGATAGCGCGCAATGGCGGAAAATCTTTTGAAGACGAGTTCTTTGCGGCGCCCTATATTTTAGGTTTGCTGAACGATCCGGCTGTTTTAAAGAAAATGGGCGAAAATGCACGGCGTTTTATCGATGAACAGCCAAATGCTTCCCAGTTTATCGTCGATCAAATCTCCAAAGGCGTTTAGAAGACATTTTTTTGTCCAAACTTAACGCAACAATCCTTCTGCTTTAACGTCTTTTAATATCCGGTCGATGTGCTCCGGAATGTTATCGGGTTTAAACCAACTCAAAAATATTCCGTTGTGCAGGGTGAGATCTTCCAGTCTTTTATTGTCCATGATGAGGTCGTGCACCGCTTTGTAATCCTCTTTCAGTTCGAGGTAATAATCCGGATCAAGTTTTCTCGTTAAAATGAACGACCTGTAAATTTTGTTGAGGAGATAAATGTACAGTTTGTAATGGTCGCCGGTTTTAGGCATGTTTTTTAAAACTTCAGCAATCAGAAGTAAGGTTAAAGAAACTTCGCCAAATTTATCTGTCGTTATCTTTACATGCTCGGTAATTTTTGCACTGATCTTTCGAATGTTTGGCAGAAAATATTTGGTTCGTCCGTATCTTTTTGCCGCTGTTTCCACTTCATTTTTGACAATAGTTTCCATCTGGCTGCGTTTGTCGTCTTCCGTTTCCTCATCGATCAATTCAAAATAAAGCCGGTGCGATAAAATACGGTCTTTTTTGAGGAGGCGAATGATGAGTTTATCTTTTTCCTGCGACGTGAAATTGGAAATTGCAGCCTTAAATTCTTTCGAATATTCCATCAGTTAAAAATTTTTGAGTATTTCATAAAGCCATTCAGCGCCCAGTTTCCCGTGTAATACCAGGATTTTATAGTTGAAAATTTCATATAATCTTTATAAACAAGGTATTGATCTTTCATAATATTCGTTTTCCTGCGGGAAACACTTGTTGCGTGCATGCGGTATTTCGCCATGGTTTTGGGCAGCGGTTTTCCCACGGGAATTTTCTTCAGCAGATTAAGCCACATCACATGATCTTCACGTTTGCTTCCCGCAGGGAAAAATTCTTTGCCAACCCTTTCCGAATCGTACATGGAACTCAGCAAAGAAAGGCGGCAGGTCTTTAACAGGTTATCGAAAGTGACTTCTTTATCTGCTTTAAAGTCTGCGATTTTCGGTGTTAAATTTTCGTCGCACCTCGCATAATTGGAGTAGGCGAGTTCGGCGTTTTCTTTTTTCATGAAAGCAATCATTTCGTCCAGAAAATTGGCTTCCCAAAAATCATCAGCATCCAAAAAGGTGATATATTTTCCGGTGGCTTTTTCCAAAGATTTATTTCGCGCATTGCCGGCGCCCTGATTCTTGTCCAGAACAGAAAGAATGATTCGCGGGTCATCGATTTTTTTGATGATTTCTACGGAATTATCGGTAGAATTATCGTCCGTGATGAGCCATTCCCAATCCGTAAAGCTTTGACGCAGAACAGACAGGATTGTTTCTTCCAAAAAAGGAGATGAATTAAAACAGGGCGTAATAATAGAAATTTCGGGCATCGAACGGCATTTGCACAAAGATATAAATCTGAAATATCTTATTGCTATTTATGGCATAGAACTTGAAAAGGTTTAACATAATCTAAAAAATAAAGTTATGAAATCACAAATCCAAAAATTATTGGGACGCAAAAGCAGACTTTCGGGAACATTCGTCTGGCTTTTGCCGATTTTACTTTTATTTGTAACAGTATCCTTACAATCCTGCCGACTCGACGACGATAAAAACAACAATATGGAAGACCCGAATTTGGTGGGAATATGGCAGCCTTACCGTCTAAATCAGAAAGCCACCTTAACGACCGGAGCCTATGATCAACCCACCGAGTTTAGCACTTGTCAGCAAAAAGGACGCATCACGTTCAGCGACAATAATACAGGAAGTTCCAAGACCTACGCCGATGTGAATGATGCTTGTTTCCTACAGGACGAAACAAATTTTACATACACTTATGACACCAATTCTAATATTTTAACCATTACAAATGAAGACGGTACAAGCCAATCCGGCAGCGTTGTAAAACTAACACCTTCGGAACTGGTTTATGAATTGGTAGGAAATTATGATTTCCAGGGAGAAACAAACGTGCAGGTGAAAACTACTTTTTATGCCCGCAGAACGAAAGATTAACTGCATTTAAAATCGGCTTTTTCAGGCTGAGAACAGTCAAAATCATCCTCGCTTGTTTTAGTGAGGATTTTTTCATTTCAAAACCTTAAATTTGTCAATTATTCATCTGTTTTGAATACAGGGCAGATTTAACGGAAATACAATTTAAATAATGTTTTACGACCATCAATCGATCGAAAAAAAGTGGCAAAAATTCTGGAAAGAAAATCAGACCTATAAAACGCCGAACACCACCGATAAGCCTAAGTTTTATGTTTTAGATATGTTCCCATATCCGTCGGGAGCGGGGTTGCACGTGGGACATCCTTTGGGATACATCGCTTCCGACATTTATGCGAGATACAAACGTCACGAAGGTTTCAATGTGTTGCATCCCATCGGCTACGATTCTTTTGGTTTGCCGGCAGAACAATATGCCATTCAAACCGGCACGCACCCCGCGATTACCACGGAAGCTAATATCACGCGGTATGAAGAACAGTTGCGAAAAATTGGCTTTTCGTTCGACTGGAGCCGTGAAGTAAGAACTTCCGATCCCGCCTATTACAAATGGACGCAATGGATTTTTGTGCAGCTCTTCCATTCCTGGTACAACAAAGCGACGGACAGCGCGGAACCTATTCATACTTTAATTCAGCATTTCAGAGATCATGGAACGGATCAGCTATCCGCTTCCCAAAATGAACCGCTCCGTTTCAGCGCGGAGGAGTGGAGCACTGCTTCAGAAGCCGATCAACAGGACATTTTACTGAACTACCGTATGGCTTACAGAGCTGAAACTACCGTAAACTGGTGTCCAGGATTAGGAACTGTTTTGGCGAATGATGAGGTGAAAGACGGAAAATCTGAACGCGGCGGATTTCCTGTTTTTCAGAAAAAAATGATGCAGTGGAGCATGAGAATTACTGCTTATTCCGAAAGATTATTGCAGGGTCTTCAGACCTTAGACTGGCCGCAGCCGCTGAAAGATGCGCAGGAATACTGGATCGGGAAATCTCAGGGAGCGCAGGTTTCTTTTGAGGTCCTCACCCCAACCCTCTCCAAAGGAGAGGGGGCCGCTTCAGAAACACACTCGAAGCCTCAATTTTTGACAGGAGGTGACCATTCTAAAGTTCTGCTGCAGTATGCGAAAGGGATGCGGAAAGAACCTACAAAAGCTGAAGATATTTTATGGCGGTCGTTAAGAAACAGAAATCTTGGTTATAAATTTCGACGACAGCATATCATTGCAGATTACATTGCGGATTTCGTTTGTATAGAGAAAAAATTGGTGATCGAAGTTGACGGAGGATCTCATCAAGAACAGACTAAAAAAAACGCTGATGATTTAAGAGCACAGTATTTAGAGCTTTATGGCTTTAAATTGCTTCGTTTTTCCAATAAAGAAGTGGAAAAAAATACGGGCTCTGTTTTAGAACAAATTAACCATCATTTAGAAAACACTCTAACTCCCTCTCCTTTGGAGAGGGTTGGGGTGAGGATTTCTGTCTTCACCACCCGCCCCGATACGATTTTTGGCGCCACCTTTATGGTTCTCGCACCGGAAAATCCCTTGGTGGAAAATTTGACGACCGAGACACAAAAATCCGAAGTCGAAAATTACATTGAACAAACATCGAAAAAGACGGAAAGAGACCGCATGTCCGACGTTAAAAATGTTAGCGGTGCTTTTACGGGAGCGTATGCGTTAAATCCTTTCACGGAGGAACAAATGCCGATCTATATTTCAGATTATGTTTTGATGGGTTATGGAACCGGCGCGGTGATGGCTGTCCCGGCGCATGACGAGCGGGATCACCGCTTTGCGAAAAAATTTAATTTGCCTATTATCAATGTCATCGATAATGAGAAAGATATTCAGGAAGAATCTTTTGACTCGAAGGATTCGGTGTGTGTGAATTCGGAATTTTTGAACGGACTGAATTATACCGATGCAAAAACAAAAATAATCGATGAGATCGAAAACCGCGGCATTGGTCATGGAACTACCAATTACAGACAGCGCGATGCGATATTTTCCCGCCAGCGATATTGGGGCGAACCTGTTCCGATTTACTATAAAAACGGCATGCCGTATTCGCTTCCGCTTTCTTCGCTTCCTTTGGAACTGCCGGAAGTGGAAAAATACCTACCCACCGAAGATGGCGATCCGCCGTTAGGAAATGCAAAAACTTTCGCGTGGGATATAATCAACGAAAAAGTTGTTTCTACAGATCTGATCGATCATGTGAACGTTTTCCCCCTCGAACTTTCCACCATGCCCGGCTGGGCCGGAAGCTCCTGGTATTTTCTGCGCTACATGGATCCTCACAATACGGAATTTCCCGTAGATAAAAGTCTTTCGGATTATTGGGGTCAGGTGGATTTATATATTGGCGGCAGCGAACATGCAACGGGACATTTGTTGTATTCCAGATTTTGGAATATGTTTCTGAAGGATCTGGGCTTAACCAATCACGAGGAACCTTTCAAGAAACTGATCAATCAGGGGATGATTTTGGGGATGAGTGCGTTTGTTTATCGTCCTGTTTGTAATACCGGAATCTTTGATAAAGAATTAAATGAATATAGAGACTTCAAATTGCCAAATATATTCATCTCTTATAAGCAGTGGGAAGAAGGTGTAGATTCATATAAAAATTTAATTCCTTCTAGTTTAATTGATAAATATGGAAATGACTTAATTAAAGCTTTAGAATATTCAGATTTACAAAAAATCCACGTTGATGTCTCTTTATTAAAAGGAACTTCTGATGAATTGGACACGGATAAATTTAAAAGTTGGCGTTCAGAATATGCTGATGCAGAATTTATTTTAGAAGACGGAAAGTATATTTGCGAACGAGAGGTCGAAAAAATGTCGAAGTCCAAATACAATGTGGTAAATCCGGATGATATTTGTGAGGAATATGGAGCAGATTGTCTGCGTTTGTATGAAATGTTTTTAGGACCATTAGAACAAAGTAAACCCTGGAATACACAAGGCTTAAGTGGAGTTTATGGGTTTTTAAAGAAATTCTATAATCTTTTTTATGACGGTGAATCTTTACATATTTCTGAGGAAGAACCAACAAAGGAAGAATACAAAATCTTACATACTTTGATTAAGAAGGTAGGTTATGATATTGAAAATTTCTCTTTTAATACCTCCGTTTCTCAGTTTATGATCGCTGTAAATGAATTTCAAAAGCTGAAAACGAACAAAAGGAAAATTCTGGAACCTCTTGCTGTTTTAGTCTCTCCGTATGCGCCTCATATCTCCGAGGAATTGTGGAGAGAATTGGGCCATCGAACCACCATCGAGTTTGAAAAATTCCCGGTGTTTGAGGCGAAGTATCTTGTTGAGGATGAGGTGCAGTACCCCGTAAGTTTCAACGGAAAGATGAAATTTAAAATGGCCTTAAGTTCCGACTTGTCGGCAGACCAAATTGAAGAAATTGCGATGAAGGACCAGCGTGTAATCGATCACCTTGCAGGAAATACGCCAAGGAAAGTAATCATAGTCCCGAAAAAAATCATTAATATTGTTTTTTAAAGAAGAGGTCGAAAAATCTTTATCCGTAGGTAATCGTAAAAATAGGTCTATTATATTTCTGAATTTTTAACGCAGTTTTTAAAAGCCGAAATTATCATCAAAATATATTTCATATTTTACCGATTCTGTAATGTTAACGAATCATAACGTTAATAAAAATTAGGAGTAATAGTTTTGAAAGACTTGTGGGATTAAATATTTTGACTTTATTTTACAAATCGAAAAATTAAAAAAATAACAATTATAATTTAGTTTAGTATGGAAATGAATGTTTCAAACAACGAGGAGCAAGTAGTTGCTAAAAAAGTAGGAGGATTGAATCCTGCGTTAATTATTCCTATTCTTATCTTGATAGGTATTGCAATTTATCTATTTGTCTTGGGTAATCCAGGGAATTTTAAAGCAGATCCAAGGCTTAACGGTCTTTCATCAGTTGCATTTTCCGGTTTAGAGACCAAAGAATTGCATCCGGGAGATGGTTTTATGGGTGTTATTTACATGGGGGGTCCAATTGTACCAATTCTTATTTCATTTATGATCATCGTGATCGTATTCTCTATTGAAAGAGCTTTAGCTTTAAAGAAAGCTTCCGGAAAAGGAAATGTAGATAGTTTTGTTTTAAACGTAAGAAGATTACTTAATCAGAATAAAATTGATGAAGCAATTGAAGAATGTGACAGACAAGAAGGTTCAGTAGGAAATGTGGTAAGAGAAGGTTTAACTACCTACAAAGCATTGGCGCATGATACTACAATGAATAAAGAGCAGAAAATGGTTGCTCTAAACAAATCAATCGAAGAAGCAACAACTTTGGAGATGCCAATGTTAGAAAAAAATATGATGATTCTTTCCACTTTAGGTACTGTTGCCACGTTGGTAGCTCTACTTGGAACAGTAATCGGGATGATCAAGGCATTTAGCGCATTAGGTTCAGGAGGAGGAACTCCGGATTCTGCTGCATTATCAATTGGTATTTCTGAGGCGTTAGTAAATACTGCTTTAGGTATTGGTACATCTGCTGTTGCAATTATTCTTTATAACTATTTTACTTCTAAGATTGACGGATTAACGTTCAAAATTGACGAAATCGCAATGTCAATTCAGCAGTCATTTGCAGAATTCCACTAAGAATTCTCCCTTGATTGGAAATCATTTAATTAAGAATGTATTTCACAAAACTGAAGTTTAATAAAAAATAATTTACAATGGCGAGAGTCAAACCAAAAAGACATAATATAAGGGTAGATATGACGGCCATGACCGATGTGTCATTTCTACTCCTTACATTCTTTATCCTCACGGCTCAATTTGCTAAACCGGATATCGAGACCATAACCACGCCATCTTCTATTTCAGAGAAGCTTCTTCCAGACGGAAGTTTAATGACTATTTTAGCTACCACTGACGGGAAATTTTATTTCACACCGGTGGAAAATGGAACCGAAAGAATAGCTTTGTTAGATGCAATGGGAAAGAAGTATGGAATGACGTTTACTGATAAAGAGAAAGTTGCTTTTTCTAACGCTCAGTCAATCGGGGTTCCAATGAATCAACTGAAAGGATTTTTAGACCTATCTGATGAAGATCGTAAAGCTTATAAAAGTCCAAACGGAATTCCTATGGACAGTACAAAAAAGGAATTAATTGATTGGGTACAGCAAAGTTTAACCGTTAATCCGGATTACAAATTAGCAATTAAGGGTGACGTTCAAACAAAGTATCCTAAAGTTAAATCATTATTTGAAGGATTAAGAGACATTGATTTCTTGAAGTTCTGGTTAATAACAAGTCAAGAAACGGCACAATAATTAAGAAATGGCAGAAGTACAAGTAAAAGACAGTGGCGCAAAAGGCGGAAAAGTACGCTCCAAAAAACAGGTGCCCCACGTAGATTTAACACCTATGGTTGATTTGGCGTTTCTTTTGATCACTTTCTTTATGTTAGTGACCACTTTTAACAAACCAAATGTGATGGATTTAGGACTTCCGGCAAAACCGAAAGACAAGCAAGTAGATCCGAAAACAGAAATTGATTTATCAAACTCTATATCATTAATTATAGGGAAAGACAATAGAATTTTTTATCATCAGTTAGACCAAGCAGGATTGAATGATCAGACCTTACAGGAAACAACTTTTGATAGAAATGGAATTACAAAAGTAATTGAGCAGGCAAAAGCCAAAGCAAAAGATCAAACCAAATTTACGGTGATCATTAAGCCTACGGATGATGCTGTATATAAAAATTTCGTAGATATGTTAGATGAAATGGCAATTACCAAAAATGAAATTTATGGTATTACAGAAGTTAAGCCATGGGAATTAGCAATTTATGAGAAAAAAGTAGGAGGTTCTGGTGCTGCACCAGCAACGCCTACTAACTAATAGCAACTTTTAATTATTAAAAGAAAGAATAATGGCAGATGATAACACTTACAAATCAAATCCTACTTTGGACGAGATTGTATTTGAAAATAGAAACAAAGCTTACGGAGCATTTGATTTAAGATCCGGATATCGTTCGATTCTTACTAAGTCATTTCTTTTAGGTACCGTATTATTCATGGTTTTTGCAATTACACCTTTTATCATCATGAAGATAAAGGAGATGAATGCGAAAGATACCACAGAAGTTAATGCTAATTTGATCGAAATTTTACCAGATGAAGTAATTATTGAGGAGCCGGTGGAAGAAGAACCACCTCCACCACCTCCACCGAAAGAAGAGGTACAGGAAGTGATTCAAAACGTAGTTCCAGAACCAGTGAAAGCGCCGAAAGTGGAAACTCCACCGCCGCCAATTTCTAAACAGTTAGAAACAACCACAGGTGTTGTAGCGGTAGAAGGAGTAAAAACTCCTAGTTATTCTCCCCCTCCACCACCTCCTGGACCGAGTAAATCTACAACAGTTGAAGTTAAACCTCAGGTTTCTGAAACTCAGGTTTATACAGAAGTTGAGCAGTTGGCAGAATTTCCGGGCGGAATTAACGCTTTTAGAAGTAAAGTAAACGGTAACTTCGATACGTCTGTAATGGATAGCGACGCCGGTACCGTTAAAACCGAAGTAATATTTGTTGTTGAAAGAGACGGAAGTATTACCGACGTGAAAGCGAATGGTTCTAACAGAGACTTTAATGCAGAAGCGGTAAGAACCGTGAAATCAATTAAGAATAAATGGGCACCTGCAAAAATTAATGGGCAAGCAGTTCGTTACCGATTCAGAATGCCGCTTACAATGCAGTTTGAATAAACTGAACTCATTGATATATTTCTACAAAAGAGAAGCAAATGCTTCTCTTTTTTTAATTTTTTGTATTTTTGCTTTATGATGTTTAACTGGCTATCCTTAATTACAGGAATTTTCTATATCGTTCTGGGCATTGCTGTAATCATATATAAATTTTTCGTAATCTTTTTGGAACCTAACATCGCTTACCCTTTGGGTGGCTTATTAATTCTATATGGGATTTTCAGAATCGGAAGGGCGATATACAGAATTAGACAAAAAAGAGATGAACAATAAAATAAAGTTAGCAATCCTGTGTTTTTTTACAGTAATCTTTTCATGTAAGAAAACAGATAAGGTGATCGATGATCCTCAACAGGGCACCATTACCTTAGCTGCAGACGAATCTTTCCGCAGCGTTTCCGAAGCGCTTACCCAAAGGTACATGGCCCTTAACCCCAAAACTAAAATCAACCTGTTGATTGTAAAGGAAGATTTGGCCTTTTTGGATCTGTTGGAAAATAAAGTTCGCGTAATTGTGATGTCACGCGAATTGAGCACCAAAGAAAAGGAAGCTTTTAAATCTAAAATCGATCTCGATTTGCAGCCGGCGAAATTTGCGGCAGATGCGGTGGTTTTCATTGTGCCGAAGAATTCCCCGCGGGAGTCGATTACAATTGAGGAAATTCAGAAGGAATTACAATCCGACGAAAAGAAAATAATTTTCGATGGTACAAATTCCAGTAATTTAAATTTCGTCGCCCAAAAACTGAAGACAAGTCCCGCCAAACTCAAATTCTCAATCATCAGCGGAAATAAAAATATTGTTCAGGAAATTAATAAATATCCCGATAAGATTGGCGCGATCAGTTTAAATACGATGAGCAGACCTTATGATAAAGAATCGGAAGAGATTCGAAATTCAATAAAAGTACTTCCCGTAGTTTCCGGAACTACCTCGTATGCTCCGAATATAAATAACGTGCGGGAAATGACGTATCCGTTTACAAGGGTTCTTTATTTTCTTACGAACGAAGCCTATTACGGTCTCGGTAACGGATTTATACGGTTTTCCTGTCAGCAATTGGGCCAGATCGTGGTTGAAAAAGAAGGTCTACAGCCTTACAATATATTTAAAAGAGAAGTTCAAATGCGTTAAATTTATATTAAAAAAGGCGCTGAATTAAAGAAGGGTAGTTTTTTGGTATAAAAATTGGGTGCTAGCCAAAGTAAAATATTTAAAAATAATAATCAATTAAAATGAAAGATATAATGAATTTATCAAAAAAAGTTGCTTTAGGTGTTGCAGTAGGATTTTTTTCGAATATGGCATTTGCGCAGACATTGCAGGATGGTGTCGCCAGTGCAGATAGTCACAAATATGCTAAAGCAAAAGAAGTGTTTCAAAGTATGATCGCGAAATCGCCGTCTGCAGAAAACTATTTCTATTTAGGAAACGCTTATCTTACACAATTTGAACCGAATTTCGATTTGGCTCAGGAGAATTTTAATAAAGGTTTAGCTGACGATAAAAAAAGTTATTTAAATAAAATTGGTTTAGCATCTGTTAAACTAGGAAAAGGAGACAAGTCGGCAGTTGCAGAACTTCAGAGCATCGTTAAAGATTCAAGAGATAAAGATGCGGAAGTATTGTACAGAGCTGCAGAAGCCTTAACATTATTTGGTGGTGCTGCTAATGCGGATCTTGCTATTGATTACTTAAACAGAGCTGTAGAAAAATCCCAGCGTGGTGGTACGCCGGCTTATTATTATTATACTTTAGGAGATGCTTACAGATTAAAACTGACAAATAGTCCACAGGTTGCAGGGTCAGCCATGACGGCTTACGATAAGGCTCTTCCAGTCGCAAAAAATAAAGCTTCAGTTTACACCCGAATTGGAACCCTTTGGATGCAGGCTCAGCAATGGCAAAAAGCAAAAGAAAGTATCGATAGAGCGATTGCTTCCGATGCAACATACGCTCCGGCATATAAAGCGAAAGCAGGTTATGATATTAAATATCAACAAAATGCTTTAGCAACGCAGGATTTGGTTAACTATGCGAAATATGCTGATGAAGATCCGGATACACAATTGGAAATCTCCAAACTGTTTTTCACGAATGAAGATTATGCAAATTCAAAAATGTATTTGGATAAAGTTTTCGATAAGGTGAACGATCCAATTAAATACAAGTTACGTGCATATCTATTATACGCAGATCAGGATTATGATAATGCCAAGATGAACATGGATAAATTTATTTCACAGGCGGAAAAATCCCGTGTTCAACCCGCTGATCAAGGATTGCTTGGTGTAATAGCTGCCGGTCTTGCGCAAAAGGAAACTGATCCTGCTAAAAAAGCGGCACTTATGACAGATGCACAGCAAAAAATAGCCATTGCAAAAGCAGCCAAAGATGAGACGTTGAATTGGGATGAAGAACTTATAAAGATCAAAGGCGGTGGCGGAATTACCCAGGCGAAAGTTGACGAGGCAGGTACGACCCCAGAAATCGAAGCTGCAAAAGTTAAAGTAGCTGCAAATCCACAGGATACAAATGCTTTATTTGAATTAGCCAATGCTTACCAACAAGCTAAGAATTACGAAGGAGAAGTTCAAACCTGGAAAAAGATGAGCGGTTTGTTGCCAGATTGGGCGCCATCTTATTATAGTCAGGGAATTGCCTATCAACAGTTGAAAAACTATGATTTGGCAAATATCGCTTTCGAGAAATATGTGACGGTAGTTAATCCGGCAGAGGTTGAAACCAATAAGAAGGCTTTAGCTTATGCTTATTTCAGCATTGCAAATTTTGTAAAAGATACTGACCCTGCAAAAGCCAAGGAATATGTTTCTCGCTCAGTAATGTTTGATCCTACGTCTCCGAATGCAACTAAACTTCAGGAGGAATTAAATAAGTAATTTAAACGTATATTATATAAATCTCACCTTAAGGTGAGATTTTTTTTGTATAAAGATATTGATTTTGGTAAAATGCTTAAATGTTGCTTACTTCGTTTCTATATCGGTCTGCGACAAAGTAAACTTTGATACTTTTTCTTTTTACGGCTTAAAGTTAAACTCATCCAGTTATAAAACCTGCTGTTTTACTCATCTTATCCGTCTTTGAAGGTTCCTTTTTAGCATGTTTTACAAATACAAACTAATTTTTTTTCAACCTATTATCCTGTCAAAGAGTTTCTTAAGCGTTGCATGCAGTTTTATATTGAGAAAACTTCAGAAAAGGCTTGTGGTATTGGTCATGTCGTCTTATCTTTGCCGAACCTTAATAGGTAGCGAAGTAGAGGTAAGAATTGCATAGATGGGAAAGATGGAAAATATATTTTTATTTTTTTGTTTATAAAGCTTGCTAATTAGGAATAAGTTCTTATCTTTGCAATCCCAAATCGAGAGAGGAGGGGAGCGCAGGAGAGGATTTGGATTGGGTGTTATTAGGGATTGGGATTGAGGCTTACAAGAAAAAGTTTCAAATTTCTTTCAAAAACATTTGGTCATAATAAAATTAATACCTACTTTTGCACTCGCAATTCGGAACAAACGACAGAAGAGATTCCGGATATAAAGCGAGAAGCACAGAGATCATTGACATACAAATAACAACCAAAAAGTAAGAAAAAACTAAAGCGTTAATAACTTTGAGTGAGTCAGACAAACATACAATGGAGAGTTTGATCCTGGCTCAGGATGAACGCTAGCGGGAGGCCTAACACATGCAAGCCGAGCGGTATTTGTTCTTCGGAACAGAGAGAGCGGCGTACGGGTGCGTAACACGTGTGCAACCTACCTTTATCAGGGGAATAGCCTTTCGAAAGGAAGATTAATACTCCATAATATATTTGATGGCATCATTAGATATTGAAAACTCCGGTGGATAGAGATGGGCACGCGCAAGATTAGATAGTTGGTGAGGTAACGGCTCACCAAGTCTGTGATCTTTAGGGGTCCTGAGAGGGAGATCCCCCACACTGGTACTGAGACACGGACCAGACTCCTACGGGAGGCAGCAGTGAGGAATATTGGACAATGGGTGAGAGCCTGATCCAGCCATCCCGCGTGAAGGATTAAGGTCCTACGGATTGTAAACTTCTTTTGTACAGGAATAAACCTATTTACGTGTAAATAGCTGAAGGTACTGTACGAATAAGCACCGGCTAACTCCGTGCCAGCAGCCGCGGTAATACGGAGGGTGCAAGCGTTATCCGGATTTATTGGGTTTAAAGGGTCCGCAGGCGGACTGATAAGTCAGTGGTGAAATCTCATAGCTTAACTATGAAACTGCCATTGATACTGTTGGTCTTGAGTAAATTTGAGGTAGCTGGAATAAGTAGTGTAGCGGTGAAATGCATAGATATTACTTAGAACACCAATTGCGAAGGCAGGTTACCAAAATTTAACTGACGCTGAGGGACGAAAGCGTGGGTAGCGAACAGGATTAGATACCCTGGTAGTCCACGCCGTAAACGATGCTAACTCGTTTTTGGATTTTCGGATTCAGAGACCAAGCGAAAGCGATAAGTTAGCCACCTGGGGAGTACGTTCGCAAGAATGAAACTCAAAGGAATTGACGGGGGCCCGCACAAGCGGTGGATTATGTGGTTTAATTCGATGATACGCGAGGAACCTTACCAAGACTTAAATGGGAAATGACAGGTTTAGAAATAGACCCTTCTTCGGACATTTTTCAAGGTGCTGCATGGTTGTCGTCAGCTCGTGCCGTGAGGTGTTAGGTTAAGTCCTGCAACGAGCGCAACCCCTGTCACTAGTTGCTAACATTAAGTTGAGGACTCTAGTGAGACTGCCTACGCAAGTAGTGAGGAAGGTGGGGATGACGTCAAATCATCACGGCCCTTACGTCTTGGGCCACACACGTAATACAATGGCCGGTACAGAGGGCAGCTACACAGCGATGTGATGCGAATCTCGAAAGCCGGTCTCAGTTCGGATTGGAGTCTGCAACTCGACTCTATGAAGCTGGAATCGCTAGTAATCGCGCATCAGCCATGGCGCGGTGAATACGTTCCCGGGCCTTGTACACACCGCCCGTCAAGCCATGGAAGTCTGGGGTACCTGAAGTCGGTGACCGTAAAAGGAGCTGCCTAGGGTAAAACAGGTAACTAGGGCTAAGTCGTAACAAGGTAGCCGTACCGGAAGGTGCGGCTGGAACATCTCATTTTTGAGACTCTTCGTTAGGAGAGTATAAACAAACAACACGATACGCAAGTATCATTGGCTTTACTTAAAGTTAGCTTTAGTTTTTTCTTATTTGGACGGTTGGTATTTAAAAAATATACCCACTAGGATTAGTAATCAGGGAATAGAGATTGAGGATGAAGGAGAGGAAAGATAATATTCACATATTACTTATTACTCATCACCCATTACTCATAAAAGAGTCTCGTAGCTCAGCTGGTTAGAGCGCTACACTGATAATGTAGAGGTCGGCAGTTCGAGCCTGCCCGAGACTACTAATTTAGAGTACAAGAGTAGAAAAGCAGAAGAGTTAAGGAGTAGAAATACCCAAACACTCCACTGCGCACTTACTCAAAGACTCCACTAGCGGGGAATTAGCTCAGTTGGCTAGAGCGCCTGCCTTGCACGCAGGAGGTCAAGGGTTCGACTCCCTTATTCTCCACAAACTATAGCAGTATAGTGAGAAAAGTTGTAGCGATACAGCAAAAAGCTTTAGAAATAAAGCAAGAACAGAAGATATTTATATTTTAAGATTGAAGAATGATGCCAGAGAAGGCAAAGTAAACATAAGAATGTTTATTAAAGAGGAGCGATACCTCGATTATTCACGTATTAGGACTTTAATTTAAAAGTGACGGAAAGAGCCAAAAACAATTTCTGTTTATTAAGGAACTAATAAGAAAAAAGATCATTGACATTAACGATAAGAACATCACAAAGAGAAAACCGCGCACTTTCGGGTGCCGAGTTTTAAAAATATCGTTTAACAGCAATGTTAGACAAAAAATACTGAACTAATTTTATATTAGGAAAGAAATCGTTAAGGGCGTATGGCGGATGCCTAGGCTTTCAGAGGCGAAGAAGGACGCGGTAAGCTGCGAAAAGCTGCGGGGATCGGCACACACGAATTGATCCGCAGATGTCCGAATGGGGCAACCCGGCTGGTTGAAGACCAGTCACTCTATTTATTTAGAGAGCAAACCCGGAGAACTGAAACATCTAAGTACCCGGAGGAAAAGAAATCGAAGAGATTCCGTAAGTAGCGGCGAGCGAAAGCGGATTAGCCCAAAAGTCTTTATATGTTTAGAAGAACGTTCTGGAAAGAACGGCCATAGCGGGTGATAGCCCCGTATTTGAAAGGCATATTTGGATGATAAATGAGTAGGGCGGGACACGTGAAATCCTGTCTGAATATGGGGGGACCATCCTCCAAGGCTAAATACTCCTGAAAGACCGATAGTGAACAAGTACTGTGAAGGAAAGGTGAAAAGCACTTCGAATAGAAGGGTGAAAGAGAACCTGAAACCGTACGCCTACAAGCGGTCGGAGCCCACAAGTTGGGTGACGGCGTGCCTTTTGCATAATGAGCCTACGAGTTAATTTTACTAGCGAGCTTAAGTACTTCAGGTACGGAGGCGGAGCGAAAGCGAGTCTGAATAGGGCGCTTAGTTAGTAGGATTAGACGCGAAACCTTGTGATCTACCCATGGGCAGGTTGAAGCTTTGGTAACACAAAGTGGAGGACCGAACCGGTTGACGTTGAAAAGTCTTCGGATGACTTGTGGGTAGGGGTGAAAGGCCAATCAAACTGGGAGATAGCTCGTACTCCCCGAAATGCATTTAGGTGCAGCGTTGCAATATAGTTTATTAGAGGTAGAGCTACTGATTGGATGCGGGGGTTTCATCACCTACCAATTCCTGACAAACTCCGAATGCTAATAAATGTTCTGCAGCAGTGAGGGCATGGGTGCTAAGGTCCATGTCCGAGAGGGAAAGAACCCGGACCAACAGCTAAGGTCCCCAAATCTATACTAAGTTGAAATAACGCGGTTGAACTGCATTGACAGCTAGGATGTTGGCTTGGAAGCAGCCATTCATTTAAAGAGTGCGTAACAGCTCACTAGTCGAGCGGTTCGGCATGGATAATAATCGGGCATAAGTATAGTACCGAAGCTATGGATTTATAACTTTAGAGTTATATCTGGTAGGGGAGCATTCTGTTTGCACAGAAGCTGGAACGTGAGTTCTGGTGGAGCGTACAGAAAAGAAAATGTAGGCATAAGTAACGATAAAGCGGGCGAGAAACCCGCTCACCGAAAGACTAAGGTTTCCTCAGCCATGCTAATCAGCTGAGGGTTAGTCGGGACCTAACGCGAACCCGAAAGGGGAAGTGGATGGACATAGGGTTAATATTCCCTAACTTGCTCACACTAAAAAGGGGACGGACTGCCGTACTTACTGGAGACTGACGGAATAGTCAAGACCTAGCCTTCGGGCGAAGTTGTTGTAGGGAAAGCGGTTCCAAGAAAAGCCGAAGTGAAGCAACCCGTACCAAAACCGACACAGGTAGTCGAGGAGAGAATCCTAAGGTGCTAGAGTGAATCATGGTTAAGGAACTAGGCAAAATAGTCTCGTAACTTCGGAAGAAGAGACGCCAGCAGCAATGCTGGCCGCAGTGAAGAGGCCCAGGCGACTGTTTATCAAAAACACAGGACTCTGCTAAATCGAAAGATGCTGTATAGGGTCTGACACCTGCCCGGTGCTGGAAGGTTAAGGAAGGTTGTTAGCCGCAAGGCGAAGCAATTAACTGAAGCCCCAGTAAACGGCGGCCGTAACTATAACGGTCCTAAGGTAGCGAAATTCCTTGTCGGGTAAGTTCCGACCTGCACGAATGGTGTAACGATCTGGGCACTGTCTCAACCATGAGCTCTGTGAAATTGTAGTCTCGGTGAAGATGCCGAGTACCCGCAATGGGACGAAAAGACCCTGTGAACCTTTACTATAACTTCGTATTGACTTTGAATAAACAATGTGTAGGATAGGTGGGAGACTTTGAAGCTGGCACGCTAGTGTCGGTGGAGTCAACGTTGAAATACCACCCTTTGTTTATTTGGAGCCTAACTTCTTAACAGAAGGACATTGCGTGGTGGGTAGTTTGACTGGGGTGGTCGCCTCCAAAAGAGTAACGGAGGCTTTCAAAGGTACCCTCAGCACGCTTGGTAACCGTGCGTAGAGTGTAATGGCATAAGGGTGCTTGACTGTGAGACCTACAAGTCGATCAGGTGCGAAAGCAGGACATAGTGATCCGGTGGTTCCGTATGGAAGGGCCATCGCTCATAGGATAAAAGGTACTCCGGGGATAACAGGCTAGTCTCCCCCAAGAGCTCATATCGACGGGGAGGTTCGGCACCTCGATGTCGGCTCGTCACATCCTGGGGCTGGAGAAGGTCCCAAGGGTTGGGCTGTTCGCCCATTAAAGTGGCACGCGAGCTGGGTTCAGAACGTCGTGAGACAGTTCGGTCTCTATCTATTGCGGGCGTTAGATGTTTGAGAGGGCTTGAATCTAGTACGAGAGGACCGATTTGAACAAACCTCTGGTGTATCTGTTGTATTGCCAAGTGCATCGCAGAGTAGCTACGTTTGGAAAGGATAAGCACTGAAAGCATATAAGTGCGAAACCTGCCTCAAGATGAGACATCTTTTAAGGGTCGTTGGAGATGACAACGTTGATAGGCTATAGGTGTAAAGGCAGTAATGTCATAGCCGAGTAGTACTAATTACCCGTAGATTTATAGCTTAATATAGGCACTCCGAAAGTGCAACACGGTCTTCTCTTTGTGAACGTTTTTATCGATTTTTTAAATCAGACATAAGATTTAAAGACAAGAGATAAGAGACTTAAAGTCTATTATCTATCCGTCTATTATCTACACTCGTCTTTTTTAATAATAATATACTGTACAACCTTTTGTACAAAACCAACTTAGGGTGGTTTTAGCAGAGGGGCTCACCTGTTCCCATTCCGAACACAGAAGTTAAGCCCTCTAGCGCCGATGGTACTGCGAAAGCGGGAGAGTAGGTCGCCGCCAGTCTTTTTAAAGCTCATCAATTATTTTGATGAGCTTTTTTTGTATCCGGAAAGCAGAGGTATTAACCTGGATAACAGTAATTCCGGAGCTCAAATATCGATTCCGGTCCTTCCCTTAAGCAGATACTGAATCGAAAAATATGCGGGTCAAAATAACTATAGCTTTATCTCACGTTCCCAAATCTCTAACAATCTTCGCAACAAACCTCCAGTATTTTCGTAAGTTTTGAACTGCGGTAAATCCGGTGTTGTCCCAATAAATCCGTCAGCGGATTTACTTGAGATCTGTTTTGCAGGTAGGCATTAATATAAGAAGATTCGGGAATTTCCCGTTGTTTCTTCCAGTCGAACTGCCAACGGTTATCCATCGGGAAGATCTCCACTGCTATGGCACTCAAATTATTACTTTTAGGTAAACCCAAAGATTCTAATTTTTTGCCGATTTCTTCCAGACCCAGTCGTGCAGTACCATATTTATTTCCACTTTCTTTAATATACAAATCCTGATTGGTTTTAGACCGTTGTGGCTGGTAATACATCGGACCCGAATCGATAAGTATATTTCTGAATGATTTACCATCCGCCTGCATTACCTGTGTATATAAACAGTACCAAAGTGACGTATTTGGTGGAAAGGCAGTAATGTTTTTACCGTTTAATACCGCATTGGAATGTGCAGCAGAAATCTCAATGTATTTCTTAACAAACAGTGGAGATTTTATTTCTGATCTTATGGCAGAACAAATCAGCTCCGGTGCCGGATGCTGAATACCATTTACTTTAAGCGGACGGCCATAACGTCCCTGCGCTGTACTCCAGGCTTCTTTTTTATGTCCTACCCGAATTTCATACGTAAAAAATCCAAACAATTCATCACTGTCTGCGTGCAGACCGTTCGGCAAAGGAAGCAGAAATGTTTTGGAGTCCGTACCATTTTCCGGGATCATTTCCTGCATGACGCCGATTCCCGCAAAATCATTACTCATTCCGGGAATGATCTCTCGAATTTCTTCCGGATTCAAGTTGAATGGTAAATCTTCACTTAAAGATGAAACCAATTCCATATCCATCCGGCAGAGATAGGGATCTGGAGCAGATGCTAATACTCTGCAGAAATAAGTGTCTTCCGGATCAGTTGGCGGACTGTCAAACTCCAGCCAGATATATTTGCTGCGAACCTCGGAAAACTGGTAATTTTCGCGGTCGTAGCCGTACGGGCTCAAAGCCAGCCCTGCAGAAACCAGCTTAGGAATCTGATGCGGAATTATTGTAATTGGCAGATCGATAATCACAGTTTGGATCTCGTCTGCTTCTGTGAGTTCATTTGTAAAGTTTGGTGTTAAGGTATAAGTCACATTAATTTCCCGCGGGAACTCCTTCTGAAATTTCTTTGGATCAATGCTGTCGAAAAATATAATGCGACTTTCCGTGCGGTCCGGGTTATTAAGCATGGTCATATTTGCGACATCTTTCAACTGAATACTCCCAATTTCACCTAAGGTGTCCTCAAATCCCTGCACACTTCTGCGGACGGTAAAGCTGTCGTTCTTCAGTCCCTGCCACGCCCAATCGCGCAGAAGGCTGAAATCTACCGAAATAATCCACCGGTTAAAAAGTTCCTTAACTGAAGAAATTGCGACTGAACCGCTTTCGGGTGCGAGGGAATGCCGCAGCTCATTACTTACGCCAAACTGTACACGTTCTCCTTTCTTACCCTCGACCGTAAGTTCGTGCGCATTCAGGTCCAGGGCTGCTGCTAGTCGCTGAAGTTCTGTCGACGTGTTACTTGGAAAAATTTTTACTTGCTCAAGTTTTCCCTTCGAAACTGAAGAAAGATCCGGCTTTAATTCAGGTTGTAAATAAAAAGCACGTAATCCTCCTTTTATTGGAGATAGAAGGTGGTTTTCTTTTTGGGCTGTTTTAAATGAAGTCAACAGCAGAGGATTTCCTTTAGCCACAAATTCGGCAGCGTAATCGTCGTCCGCAAAATCCAGGAGTGGTACAAAAGTTAATCGCAGGTGCCGGGAAGTGGGCAAAACAAGATCGTTGCTGTTTGGGTCGTCAGTAAAATTGTTTTCAAAATCAATGTTTTCAAAATCACGGTACACAATATTAATTGTAGCTTCCAAATCATAATCTTCTGCAGGCACATTTGCAGGCAGTTTATATTTCTTTTTTTGCCACACGATGTATGGATCACGGCCGCTTTCGGAAAGAACGTTATCCATTTCCAGAGATTTTACTTCAACAATAATTTCAAAGCTGTTGACGTCGGGATCCGGCAAACCGATATTGTATTGGGACCTCTGCGCAGGATCTTCGGGTGTTGCGATCGCTTTGATCTTATCTTTTAGAAGTTGTGCGGCGTCCGTATATTTTCCGGTGTACACCACTCCGGGATAGCCAAGATCCGGTCTTTTAATCCGTAAAATATTTCCCTCTCCCAATATATTTTCCAAAACGCTGGTGTCTTTAACTAGTTCTGAAGGTTGACTTTCATAAAATTCATGGACGTTTAATATATTCAACGGTCCGGCTTTAACGTTCCTGCGGAAATGGACATCGGCAATAGGTTTTTGTCCACCGTTTAAAGGTTCGCTTTCCGGTTTGGGCGAGCCACCCGAAATATCCATGAGCCGCACCCGAAACTGATAATCCCAGCCGTACCGCAGCTGAAGGTGATGGTTTTCATCTTGTGAATACGGGTTAAATGTTTTCTTTGGACTTAGGTTCACCGCGTTTGCCGGATCCAATCCCGGCACGGGAACACGGTCGCTTGAAAGTAAATGTATTTCATCGGCTTCTTTATCCGGAATAACCATTGCATGTCCATTCCAGGCAGCGAAATACATCGGCAGCCAAAAACCTTCTTCCATGGTGTTACCGTGGGAAGACGGGTGAACTTCGGTCGGAAGCTCAAAAGACTGATCTGCTGCCGCGAGGATCTCGCTGTTTTGCATGACGATATCCTGATTTGCACGAACCATATTTTGGGAGAACCATTTCAGATCTCCCAGTTTTCGCACATCTACTTTATATCCGAAAACGCCGAGTGGAGCGTCAATCGGCAATTCGGTGATTTCGTCTTTTTGCCTAAGCTGGCGGTTTCCCCAAATGGTGAGTTGCTCGTCGTCCCAACCTAACCTTAAACCGACATCTTTTACCGGCGGATTACTCGTATCTTTTTCCTGCAGCAGATCCTGATTGACAGGTTGGTTCGCATGCACTATTTTAGCAAAACCATCATTGTAAAGAATGGATTCCTGCATCACCGCATCATATGTTGCGTTGTTATCAGCACTGTCTTTTACGGGAAAAAGAACCGGTGCAAAAAGAATCCGGTCTTCCGTCAACGCCGGAATGCGTGCCGCATAAACCGCCGTCATTACACTACCAAAAGCAGATCCTGCGGCAAATCTCGTAAACAGCCAACCGCCTTTTTTCAAAAGCTCGGCCTCGACCGGAATACTTGCCTTATAAATTAAGCCGGCTTTTTCCGCCAACAAAGGGTTACGCAAGATAAAAGCGATAAGTTTCCCCCACGAAATGTAAGATCGGTCCGTAAGCGCATCGGTGAATTTTTTATCTTTATTTTTAATAATGCACTCATACTCGTCGTCGGTTACGGCGAACCTCGTTCTGGCGCTGGTAAAATTAAAAGAATCGCGATACGTTTGAGGAAGATATTTTTTAATGGCAACATTTTTTAAAGCGAACTGTTCCATTGGTGCTTTTGCACCGCCATCATTATTTAAAGCAGTGTCGTCACTTATTTTCAGCTTGTCATGCTGTTCCATTTGTTGAATGATCTCTTCGATAACCGCCTTTTTATTATTTGGTACAAAGGGAATTTCCGGGGAAAAGGTATCGGTTATTGCTGGAAAAACAGGCAAACCATCCAGTCCGTCGATAATGTTAGTTTCAAACTGAAAATCTGCATCCAGAAAAGACGGAATATTCGCACCGCTCGGTTTCCGCAGATTAATGTTTCTAGGTAACAGTACAATGTTAAAATTAAGTTTTCCCGCTTCATAATTCTGTGGAAAGGTCAGGAGACTATATAAGGGTTCCATGGTATTTAAATTTTGAAAGTTGAATTTTAACTGATTTGTCTTGTTTCTTCCCAGGTTTCCGTGAAGTTGATGTTAATGACGAACGCGATTGAAATGTCAAGGGCAAACGTACATCTGGCAATGCAGTTCGTTGGTCCGTTGCCGATTTTTTTCTGGACCTGTCCGGCAGCTTCTATGGAAATGGTAACTGTAACGATGCCTCCAAAAATTTCTACCCGTCCGCGGAAATAAATAAAGGCACCTACGATGAGTTCGGTGGTATTTATCTTCATATCAATTCCCACCATATAAGTAACTGCCACGGAACCGACAACAGGCAAACCAACAGCGAGCTCGATGCCGAAACCGAATTTAAAGTAAAGCGTAGGTGGCGTTGAAAGATCCGCTGCCACGCCAACTTCTGCGCGGCCCATGGCATAAACGGTTGCGGCCGCCAAACTTACGCACATCACACGGATGTCTGCGCCCAGTTCCAGATATGCACCAACAGAAGGTTTCAGCTGATCGATCGTGTTGGGAATTTTTATTGGCTGATTGAAGTACACGCCCAATTTGAAATACGCATCCAACTTCAATGGTGTTGTAGGCGAGTTGTAATTAATCGGATCAAAAGGAAACTTCACGAGCGGGATTTCCTGATCTGCTTTAAATTTATATTCCCAGCTGTCGGCAGAATTGCTCATGGCGACTTTCAAACCTTTCTTGATGGCTTCCGCAGGTTGTGTAGGATCCAGACTGTTCAAAAACACCAAAATGTCATAAATGGTCTGCAGGGTTTTGTCGAGTTTCAGTTGTGGACCGGTGCCCATATCGATGCCCGCATCTTTTTTCTTATCATTGCTAAAGTTTCCGGAAATGTACATGAGCGGCTTGAAACCCGCCAAGTCAACAGCAACCGTAATATTATGCATTTGGTTTGCCCATTTTTCCAGCGAACCCGTATCCGTAACGTAGTCGATAACTGAATTGTTGGTATTGTTTCCTTCAGAGTCAATCGCGACATATTTTAGATAAATACGGAAAGATTCGCCCTCTTTTCCTACGATATTAAATGTAAAATTGTCCGGAACTTTATAGTTAAAGACTTTCTTTACGCCTTCCGGAAGCAGATTCATGGCAGTTTTTGCTACATCATCGATCTGAATTGCATCGTTGAGATTAGGGAATGGACCCTTCGAATTCATTAGCCGGAAACAGTCTGCCAGCAGCGCTGGGTCGGAGAGGTATTTTTCCGCGTCGGTTTTGTTAAACTCAATTGTTTTTAAAAGTAACTTCTGCGTATCGGTATTTTGCAAAAAACCATAGGTTTTATCAAAAGTCGCGGTGGTGTTTTTTAAGGCATCGGCATAGGCGAGCAGAGTTTTGGTAGTTCCCAGATTGAAGGGATTACCATTTTCTTTCGGCCGCAAACCATCTTTAACCAAACCTACAGAGGTACCTGTTTTCAGATTTTGTACGCTGCCCGAATTTTTTTCTACTTCGACCACACTCCAGCTTCCGTCGGGCGGAAGGATTGGCGAACCTTTAACCGAAGCCACGAAAATGGTGGAGCTTTTATTGTCTCCCTGATACGAGGCGGACATTTCGACGGCATTGGTTTTAAATTTCTGCAGCGTTTTTTCCACTGGAACCAGTGCCTCAATCCGTCCGCTGACGGGATTCTGGCTTTTTTTAATGATATCTTTTAAAACGCCTGATGGTACGGGAACGCCCTGCGGTTTTATCTGCAAATAACCTTTAAATTCTTTCCCGGTAATATTTTCATCGGTGCAGTCCAGATCTACATCACAGTTGAAATAAACCGCTACAAATTCGAAGGCAACTACCTTACCGGCGGCATATTCGCTGACGGTTTGTGTTTTTTCATCTAAATAATAATCACCATCATTTGTTGTATATGTACCGCTTACAACATCGGTATAATCTTCGCGAATATTGTTGACCTTTAATAAACCCTGCACCATACCGGGATAAATATTGTAGGGATTTTTGAAGGGCTGCGCGACGCCGGGCCAGGCGAAACTAAAGTCAAAAAGGCCATCGCTCTGCGCGACCCAGCCACTGTCTTCCCGGAAAATTACAGCATTGTTGTTCCGCAGGAAAGTCACTGTACGCGTCACGCAAATTCCCCAGGGGTAAATGACGCTCACCGCCTGTACGATCTCGTGGGCTGTTCGCCCTTTCAGTATATCAAATTTAGCTTGGGAGATCGACGCAAATTTTACTGCCGGATTTATCCAGTTGCTAAATGTACTTGCGCCATAGCCGGAAAAATCGATGTGCGTAAGTGGTACGCCAAACTTCTTTTGAGGAGTGAAAACGTTATTAAATATATCTGTAACCGTTTTGCCCAGAATGCTGATGCCCAGCTGGTTCTGCAAGGTATTCATCTGTGTTGTCATCCCATATATTTCGGGTGGTACATCTGCAAGTGGTGATTTTTTTGCTGCTATTCTGAACTGCAGGCCGCCACGGTACTCTACATTATTATATTTAAAACCCGGTCTGATGAAATTAAGATGGTCCGAATTGTACATCACCTCATTTTTGTAAGGATATAAGGTGGCAATAGAATATTTACCGTTAGGCAGCGTAAAGAGAACCCTGCCCACGAGATTGTTTCCCTCTCCGTTTTTCAAATTAACACTGAACTGTTTCATGTAATCACGCGGATGAATGCGGACAAGATCCTTGCTGCTTTGGCTGAAAATAGTTGGGATCACGTTGGGCGTTTGATAAAGTATGCCAAGATCCGGCCCCGGAATATCCGGATCTCCCTGATTGATGCCTTTCTGCCGTGGCGTACGATTGTAAACCGGCTCCCAACTAACCTGCGGCAACGTAAGACCGCGCAGAAAGCCCATTGGTGCCTGCAGATAATTTCGGTTAATGGTTACCGCATTCTCGCCGGTAACCGATACTTCATCGCTATAAAGTTTTTGCATTTCCTGTCGGTTATCAAATGCAAGTGCAATTCCCCAATGGTCAGATTCGGTGCTCACATCAAACAGCATGAAACTGTTGATCATCAAAGGATTCTGCTGATTGTAAGCATAGGCTCCGACTGCACTTGGGTTTTGATAATTTTCATTTTCAAGATTGTGGTCCATTACAAAAGTAACTTCCGCCAAAGCAACATCCTCCGTAGTCTGCCATTTCGTGAGCGATTTTAGGGTGCCGTTGATGATTTCCCGCGGTTTAATTTTTGGCAACCGGTTCGATGTGTAGGGATGTGGCAGCGTGGGGAGAAGATTTAAAATGTAAAAGTTCAGCAGCAAAGAACCTTCATAAACCTGATTCGCTTCATTATATTTTCCGTTCAGATAAAGACCGCTTTCTTTGGTTGTGGTGAAATATGCGTTTTGCAAGGCGAACTGATATTTTTTGTAAACAGCATTTAGCTGATTGTTGAATATATTGGTCTGTTGCAGATCTTCGGTAAGCATGTCGTTGTCGATAATCAAAATGCTTCTACCTTCTTTCGTCAGAAGTTTTGCATACAAACTCTTTTTGGATTTCGGATGCACGGGCAGATTTTCTGCACGCAGCGGTTTATCGATCCGAAATTCTGTATCGGTGTACGAGTTCACCCCGTCCGCGAGATCACTTTGCGAGATCAGCTGCATCAATCCATAATTCATGAAGCGGACTTCAAGTTCCATGCGAGCAGTATTTTCTTCGGACTTTTGCCATAGGGTGAGGTAATCCCTCAAAAACGCATAGTCTGCGCTTTCGGCATAAATCGAGAACAACCCATTGAAAATCATCACTCTTGCCGCATTTACACGAATTAACGTGTCCTGATTGCGCAGTCCGTCCCAAGTCGCCTCCAAGCCTTTATCCAAATCCAGGCCCAGCACACCATTAAATTTAACTTCAACAGACTGATTCAACTGAAGCACACGGCTTTGGAGCATCCATAACGACCGCAGAATTTTCGCGTTGCCACTGACTTCATAAAGATCAGATTCACACTTTACGACGGTAAAATCATTTCGGGCGATGGTTAAGCTAAGGCACATATATTTTTTAGCTGCATCCCAACTGAATGTGGAATCTGTACAAGTAAAACTGTATGATGAACCTAATGTTGTAGCGGAAAAACTGTTCATTTCACCCGCCAGCAATCGCCCGGGACCACTTTTAAGTTTGAGATGGTCCGTTGGTTTAAATTCCGAATTCTTTCCGTCCTTGCCAATATCGGTACTGGAGTCGGCCACAAAGGAATTATCAAGATTAAGATCGATGGTTAAAAAAGAATTCGGCAGAATATGAACAGAATTGGAAGCGGGCTGATAGGAACCACCCAGATCGAAACTTCCCGATAAAATGCGGAGACCCACGTAAGTGTCGTTGGGCGCAAGAGGGTCGAGCAAATCTGCACGAATCCAGACATTACCTTTGATCATTGTCAATGTTTTGACCTTCGTATTGATCACTAAAATGCGCGTAAGCTTAATAGGAATTATGAAGGCAGCTCTGGTTTCTGTACCGAAGAAAATTTTAAAATCGTTGATGTACGTATAAAAATTGTAATAGATATCGGTACCGTCGATTGTGCGGAAAGGCCCGAGTCTTTTACTTGGAACCGTAAACATCTGATTGATATTTAAGTCACGGTTCAAACCTGTTTGAAGAAAAAGGTCTGGAGTCTTTTCGACTTCAAATTCCGGAAGCGTTTCTGTCCGCTCTGGGAGCGTGATTTTTCGCTTTTTGAACAAGGCATCAAGACCTTGTTTTGCGGTCGGAATTTTGGAGGCGGCAACGGTAGAAATTGGGGTGCGGGAAATACTGGATTTGTGCAGAGCGGAAATCAGGTCATCCAAATGTTGGGGTTGGTCTTGTTCCGCTGCCCTTAAATCCAAATCCTGCATAAGGTCGAGTGCGGAATCGGGAAGTGGCATCTTGTCGAATTTTGAGGTGGGTAGTTTTTAGTTTTTTTCAGACTTCTTTTTCAGAAGTAATGCATTGCTGCAGACCTGTCTCGCAACCACTGGTGTTAGTTGCCGCGTAATGCATTGGTATATAGGATATTACCGAATGCAAAACAAAGGTATAAGTTTTTGTCGAAAAATTTAGAAAAAAATGCAGACGTGATTAAAAAACGTGAAAATCACCTTTTTTTAAAAGCGGCTCAGAATGCCCCAGTGGATTTTTGTATCGCCGAATTTCACGGGATTTCCGAACTCATTCCCGTTTGAAATCTGAAAACTCATGAGGCCGATAGGCAGAAAAAAGTTGAAACCTAGTCCAGCGCTGTACAATTTGGGCTGAAGGCCGATGCTTTTGTTGTTGAGTTGGCCGTATTGTCCGAAGACATCAAAAAAAGCCTGATTCCCCACGAGATAACGGTACTCCGCGGTGCCGAAATAGTAGAAATCTGCCAACAGAGAGTTTTCGTTAAAGCCACGGAAAGAATTCCAGCCGCCAAAACGTAAAAGTTCGTTCGTCGCAAATTCGTTTTTTGAATTTAATAAGGCAGTTTCAGCCCGCAGGTTTAAGTAATGGTTGCCCGAAATATGAAAATTTCTTTCCGCCGAGACCAGAAAATTATTTTGCTGAACGTCGATATTTTCTTTCGTGTACTTCGTCGAAATATAATCCGCTTCTGCCCGGATCCGTGTTTTGTAAAGAAAAAGTTCTACGTCCGAAGGTTCTGTAATTTCGTACCACAATCCGATGCCTTTTTTATTAAAATCTTTTCCCTGAACATAAAGCGAATCCGTCACCGTGGAAGTTTCAAAACGTCCGCGAAGACCAAGTTTCTGGCGGTTGGTTAAATGAAGGTAAACGCTCGGCAATAATTTTACACTTGCAAAAGTGGAATCCTGCCGAAAAATATTGACGTTGATGTTGGTTCCGATATTGGACTTAAAGAGATACGGGATGTCGGTTTGCAGATCGAAAGTCTGCGCTTTATCCGGATTCCGCTGCCAGAAGATATTCACCGTTTCGAAGCTGTTGAACATATTTCTGAAATTCACGTTTAAACTTCCATTGAACGTAAATTTATCGGTTTTGTCGTTTCCAAAACCGATGACGCCGTCGAAAGAGTTGGATTTCTTTTTCTGCAGAAACAGAAAAACCTGCGTCGAATCTTTTGTAAAAAGCGTTTGCGGCGGTTTCTCCAGAAGGACAAAAGGATGATTTTGTAACGACTGGTTCAGCGCGACTAAATTCTTATCGTCGTAGGTTTTTCCTTTGAATTCTGTTTCTAAATTTTTGATGAAACGCGAGGGCACTTTTTCGTAACCTTTAATAACAAAAGCATCAATTTTTCTTTGTGCGCCTTCGATTACGGAAATCTCCACCTGCGGAATGTTGTTTTTCATCCCCGTAAATTTCGATTTCACGCGGTTAAATGCAAATCCCTGATTTCGGTACCTTTCGCTGATTTCTTTTTTAAGAGAGTCTAAATTTTTCGTAAAAAATTCGGTTTCGATCTTTGAAGTTTTGGCAATTTCTTGCGGAATTTTGACCTGAGCTTCGTTGAAATTTTTGCCTTTATCAAAATAAATTTCGGTAATGGCGCCATCCTTTTTAACGCTTAGAACTTCCGTTAAATAATAATTATTTTGAGAAAGTGAATCCAGAAACTTTACCGCGGAAACAGAATCCCGGACAATTGTTTTTTTATTCGTCGTTGCATCGATGAGTTGATATTCTTTTTCCTGAGCTTTAAAAAAAACACAGATGCACAGCAGAAATATGAGATAGAATATTTTCAATAATAATGGTTCACAATGTGAAACTCAATTTACGGAAGTTTATTATACAGACGAATTTTTTAATGAAAATAAAGATGATTTTCAAAATAAAATTTAAGAAACGAAATCAGACAGCCGCGGCTGGCGCGTTAATTAATTAATTTTTATCTTTAGAACATCATTATAAACTTTCAGGTAAAATCGGCTTTGAAAGATTGACAAATTAAAATTCATGAAAAAAATAGGCTTGTTTTTCGGGAGTTTCAATCCCATCCATATCGGACATTTAATTTTGGCGAACTATATTCTGGAAAACTCCGATATGGAGGAATTGTGGTTTGTAGTGAGCCCGCAAAACCCTTTTAAAGACAAAAAATCTTTGCTGAGCGATCATAACCGGTTAGATATGGTGCAGGTCGCGGTTAAAAATTACCCGAAAATGCGCGCTTCCAACGTGGAGTTTTCTTTGCCAAAGCCGAGTTATACGATTGATACGTTAACCTATCTGCACGAAAAACATCCCGATTATTCTTTTGCCCTGATGATGGGCGAAGACAATCTGAAAAGCCTTTCGAAGTGGAAAAACTCCGAAACTTTAATTAAAAATCATCAGATCATCGTTTATCCACGGACTTTCGAAGGGGAAAAGAAAGATCACGAATATCTTCAGCACGAAAATATTTCCTTAATTAGCGCGCCCATTGTAGAAATTTCAGCTACGGAAATCCGCAACATGATCAAAGCCGGCAAAAATGTGCGGCCCATGCTGCCGCCAGAGGTTTTCGAATATCTTGATGGCAGCAGCGCTTATAGGTAGAAATGTTCGGTTAAAGGCTTTTTAATCCGTAAATTTGGCGTTGATCTTTTCAGTAAAGCAATTTATTTCCCGATATGAACTTCATCGAAAACTTTTTTTCAAAATATTCTGAAGAAAAACTAATAAAATGGTTTAAGCAGATTTGCGTCGCAGAAGCAGTTTCCTGGTGTTTTCTCTTCAGCGCCATGATCTGGATCCGGTACGACCGCGATGCGCTTTTACCTACAATTTACATTATTATCGTCGGCAACATTCACGGACTCTTTTTCAGTCTTTATCTTTTGATGTTGATGTCTGCACGGAAGATCTTTCGGTGGGATGACGAAGACACCGTGTTTGCGGTGATTGCTGCCTTCTTTCCGTTTGCGACCATTTGGATTGATAAAAAACTGGCGCGTTTCGGCAGAGAATAATTTCTCCCTGCCCGATAATTCTAATTTTTTTTAAAAACTGGAGCGGATTTTTTCCGCTCTTTTTTTGTGTTCGGATGTAACACTTTCGGCTTTTCGTTTGTCTTTAGGGTACTGCAAATTTAGTTACGTAAATTTTTTAAGCTGGTTTTCAGTCATTTAAATATTGAAATCAAAATGTTACACTACTTTGTATTGCATAATACTAAAATAAATATATATCTTTGCAATGTAAGATCCAATAAAACTAAAACTACTGACCAGAGAAAAGAAGGAAGCAAAAACTAATAACCGAACTGATAACCAATCAAAACTAATAACCAAGCTTCCTTCTTTTTCTTTTTAAAACTTAAGCCATGAAAAAACTAATTACTACGCTCTCTTTACTTTCTGCCACGCTCGCTTTTGCGCAGGGAAATCAAAAAAACGACTCTGTAAAAGTTCAGAAAATTGAAGGAGTTGTTATGACGAAAAAGATCTTCAAAAAAGAAAGCGACCGTTTCGTGTATGACGTTGCCAATTCGCCGGTAGCGAAAGGAAATACGGCTTTCGGATTGTTGAAAGAAACACCTTTGGTTTCTTCTACGGATGATAAAACACTTACTATCGCCGGAAAATCCAACGCTGTAATTTATATCAATGGCCGCGAAACGCAGATGGATGCGGAATCGCTGGTGCAGTTTTTAAAAAATACACCGGCAGAAAATATTCAGAAAATTGAGGTCATCACCTTGCCCGGAAGTGAATTTAAAGTGGAATCTTCGGACGGGATCATCAACATCATTTTGAAAAAGAAAGTTGGCGACGGCCTGAACGGAAATATGCGCATGAATAATGAGCAGAGTTACAATAATTCTTCCGGCGCCGGCGTAAGTTTAAATTACAGAAAAGATAAATTAGGCATCAGCACGAATATTAACACGAACGATAATATTGAAGAACAGTATTATATTTTGCGAAACGGAAACAGCGCCGCCACTAACCAGTCCGAAGGCCGAATTTCCGATCCGAACAGAAATCTGGGCGGCTATCTGAACATCGATTACCAGTTTAACGACAACAACAGTTTGGCGCTGACCTATAATTCGCGTGCAAACCGAAGTTATGATTCCACCATCAACCTCTTCAATACGACCACCGATTTAGCCGAAAATACCACCGATTATACGTGGACCAGAAGCAAAGAAAACGCGAGATCGTATAATAATTCGGTTAATTTAAACTACGAAATGAAAACCGATTCGCTTGGCAGTAAACTGAATTTAAACGCCGCCGGCCTTTTGTACCGCAGATTTCAAAGTTCGAATAACTTCACCATTAAGTCCGACGCGAATAAAAATGATTTAGGAATACTGCAGAAGATTTATATGGAACAGCCGCAGTACATCGATAATTTTTCGGCTACCGCAGATTATATTCAAAAGTTTAAAAAAGACCTCACTCTTTCTTTCGGCGGCAATTTTAATAAAACAAAAACCGACAACGATACGAAATACGACACTTTTAATTACAGAAACGATTCGCTTACGCAGAAGCCCAATCATTTTTTATATGACGAAAATATTTACGGCGGTTACGTAACCCTTGAAAAAATCTTTTCGCCCAAATTCTCCGGAAAGATCGGTGCGCGATATGAACTGACCCAAAGTCTCGGAAAATCGGATAACGCACAGGACGAAAAACTGCGCAACATCAAAAGAGATTACGATAAATTTTTACCTTATGTAAGTCTCAACTACGCCGTTAACGATAACAACAATATTTCTTATGCCTTTTCGAGCAGAATGCGGAGACCGAGTTTTTGGGAGCTGAATCCCGTGCGAAATATTTTAACGGAATTTAATTATACCCAAAACAATCCTTTCGTGAAAGCTTCTTCCGTGTATAATCATGAGTTTACGTACATGTATAAAAATTCGTATTTTCTGATTTTGAAACATACTTTTACAAAAGATGTCATTACGCAGGTTCCGTTGCAGGGCGTGATCAACGGTAAAAATCAGTTGAGATATATCCGGACCAATTTCGGCGACCAGCAGGAGATGAGTGCCATGATCGGAATGCAGAAAAGCTTTTTTAAAGGTTACCTGACGAGCAACTTCAACGTTGGCGTTCAGCGCAATGTTAACGACGGAAGTTTAGATATGGATCCTTTAACCGGCGACATTTTTCCGCTTTACGAAAATCATATCAAATCCAACAGCTTCGTACTTCAAACCAACAACAACATCCGCCTCGACAAAAATAAAACCTGGTTTTTGGGTGTCAATTATTTCTACGTCGATAAACAGCGCTTAGATTTGGGAGAGTTGAAAAGCTTGATGAGTTTAGATTTAAATGTGAAGAAAATCTGGGATCAATGGACGTTTTCCCTCGGTCTTAACGATGCGCTGAAAACGAATTTGGTGGAAATTGAAGACTACCAGACAAATGGCAATTACAACTACATCAACCAAAATCGGTACAACCAAAGTCTGGAACTGACTATCGTTTACAACTTTGGAAATCAGAAAGTTAAAAAAGTACGCGACATCGACAGCGCCGACAAAGACATTAAATCCAGAACGCGATAAACTATTACTTCATTATATATTTTATTTTTCGAGAAAGCCCCCAGAATTTCTGAGGGCTTTTTTTATTTAAAATATTTTATGGTAAATTGGGATCGAGCAAATCGATTTTTTTCGGGTAAATTCAAATCTTCTCTTCCGTTTTTTTTCACTGAATTTTACAATGCTTTCGGTAAAAAAACTTCCGCCAACATGCATCTTGCGCTGCCGCCGCCGTTCGTTTCTATCGTGTTCAGATCTGCATGAATAATTTCGCAGTGATTTTCGATGCGTTGAATTTGGTCTGATGTTAAAGATTTGTAAGCCGTTTCGCTCATCACCAAAAATTTCTCGCCTGCTTCGTTTTGAACCTGCAGCATATTTCCCGCAAACTGCTGAAGCTGGTCTTCGGAAATTTCGATCAGTTCTTTATTGGTTGATTTGATGACTTCCTGAACTTTTTCCCGCTCCATTTCATCATCGATGCAGTCCAGACAAATAACCACAAACTCTTTCGCCACGCACATCATCACATTCGTGTGATAAATAGGTAATCTTTGATCGCCTACATTTTGAAAGGAGTGAAAAACAACGGGAGTAAAGCCGAATTCCGCGCAGAATTTTCTAAATAATTCTTCATCCAACCGCAGCGAAACCGACCCGTACGCGATTTTATAATCGTGGTCGAAAATCATGCTTCCGGTTCCTTCCAGATATTTTTCTTCATTTTCGAAATGGGAAAAATCTTCCACTTTCTCAATCGAAAAGCCTTCGCTTCTCAGCGTATCTAAAATGTCGGTACGTCTTTCTACGCGTCTGTTCGGCGCAAACATGGGATAAAAAACTGCTTTTCCGTTCTCGTGAAAACTCACCCAGTTGTTCGGGAAAATGGAGTCCGGCGAGTGCGGCTCCAAAGTATCCTGTACCGTAACAACTTTGACGCCCTTACTGCGAAGTTTGGCCGCAAAATCATTGAATTCCTGAAGCGCTTTTTCCTGAATGTCGGCATCTTTCTGTTCTACCTGGAAATAATTGTTTTCTGCAGTTTGAGAATTGTAGCCGAAAGCGATCGGTTCTACCATCAAAACGGTACTGGCTGTTTGCATTAAATATAAGTTTTAGTTAGCATTGATCTGCTATTGCGCAAAAATACTTAAATTTATAGATAATAAAAAACCCATGCTAGAAATTGCCTGTTTTGAAATCACTTCCGCCGAAACTGCCTTACATTCTATGGCGGACCGCATTGAATTCTGCGACAATATGGAACTTGGGGGAACCACGCCCGATTTTTACGAATTCCTGCACCTAAAACGCAATTATAAAACGCCGGTTTACGTTATGATTCGTCCGAAAGGTGGTCCGTTTTATTATTCCGCCGCAGAATTCATCCAGATGAAAAGCAGCATCATCACCTTCAAAGAAGCCGGCGCCGACGGTTTTGTATTTGGCATTTTAGATGCGCAGAACGAAATCGATGTCGCTAAAAATAAAGAACTTCTTACACTTGCGGGCGATACTCCGTGCACATTTCATCGGGCTTTCGACCGAACTTCAGATTTGGACAAATCAATTCAAACTTTAATTAAACTTGGTTTCCGAAGCGTTTTAACCTCAGGTGGAAAAGGCACTGCGATGGAAGGAAAGGACAACCTTAAAAATCTTGTCGAAAAGTATTCCCACAAGATTGAGATCTTAATTGGCGGCGGCGTGCGCTCCGGCAATATCGCGGCGCTGAAAGAATTTACAGGCGCAACGAGTTTTCATTCCTCGGCCATAAAAGATTATGATACATTCGTAACAGAGGAGGAAATTAAAAAGCTGAAACAATTGAGTTCCTGAAATTTTTGTTTTGAATTTATTCGCGCACTAAAGGAAGTGTAGAACATCGCAACAAACCACCCATTTTCGAGATCTCGCGATACGTAATTTCTTCTACCGTCATTCCCCATTCGTTCCGGAGGTGATCGTTCATTCTCGTAAAAGAAGAGTCCGACACTACAATTTCGGGAGAAATCGAAAAAATGTTCGGATTCATTTCAAACATTTCCTGCTGCGTCACGTGGAAACAGTTTTCCTCGCCAAAAATGTCGATCAAAAGCCGATAATCACTTTCGTCGACAAATCCGTCCTTATAGATAATGCATTTGTCTGTCCCGATGGGATTAAAGGTGCAGTCCAAATGAAGAATGCCTTGGTACGGGTCGATGTCGTTCTTTTTTAATTCCAGATCGATAATTCTTTTTTTCGGGAAGTATTCCTTTAAAACCTCAATGGCGTATTCGTTTGTGCGCGCGGTTTTAAAATTTCGGTAATCTTCGGAGAAACACGTGCCGATAAAGAGGAAATCATTCCACACGATAACATCGCCACCTTCGATATGAGCCGTATCCGGAAGATTGATGATTTTTTTCCAGCCAACGCGTGCGAATATTTTACGGTAAGCATCCTGCTCGTCATACCGATCCTGAATAATATTGGAGATAATCATTTTATCATCGATAACAAAAGCGACATCCCGCGCAAAAACCTGATTATAATCGTTGATCAGATTAGGGCGAAATACTTCCACATCGTGTTTTCTTAAGATTTTTTCGAACTCCGTCATTTCCTGAACAATGTGATCTTCCGTAGGATAGATGCCGTTTTGTAAGGATTGATAACTTTTCGCATCGTAACTGTCTTCTAAGGAATGAGGATGTCCCATAGAATTGGGCATGCCCAGCACGACTGATTTTAGTTTGGAGGTTTCGTTGGTAATGTTAAGATTCATATATTGGTGATTGTAACAAATTTAAACAAAGCAATCGAGGTGAGAAAATTTTATGAAAATTGCCTTTTAAAAAACGGCTTTTATGGCGGTTTCCAACATGACAAAATG
Source organism: Kaistella sp. 97-N-M2 (assembly GCF_021513235.1). Taxonomy (NCBI): domain Bacteria; kingdom Pseudomonadati; phylum Bacteroidota; class Flavobacteriia; order Flavobacteriales; family Weeksellaceae; genus Kaistella; species Kaistella sp. 97-N-M2. The sequence continues at coordinate 848,990 of NZ_CP090976.1, read as the reverse complement.
ACATTGCTGACAATGGCATTTTGGGAATAATTTTCTTTAATTTGGCTTATTTCATTAAAAAGTGGTAAATCTTGTTAATGTTACGTTAAATTTGAAACAATGCATTTTTTCTGTATACCTATCTAGCACTAAATTTGTTCTGATAGAAACAACAAAATTTTTTTAAATTTTATGACGATGAAGAATACTCTCAAAAAACTAATTCCCTTTGCCTTTGTAGGGGTAATCTCCGGCGCGACCACTTTCGGAGCAATCAATTATTTTAATCCTAATAACGGAAATTCAGATTTCTCTTATTTCGCACCCAAGGCCGATAATGCGCAGTATGCGTCCTTTAACATGACTGGCGTAGGCGATGATTTCGTGAAAGCCTCAAAAATGACTGTCCCGGCGGTTGTAAGCATAAAAAATTATTCCAACAAAACATCATCGAGAAGCAATCAGGATATGTTCGATCTGTTTTTTGGTAATCCTTTTGGCGACAGACAGCCGCAGCAGCAGCAGACCCCTCCCAACATGCCGTCGGGAATGGGTTCGGGCGTAATTATTTCGCCGGACGGATATATTATCTCCAATAATCACGTGATTGCAGGCGCAAATAAACTGGAAGTTGTTCTTTCCAACAAAAAATCGTACGTGGCCAATTTAATCGGTACCGATCCAATGACCGATATCGCTTTATTAAAAATTGAAGAGAAAGGTTTGCCCTATCTTAATTTTGCCAATTCTGATAATGTGGAAGTCGGACAGTGGGTTTTGGCCGTTGGTAATCCTCTCGGATTGAATTCGACCGTAACTGCGGGAATTGTTTCTGCAAAAGGACGGAGCATCGATTTACTGAGTCAGCAATCTAAAACACCTATCGAAAGTTTTATTCAAACCGATGCGGCCATTAATCCCGGAAACTCCGGCGGCGCTTTGGTGAATCCAAATGGAGAATTGATCGGAATTAATTCTGCCATTTCTTCCAAAACAGGATATTATGAAGGATATGGTTTCGCCGTTCCCTCCAACTTAGCCCGAAAAGTGGTTGAAGATATTAAGCAGTTTGGTTTGGTTCAGCGTGGATTTTTGGGCGTAATGCCTTTGGATTTATCAGATCCGCGGCAGGTAGCAGCATATAATCAACAGAAAAAAACCAATATTAAAGCCAGTGACGGTGTTTATTTAGCAGGCGTTGCCGACAAAGGTGGCGCAGAAGATGCAGGTTTAAGAACAGGCGACATCATCACAAAAGTGGACAACGTAGTGATTTCCAGTTATTATGATCTTTCTTTCGCGGTCGGTAGCAAAAGGCCCGGCGACAAGGTAGCGGTTACTTATTTACGAAATGGAAAAGAAAATACCGTTAACGTTACTTTAAAAGATCAGAAAAACGGTACCTCAACCAGAAGTAAGGAAGATTTGTCCGTATCGGAAAAAATTGGGGCAGATTTTGAGCCGTTAAGCGAAAAATTCAAAACCGATTACGGTCTTAACAGTGGTGTTATCGCAAGAAACGTACAGGATGGCAGCGAAATGTCGAAAATTGGCGTGGTTGATAATTACATCGTCATCGAAGTAAACGGCAAACCCGTAAACTCGCAGAAAGATGTAGAGAAAATTTTACAGGGGTATAAAGGAAATGTTCAGGTAAAATATGTCGATGAATATGGCCGGATTACGACTCGCGGATTCAAAATGCCATAACAGTAAATTTTTTATTAATACAAAACGCAACTTTTTTAGGTTGCGTTTTTTTTTGGAAAACAGAATTTCAACACATAGCTATCATACGTATTCAGCATCTGTAGCCTTATTTTGGGCTAAAATATTTGATTTTTTAAATATTGTTAAAATTTAGCGCACAATTTTCTCCGGCTTAAAATATTAAAAACAAAATATTCCTCGCGCTCCTGACGTTAGAAAATATACAGCACAGTTTCCTGTAACAAAATTTTCACCTGATATACTTATTTTAAATAATTTAAAATCCAGTGTGATGAAAACCGAATTACCTAAAAAATCCTCCCTTTTAATCGTAAGTGGACTGTTTATAATATCAGCTTCTCAAATCTATTCGCACTTCCTGGTCCTAAACGACATGGCGACGGGCTTACTTGCGGGTGTCAGTATTGGACTTCTTATTTTAGCCCTTCATATTTTGAAGTTGAAGAAAGTTTAAGTAAAAACTTGATCTTTCCCGCGCTCCGCGGATGTTAAATATCCTTCAGGTATAAATTGCATTAAAAATATTAACCTTAAAATGTAATTATGATGGAAACTACTCACTTTAAACTTCCTGCCATTGTTTCGCGCGAAGAATGGCTTACAGAGCGCAAAAAGCTGCTCCTTGAAGAAAAGGAATTCAGCAAACACCTTGAAGAGATCAGCATGAAACGGCGCGAATTGCCAATGGTCGAAATCAAAAAGGACTACACGTTCGATGGTCCCAACGGCAAGGCAAGTTTACTGGATATGTTTGAAGGGCGCCACCAGTTAATTGTTCAGCATTTTATGTTCGATCCTGAGTGGGAGGCTGGGTGCAAAGGCTGCTCGCTTCAAACGGACAATATCGGAAACCTGGCACATCTGCACGCCCGCGATGCCACTTAGGCGCTCGTCTCGAAAGCGCCTTTGAAAAAGCTCGAACAATTTAAAAAGAGAATGGGATGGACTTTCCCCTGGTATTCCTCCTTCGAATCTGATTTTAATTATGATTTTCATGTCACAATTGACGCCGCGCGCGGGTCGAATATTTACAACTATCAGGACGTAAGCACGCTGGGCGAAAACTGGAAGAAGTGGAAGGGCGAACAACCCGGCAACAGCATTTTTATCCGGCAGGGCGACCGCATTTTCCATACCTATTCCGCGTACGAACGTGGCTGCGAACTCCTTATGGGAACTTTGCACTACCTTGACCTTACGCCTTTTGGACGACAGGAAGATTGGGAAAAACCCGAGGGTCGCGGTGCGGACAAACCGGGCGGCTGGTGGCGGTTGCACGATGAGTATGACCAAAATCACAATGTTCTTTAAGCAGCTGTCCGAACGCTTATATTTTAAATGTCTGCATTCAAACGGCTTTCTACTAAATAATCTACCTAAAAACACAAATGCCATGCAAAAAATTATTCCAAATCTGTGGTTCGACGGCACTGCAAAAGAGGCCGCCAATTATTACCTGTCCATTTTTAAAGACGGTAAAATCGTAAATACAACGTACTATCCGGAGACTGAAGAAGAAGGTCTGGCAGATTTTCAGAGAGAGTACGCCGGTAAAGTTCTTACGGTGGAGTTCGAAATTTTAGGAATGTGCTTCGTCGGCATCAATGCGGGCCCGCTATTCAAATTCAATGAAGCCATTTCGTTCATGATTCCCTGCAAAGACCAAAAAGAAATCGACTATTACTGGAATGCCCTCACTGAAAACGGCGGTGAAGAAAGCGTGTGCGGGTGGCTCAAAGACAAGTATGGTCTCAGCTGGCAGGTTTGTCCCGAAAACTGGGAAGAACTTAACAAAAAACCCGGCGCTTTCAAAAAAATGATGAGGATGAAGAAACTTATTATTGCAGATTTTTAATGTTATTTCTCGCGCTTTGCCAAAATCTACGCCCGACATTTTACACCTTATAAAAGACTCAAAGAAAAGGGCATCAGGACCTTTTAAGCAGAAGTTATAATCACTCTAAGCACGTTGAAACTACATTTTTTTGACCTGGAGAAACTTTGGTTTTTTCTGGAAGCTGACGTTTAAAAAATACGCAATCGCAATAACCATAACTTTTAAAATTTAGCAGAATGACAAAACAAATCTTTATCAATTTGGCGGTGAAAGACCTGCATCAATCGATGGATTTTTACACTGCCTTAGGTTTCAGGAACGAACCGAAATTTTCCGACGACACCGGCAAATGCATAGTTTGGAGTGAAAGCATTTACGTGATGCTCCTCACGCACGAAAAGTTCGCTTCTTTTGCAACCAAACCTCTCGCCGATTCAAAATCGCAGGTAGCGGCACTTTTTTCTTTATCAATGGAAAGTATGTCGAAGGTGAACGACGTTGTTGAACGCGGACTTCAGGCGGGGGGCAAAGAAGTTGGCGAACTGAAGGATTATGGTTTTATGCAACAGCGAACGGTTGAAGATTTCGACGGTTATACCTGGGAAATTTTCTACATGGACATGTCACAAATGCCGCAAGAAACCGACGGGCAGGATAAGAAAAGTTAAAAAAAGATTTCGATCGTTACACAATTTATGAGTTTTGGAAGCTTTATTCTACCCAGATTTCGGCAATCGCGATAAGAGGTTTTTTAGATCTGGAGGGTTTCCACGCGGGTAAAGTTTGTAACGGTTCGGCAGAAATTTTAATGAACCGAACTTTGCTACCGACGGAAAAACGGGCTTTATGTGTTTCTGCGGTATCTTTCTCTTTCAAGGAGAAAAATACGGGCTGTTTCACTTCCTGAAAGGCATTTCCGTCCGTTGAAACGTGAATGATCACAGAAGCGGGCAGAAAAATCCAGTGTCTTTGATCTTCGAGAAAGTCGATGGTCACCTTTTCCACCTGTTTTTCCGCGGAAAGATCCAGCGTAGCTGAAAATCCATTTTCAAAGAGAAGCCAGTTATAACTGAAATCTTTAAAGCCATACATGCCATCGGTAAGTGTGGCTTCTTCTTTCGCCGGAAATTCGGGAACGAAGGGCTTGTGAAACTGCACTTTTGCTCCCAGTGCTTTATTTTTAATAAGTCCATTTTCAAAAACCTTTTTCCATTCCTGCAGATATTCCGCAGGTGCGATGCCGCCTTCCGATAGCGCCTTTACGCCTGCGGCTTCGGCCTTTTTAACAAATCGTTTTACCCGTAAAGGCAAATCTTTTCGAACACTTAATTTTCCGGATCGGTTTTCGGTGAACGCGCCATGTTTTTCCAGGCCGTAAAAGCGTGCCTGCTGCAGGTAAGTAAAGTCAAATGCCAAGCGCAGTTTTTGGATCCTCTGTCGGATGACGGAATTTTCCGCGAGTTTTTCCGCCGCGTCAAACTGATTACTGAAATCTTCCATTTTATTCGGTGAGAGATAGGAATTGTACTCATTTACGGGATTACCATAAATATCCAAACGTCGGCGCGACTCCCCGAGCGATTTTTTTAAACGGAGCATGTAGTCTTTAATGAGCGGCGCTGCGTTTCCATAATATCCCTGAAGAAATTCCTCAAGCAGCTGTTCGTCGTTGAGGGTGGCATTCCAGAGTTTTCTGGAAAGTAGATACGTTTTCAATTCATTTTGATCAACGTAGGAATTTCCGCCCATCTGCGCGAAAACTCCTGTCACGCCAAGTTTTTTATAATAGTCGATATTTACGCCGATATTTCGTGCGTCCGGAAAAGGCGCTAAATAATTGGTAAACTGGGTGTAATAATCCCAAATAAAAATTCGCGAAGTCTGGTTAAGCCAGCCCTTTAAAATATTCCTGAAACGCGCGGCGGAAGGTTCTGTGGCGACCGGTTGATTTCTGTAGAGATCGATGTTGCTGAGAAAAATTATAACGTTGGCGCGAGGTTTCGTGTGTTGCGGTGGTTCGAGAGTCGCACCATACGCCAGTGTTGTAAAGGTTTTTTCGGGATAGTGCGCTGCGATTTTATTAACGAAGCGAATAAGGGATCCTTGCGGCCCGCCTTCTTCCTCATCGGTTTTTCGACAAAGTTCACATTCGCAGAAATTGTTATTGTCATTCGGACTTACAGACCAATATTTGGCCGCCGGATTATCCTTAAAATGTTGGCTTAAATTTTCTAAAGTAATTTTTAAAACTTCTTTATTCGAAAGACACAACTGATCGGTCCGGCGCTGACCATCGACCAGCGCAAAGTATTCGGGATGGGTACTGAAAAAATAAGTAGGCACGAGTTTGCTGAAGGAATGTCCCCACAACCCCCAAAGGTCATCAAGCCGGTGAAGCCCGTACCAATCCATATATTCCTGATCATTTTCGGCGGTGCTATAAACTTCACGATAAGCGAAAGCGGGTATTTCAACAATATTTAGGGGAAATTGTATTTTTAAATCGAGGATTTTGGGACATTCTGCTTTTTCATTCGGTGCCCATTTTTTGCAGTGCAGAAGCGTGCGTACAAAATAATAAACGCCATAAAGCATACCTGTCTCCGTTCCGCCTTTAATGACGATCTGCTTTCCATCATTTTTAATGGTAAATCCCTCCGCCGAACCTTCATCTTCCAAGGTTGAGTTTTTTTTGAGAGCAATATAAAGTTTAGCTTCTTCAGGTTTTCGTGCAATGGGCAATTTTACGCGTGTGACCTCGTAAAAATAATTTTGCAGCACTTCCGCTGCCTTTATTTCGGTAGAAGAAACATTTTCGGCCAGAAGGATTTCATAGGCGGAAACACCGCTCTTCGCAAGCTGCACCACCTGTGCGTCAGTTTTAGATGGGCTGAACATGGCAAAAATCATTAAGAATAAAAAAATGTAGCGCATGTGTTGGTTTAGAAATCATAAAACAAATTGAGATAAAAATCGACCTGATTAAATTTCCGCCCGATGCTGTAATTATTTCTGTTGTAAACCGTTGAGGCCGAAAGTTTAAAAGGTTTAATATTTTTTTCATAGCCCAAACCCACAAAGAAAGATTTGTTGCTTATAAAATCTGCCGCAAAATCGATGTTTTTACTGTCGGGTGCATTACCAAAGCCCGTCATTACCGAAAGATGATCTCTTTTCTCATTCAGAAAATTTTTCCAGGCTAAAGTGTTCGCATAATAGAAGTCGTTTTCGGTAAGCGTAAAGAAATTGCGGAACGTCACCAAATTATTTCCAAATTCCTTGCTCAACCCGAGAACAGGCGTAAAAAGACTAAAATTTTGGGCCGACAGATATTTAACACCGGTTTCCAGTTCATATCCTTTCTTTAAAGCGCTGTAAAAAGAGTAAGACGCTTCGAAACCCGGAAACATTTTTTCATCGGAAACGCTCGCGCTGAGAAAGGAATAATGCTTTTTACCGTGTTTTATATAGGTCTCCACATCATATTTGACACTGGAATTTTTTGCGCGTGTCCGCAGATTCGCTCTTCCTATGAGCGTCACTTTTTCATTATTCATCCGTCGCAGATACTGAACAGAAGTAATGCTCATCGTCGCCAGACCACTGCCATAAAGACCTTGAAGGTGCATTACACCAATCTGATTTTGCGGCCTGGGTGTAACCGAGTCGTGTACTGCAATGACTTCCGTTGCCGCGGGGGATATCGTACTGTTTTGGATAATCATCGTCGAATCAGCAGTTTTTTCTTGGGCGAAAACTGGTGCTGAGGTCAGCAGTACAAAAAAAAGAAGTGTTTTATAGATCATTATTTAATTTTATTTGAGTTATATGTTTTTGGTAAATCCTTTTCTCGGCATTTCGCCCCAGGCCTTCTTCTTGCCAACCAACTCCTCAAAATATCCCTTGAGTCCGCAATACACAATGAGCGGATGGTATAAAAGAGGTTCCAGAAAGGCCATCGCAGAAATGCCGAAAGTGGTGCGGCTGGATTTGTAGTAGTTAAATATTTTTCGGTCCATAAATACTGCCGAAAAACTTAGTGCGATGTAAAAAGTCATTATGGTAAATGTCATCACCAGCAATCCTACCAAAAGCGTTTTATAAATGAAAAAGAAATAAAGAAAAATGAAAACACCACCAATTTCGACGAAAGGCGACAGAAATTCAAAAAAAAGATTGTAAGGATAAATGATGAAGCCCATTTTTCCGTATTTTGGATTAAAGAGGACGCGGCGGTTCTTTCTTAGGATCTGAAATAAACCACGTGCCCACCGCACCCGTTGCCGCATCAGGATTTTAAGCGTATCCGGGCCTTCGGTCCAGCAAAGCGTTTGCGGAATGCTGCGTACACTGTACTTCTGCCCGGTTTCCTGCATGTAAATGACCATCCGAAAGACCAAATCCATGTCTTCGCCTAAGGAATGTTTATCGTAACCGCCTATATTTAAAACAATTTCTTTATCAAAAAGGCCCAAACCTCCGGAGATATTGGGCAGGGCATTCATGTAAGACCAGGCCATTTTCCCGAGAATAAACGAGCGGATATATTCGAGTTCCTGAAAACGGACCAGTATGTTTTTTGGTGCTTTAATGGCATCCAGCGTTCCACGATGCACGATACTGCTGTTGGACATCCGAAGCGTCGCACCTACGCCAACGCACCGGTTTTTTTCGTTCAAAACAACTTCCATCATCAGGTTTAAAGCATTAAAATCCAATATGCAGTCTACATCGATATTGAGAAAATAATCATATTTCGCAATATTTAAGCCCGCATTAATGGCATCTGCTTTTCCGCCGCCATTTACTTTATCGATGACCACAAGGCTTTTATAGGCTAGATCCCGCGAGCGGTAGATTTTTTTGATGGGTTCGCAAGGTATAAGGGTTTCGAAAATATAATGACTTTCCATCAGGTCGAATTCTGTAATCATTTTTTCTAAGGTATCATCCTTGCTTCCGTCGTTCACCACAACCAGTTCAAACTTATGATAGTTCAGCGATAGCAGGGAATGTACATTATCGATGATTGTTACCGACTCATTATAAGCACCTGTAATGATGCTGATGCCGGGCGCGTCGTTCATAACCGACAACTGCAAACCCTGGTTGAACTTCCGGATAAATAAAAACCGCCTGATCGATATATAAGACACCACATTGATGATTAATAAAGTGCTGAATAAAACAACTGCGATGGATGCAATCAGGTGAGAAAAAACCTCCGAAAATAAAACCTTTTCAACAAAATTCGTGAGATAAAAAATAAGGTCCTTCACCATAGTTCTACTGATTATGTTTTTGTAATTGCTTCTCCAGCGCGGGGAAGTTAACCGACGGAATTGTGGATTCTGATTTGGCTCTTTTTAAGGCAATAATTATTGCTTTTCTTAAATTGATTCCGCTCTCGTTTTCCAGGGTTTTTTCCAGAAAATCCCTCACCTGCACGGTTTGGTAAGTCATGTATCCAAGGCTTTTTATGATTTCTCTTTTACATCTCATATCTTCTTCGCGGTCATATAATTCCATTAATATCGGTGGCGACGCAGGGTAGTTGAGTTTTCCTAAATTATTAATCATTTCAAAACGGAATGCAGCATCCGGCGTAGTAAGCAGGGGGTGAATTTTTTCCGCGGCATTGTGCTGATAGTAGTAGGACGCTAAATCCATGGCCAGTTTAACCACTGTTGGTTTGTAATGAGGACTGATCCACTGCTGGAAATGGGGTTTTTTAAGATCGGTTCGGTTAATGATCAACTGAAAATAGGTGAGGTTCATCCATTTTGTAAACGCATCTTCATTAAAGGTGAAAAAATCGTAAATGTTATCCCTGTATATCGTTAACGTATAGGAATTAGCCAGTTCCTGAATCATGCTGTTCCTGCTTTTTTGCAACCGCACCATCACTTCGCGTTTTATGGGTACTTTAAATCTTGTAAGTTCGTCTAGCGCGTGGATGATGTTGGAATCGTAGATGCTGGAGAGTTCTTTTATTTTGTATTTCTCAAGACCAAGCAAACGGTAGATTTTTGTGATGTTTTCGGCCGCATCTCCATCCAGAAAACACGAATATTGGGTTAGGCTTTCAATAAAAATTTCCCGAATCCGTCTTTTACGCTGAACGCCCAGATCGATAAGTGGTTTCAGGTCTGCTAATTCGAACGCCGGTTGGTTTAATAAAAGCTCACGAAGTATTTTGATGAATTGCGCCTCTAACTCTTCGTTGCTTTTTTTATAAAAGGAAGAAGACAGGTTATATAGCGCAACCAGCATCCAACCTAGAAAAATGATCGAAAAGTTGAAAATGATCAAATACAAAAGATACCGGGGAAAGTTGGAGAGGAAACTATGCAAGATCAATTTTCTTTATGAGTTCTTTAAGTTTCGCAATCCGACAGATCATTTCCATGGGCTGAAACGGTTTCTTAATCATATCGTCGATACCCATTTGGTAAAGCCGGTACATATTGTCCGCCGTGAAGTTATTGGAGATGACGAGGATTTTTGTTTGATGAAGGTCTTGCCGGCCACGAATTAAACTGATAATTTCGAAGCCTGAATAATACTGCAGTAGGATATTTAGAATCACGATATCGAATTTTTCTGCCTGCAATAGGTCGAAAGCATTCTTTCCGTTCGAGACCGCGCTGGCATCGTAGCCTTCTCTTTTTAAAACATGTAAGATGGAGGATCTGATGATCTCATTTTTCTCCACAATTAATATTTTGTTCTTCATATAATTACACGGGTGCAAGTTGATAAATACACAAGGTAAGCAATTTTGTTTGTACCGGTACAAAGCAGAAAGAGAAGCCACTTTGAAGCAGCTTCTCTTTTTAGTATATATTTACTTTTGAATTTATAGTTTATTATTTGTATCCGTATAGGTTCCTGTAATCGTAGAAGTTCCGTTTTTGGTCACTTTTCCGTGGATGGTGATGACGGAACGGGTTCCTACAAATTCTATTTTAGCGCCATTATTCAAGGTAAGATCACCAAAAATGGTTACGTTTCCTTTTACTTTAAGCGATCCGTTGCTGTTTAAAGTCATGTTTCCGTAGGTCGTTAAATCTCCTTCCAGATTAAAGAGGGAACCGCTGTTGATATTTAAACCGTTCCAACGATTCTGTTGGCTCCCCTGATAGAGTTTTCCGTACATATTGAAGGTTGCATTACTGTTAACATTCACGCTTTCCGTCGCAGTTAATGCGCCACACCAGCTGAGGATATTGTTAACATTTATTCCTTTTAAGCTTTTTGTTCCTTTAAATTCGCGGATTTCTCCGGAATTCACATTCAGCCATTCGCCACCATTGTAATCTGCGTAAGAGGTGCAGTTTACTGTGCCATTATCCGGTGCAACATATTTAATGATTTTCAGTCCGCCTGTTCCGGTAGCAACAAAAATATAGTCGCCTTTACTCATCACGTAATTTGACGAACCCAGTAAATCTATGGATCCCAAAAGATCAAGCTGCTCTGCTTTGTTTTCGTATACAAATAAACCGGCGCCACCGTTGGCAACAAAGGCTTTGTCTGCATTCACAGATACGGCGTTGGTTACGATGTCTTCAGGATCTACACCGTTCACAGTGTCGGGTAAAGCCAAAGTTTGTATTTTGGCTCCTGTTGCCAGGTTATAAACACCAACACCATTTTTACCCTGAGAAACCAAAAGTCTTTCACCCATGAAATCGAGGGTTCTTTTGGATTCTGCAATGTCGGTATAAGCGGCAAAAGAAGAAACCGGGTTTAGTCCGTTGGCATCATAGACTTTAACACCGTTTGTTCCGCTTAAAATAACAATTTTATTTCCTGTACTGCCCACCGCTCTCAGATCCTGAACCGGTACGGTAAATTCGATATTGTTGTCTGCTTTATTAATTTGAGTTAAAGCTCCGGTTGCACCGGATACTGCATAATATTTAGAAGCCGTTGAGGTAACATCGGTTCCTACTTTCCCGGGAAGGGAAGTGGTGACAAAATTATCACTAAGCATCCCACCGTTAAGCGACATTCTTCCTACCAAAGCTGCAGTTTTGGCATTGGTTGCATCAACATTAGTTGCGCCGGCAATGTATAATTGTCCCTGATCGTACCGTACCGAACTGATATCTGTATTCGGCATGATCGCCTGCATCACCATTTGCGGGACATTAGGATTGCTGATATCGATGACCTCGATGGCTCCTAGATAAGCGTCACCTTCTGTATTGTAAGAAACATAAGCGAAATTCCCTTCAACCGCAACATGGGTAGCACGAAGTGTTTTTCCTTCATAGCTCGGAGCAGCCAATTCGGCCACCAAGACGAGCGGGAAATCTCCTGCGACGTCATTTTTTCGTCCCAACCCGTCATTAAGGGTTAAAATTCCGGAATTTTTATAATCAATTCTTTTACTTAAAGCATTCGCATCGGAGTTGATAATAAGATCATTGCCTCCCGCTGCGCCTTTTTCCAGGTCTGCACCGTCTTCTCTACAGGATACCGCAAACAAAAGAGCGGTTGCACCCAGGATATTCAGTATTTTTTTAATCATAATTCAATATTTTTATAATTTTTTTTTATAATAATTTACAACAGGAGGTTCTTTACGCTTTGCACCTTATACTGTGGTTTTGCGGTGGCAAAGGTACTGCATTTCACCCTGATGAACAACCTTTATTTTATCTGGAAAAATACCTGCTTTAAATTAATCGGTCAGTTAAAGAATATTTAGCCTGCTTTTCTATTTTTCAGGCCGGCATACAATGGGTTGTTTGCCTTAATTCTCTCAGACCTAAGTAGATAAAAATGATAAAAGTATTGCGTAAGTAAAAATTAATTTAGACATTTGTCTAAATAACTAATCAAATGAATGCGCTTTTTAAAGCTCTTAATGATGAAACGCGCCGACAGATCATCGATCTTTTGAAGGAAAAAGACAGAAATGCCGGCGAAATTGCAGATCATTTCAATATCTCCAAACCCAGCATTTCTCACCATCTGGACATATTGAAAAGAGCCGATCTCATCACCAGCGAAAAGAAAGGCCAGTTTGTAGAATATTCCCTCAACACAAGCATTTTAGAAGATTTATTAACCTGGATTCTCACCCTAAAAAAATAAGCCATGAACCTCAAAAAAGAATTACCCATTATTAGCATCGTCCTTTTGCCGTTTGTCTATTTAGCGATCATTTGGAATAAATTACCGCAGAAAGTCCCTGTACACTGGAACATCCGCGGGGAGGTAGACCGTTATGGCGAGAAAACAGAAATGATTTTGATACCCATTTTGCTGCCTTTGCTTGTTTACCTTATCTTTTTAGTGGTACCGAAGATCGATCCAAAGAACAAACTGAATAAAATGGGCAATAAATTAAATTCTTTAAAATTTGTGCTCACCACACTCATGTCCGGGTTAGCGTTGTTCCTGATCTTTTCAGCGCACCACCAAAATTTTACAAATCCAAATCTTATTTTTGTGTTTGTCGGTTTAATGTATCTTGTTTTTGGAAATTATTTCAAAACCATCAAAGCCAATTATTTTATTGGAATACGCACCCCGTGGACGCTGGAAAGCGAAACCGTGTGGAAAGAAACGCATCGGCTTGCAGGAAAATTATGGCTGGCGGGCGGTTTGTTGGTCATCATTTCTGCCTTGTTTCTGGACGACAAGATGAATGTCCTCACCTTCTTTATTATTACGGGAATCATCACCCTTGTACCGGCAGTTTATTCGTATTTTATTTTCAAAAAAGAAAATAAGGCTGCTTAATAAGTTCAGAAGAGGAGGTCGTCTACGGAAATTTAGAGAAGAGAAAGGCTGAAAAAGGACATAAAAAAACGCAACTTTTAGAGGTTGCGTTTTTCTTTGAGGAGTTTGCGTCGTTTTTTATTTTTTCGGTTGTAAATCACTTCCGTAATTTTTCCGCCCATCCAGGCAAAGGGGAAGAAGGTCAAAAAGATCAGGATCTTATAAAAAGTAGGGTGGTAAGGGAAAATGATAATATCGAGCATGCCGATAAAAAGCAGAATAAATCCGATCAGAATAGCATACGCCACTTTTGCATATTTTACGATAATCGCCGTGGCCACGCCGCCAACCGTTGCTGCGATGCCGGAAGAAATAAGAAGCGCTACAAAAAAGTAAGGTTTGTGTTCTACCGATTTCAAAAGTGTTTCCCATCTTTGGAACGGCGTGAAACCTTCGTAGGTAATCCAGGAAGAATTCAGTCGTACGCCTAAAGTAATTAGCAGTGCCGCAACACCAAGACCTACAAAAACGGCAAAAGTATTTCGAAGAAAGTTCATTTAAAATTGATGTGCAATCATTGAAATTTCAATATCTACATTTTTTGGCAAACAGGAAACCTGCACGGTTTCGCGCGCTGGAAAATGTTCTGCATCCAGATAAGAAGCGTAAATATCATTCATTACTGCAAAATCGTCCATATTTTTCAGAAAAATGGTTGCCTTTACTACGTTTTTAAAAGTCAATCCGGCTTCGGTTAAGATCGCTTCCAGATTTTTCATCACTTGGTGGGTCTCCTTTTCAATGCCTTCCACAAGCTTGCCTGTTTCGGAATTCAGGGGAATTTGTCCGGAGATATAAAGAATCCCGTTCGCGAAATTGGCCTGAGAATACGGTCCGATGGCGGCGGGAGCTTTCGTAGTAGAGATGAGTTTTTTCATATTGTCAATATTGGGCAAATATAAAACTTATGTTTTGTTTTTAAAAATGGAATTTAGAAAGGTGCGTTCGGCTGCGTGAAACTTCGGTCTTTGTACTTCAGCGCATCGCGTAAAATGTTGGCTTTGATGCCGATAAAGAAGTCGTACACCTTGTACGGACCATAAGGAATCCAGTTAAAATTGATGGTGAAACTCCGTTGATCTCGGGAAAAACCGATTCTTGTGTTGGCAATTTCCTTGGAAATAACATCGTAATAAAGATTTCCGTTGATGTTCCAAAAAGGGGTCAGTTTTATGCTCCCGTCCAGACCAACCGACGCCATTTTTCTGCCAAAACGCGTTAAATTTTTAGAATAGCTGTACTGTGCATTAATGTTTAAGGTCCAGGGTTGAGTGAAGCGCGCATAATCGTCGTCATCAAAATAATAATTTTCATTGCGGATCTCGCCTTTTTTGCTGTATTTTTTGGAGAGGTCTACCTTCTCTTTTCCGCTAAAAATTTCGCTGCTCAAAGGATAAGAGAGTTGCGCATTGAAGCCCTGGATGCTGAAGTTTCCGAAGTTGTCGGTTCGTATCCCCTGATTTTCCCCGGGCGCGAAAATAATCTTATACGGTTCCAGTGCAAGGCTGGTATTTAAATTTAATTTTTCGAAAATAGTGGTCTGACCGTTAAAGCTGAAAATGGACCACTTGTACTTCGGTGCCGCAAAATTATATCCCGTATTGAAATTCAAACTTTCGAAGATTTTAATTTTTTTCACGCCGGTAGAATCTTTTTTAGATTTCACTTTCATCTCCAGATTATTATTGATGGCGAAACTCAAGGTTTCCTGCAGACTGGAGTTTGGTGAGCCAATTATTCCCTTATCAAAAATAGAATACGGCGTGATCTCGCCGCGGTCGTTGGAGTAATTTTTATAATATCCGAAACCCGGTGCCGAAAAATCGGGGGAATAACTGAAACTTATTTGTGGCGTCATCATGTGCCGGATCGCCTGGATTCCGGAGCCTTTTTTGAAGTTAAGCATGCCATAAAGCACCGTCTGCAAACTGGCGCTCGTGGAAAAGGAAGAATAGCCGGCAATTTTTTTCGTGAAGGTATCTTCTACGATGTTTGTTACGGGATTGTAAAACCGGTTCAGCGCTTTTGTTGTTAAAGCGTTATCGATATTTGCGGAAAGTGAAAAGGTGAAATATTTGGCGATCGTCGAGTTTGTTCCGAGGGCAATATTGTTTTTTAACCCTGTTTGCAGCTTGTCCCACATGGCTTGCGTAAAAAGCTCGCCCTCATTCGTTTGTACGTAATTATTAAAATTGAGTCCGGTGCTTACCGTAATGTTTTCCAGAAGTCCCTGCCGCGTGCCGGTTTTTGGTTTGAAAAGATAGAATTGATTAATGGCGACATTTAAAACAGGCAACTTTAAATCGGCCAGTCCGGTGGAGAAATTCTGAGAATAAGACGACGTTCCTGTAATTGTAACCGGCAGTGTAAGAAATCTTTTCACCACACTGATGCTGGAATTCTGTTGCGCGTTCAGGTTGTTTTGGTTGAATGCGTAATTGTTGTTAACCGTGTTGTTGTAGAATTTATTACTCACCACATCTACCGACGCGGAAAAAGTAAGAAAAGGGTTCGCTTTTGTATCCTGCTGATGGCGCCACGCGATGCGGTAGGTTTTGCTTTTGGAATAGTCGGATAATCCTTTAATGCCGCGGACGGTTGTTCCAATGTCGGCAGAAAAATTCCCGGAATATCTGTAATTCTTTTTGTAATTCATTTCGGGACGAAGGTTAAAACTTCCCTTCGTATAAATATCGGTAAGAATTTTCAGATCGAAATGTTCGCCAATGGGCTGATAATAACCGAGGGAATTGAGGAAAAATCCAACATCTTCCCGTTCACCAAAACTTGGGATTAAAATTCCGGCACTTCGCTTATCCGAAAACGGCAAAATGGCAAAAGGCATGATGAGCGGAGTAGGAACCTCTTCGATATAAAGCTGAATGGGACCGGTTATGACCTGAGATTTTTCTTTCCCTTTAATAAGTTTAATGTTGGGTGCGAGCAAATAATAATCGGCAACCGTGTCTTTTTTTGCAATAAAATATTCGTCTGTTGTGTATTTTCCGCGGCGCATAAAGAAAACGGAATCGTTATATTTTTTTGTTTTTTCGGCCACAATTACGCCTTCGCTTTCTTCCGTCCGCGCATTGAAAGCGATTGCCTGCCGCGTTTTAATATTATAGGTAAACTGGTCGTACTCGTAGGTTTTGCCCGCCTGGGTTGCCTGCGCCGGTGTTTTTATCCTTCCTAGAGAATCCAGTTCGCCGCGTGCAAAGATTAAGGATTTATCCCAATCGATGGAGATGTAATCGGCTTCGATGAGCATATCCTGATATTTTACCTGCGCTTTTTTGTTCAGGTACGTCATCTTTTTCGGAATGTCGTTACGGATGTTATCGGCCTTGGTTTCTACCACGGCTTCAAGCTGTTCTTTCTTTGCGATAACCGTATCGGATTTCGGGATTTTATCCTTAATTATCACGTTTTTAGGCAAATTTTGAGCATTTAGTAATGCTAAAAAATTGTTAAAAATTAGGATAATAAGAATTAGTAATATATTTTTGAAGCCAGTTTTGACCAAAGCGCGTTTTTCTGTAATTTGTGGTCAAAATTAATACAATTTTTAAAATCTAAAGATGATTACCCACTGTTTTTCCATTAAAAAATATTTTTTACTCTTTTTTGTACTGGTATTCGCCTTTGGTGGCGCTCAAAAAAAATTCACAATAGTTCTGGATGCCGGCCACGGCGGCAGCGACATCGGCACCAACCGCAGATACAGCGATTTGGGCACGGTTCGCGAAAAAGAAATTACCTTGGCGATTGTATTGAAGTTGGGGCGCATGCTCGAAAAAGACAAAGATTACAAAGTAATTTACACGCGAAAGGTCGACGAATATCCCTCTCTAACTTCCCGAACCACGCTGGCAAACCGCAGCAAAGCCGACTTGTTTGTTTCCGTACACGTTAATGCCTCACCTTCCGCCTCCACAACAACGAACGGAACCGAGACTTTTATCCAGGGACCCAATCAGAACAGGACCAATTTGGAAGTGGCGAAAGCAGAAAATGATGTAATTTATCTGGACGAGAAGGATCGCGAAATGTTTGCTTCTTACGACCCAAAATCACCCGAATCTTTAATTGCGCTGAAAATTCAGCAAAGCAAATATTTAGAAAGCAGTCTGTTGATCGGAAGTCTTGTAGAAGAAAACTTTTCCAACAAAGATAAAAGATACTCACGGGGTATCAAACAGGCAGATCTCCATGTTTTACGGATGAATGCGATGCCGTCCGTTTTAATTGAAACAGGATTTGTTAATAATTATGATGATGCCAGTTATCTTTCATCAGAGCGCGGTCAAAATGATATTGCGGAGAGTATTTTTGATGCGATCGAGAAGTATAAGAAAGCCATGGAACGCAACGGCGGTGCTATTAGCCAACCGCGCGAACCCGAAAAGCCGGCAGAGAAGCCTTTGAAAAATGATTTCAGAATTCTGTTAATGTCTGCACCATCAAAATACAACAGCAACGACCCCGCATTGAAAGGCCTGAATTACGTTTTCACCATTAAAGAAAACGGTCTGTACAAATATTATTACGGCACAACAAACTTGGCTTCCGTGCGCGATGCGAACTTAAAAACCGCCAGAGACGCCGGTTTCCGGAACGCGACGTCGATCTCTTTCGTGCCGAATCAAAAGCTAGGTATTGGATATTACACGATTGAAATTGCACTTTCCGATCAAAAGCTAAGTTCGAATTCTTATATGCTCAATACGCTGAAGGATGTGAACCGCGAAAAGATAAACGGCAAGTTTTCTTACACTTATGGTAAATTCTTGAGTTTGGAAGAGGCGGTGAAAACACAAAAAGCCTTGGACGAGAAAGGAATTAAGAACACCGTTGTTCAAAAAGTTTTCAAATAAGAGTGGCAGATTGTTGCAGGATCAAAACATAATTGATATTTTTGCAGTCCTCAAAGCAAAGGCCTATTCGTCTAGTGGTAAGGACTCAAGATTTTCAGTCTTGCAACAGGGGTTCGATTCCCTTATAGGCTACTAAAATTGAAAATTTTGAAAAGTTTTTTTAAATATATTTTGTAATCAAAAAAAGATTGTTATCTTTGCACCCAAGTTTTTAGAAAGATATGGCAAATCATAAATCAGCGCTGAAAAGAATCAGACAAAGCGAAAAGAAAAGATTAAGAAACAGATACTACCACAAAACGGCGAGAACTGTTTTGAAAGTATTGAGAAGTGAGGAAGATAAAGCTGCTGCTACATTACAGTTGCCTTTAGTGATCTCTTTGTTGGATAAATTGGTGAAGAAAAACATCATCCACAAAAACAAAGCGGCCAACCTTAAAAGCAAGTTGACAAAGCACGTTAATAAATTAGCGTAATTTAAAATATA
The DNA here is from genome assembly GCF_021513235.1 of Kaistella sp. 97-N-M2. Classification (NCBI taxonomy): domain Bacteria; kingdom Pseudomonadati; phylum Bacteroidota; class Flavobacteriia; order Flavobacteriales; family Weeksellaceae; genus Kaistella; species Kaistella sp. 97-N-M2. Next base: position 830,284 of record NZ_CP090976.1, on the reverse strand, counting down.
CAAGACGCACTGGCCCGTTCGTCTATCGGTTAGGACCTCAGGTTTTCATCCTGGTAAGAGGGGTTCGACTCCCCTACGGGCTACTTAACTTCCGAATTTATTCGGAAGTTTTTTTGTGCTTTATTCTGAAAAACTAAGGCAGGACCAATAAATACTGAAAGGTATGCAGAGGGCTACGAGCGATTGCCCTGGAATAATTATCTGTCACGTGCAGCAGTGATTAAGAACCTTGTTCAAGACCTAAAAAAGCCGAGGTGAAAATTTTCCGCCTCGGCTTTTTAATAATTATCAAGTGATTGTTTTATCGTCTTTAGATGGTGGTGAAAGTTTAATTCCACGTTTGCGAACTCATCATTTTTGCCATTTTTTAAGCATATAATTGATCTTTCTTGATGAATGATGCGATTCGTGTTTTTTAAAGTAAAAAATGGTTCTACGAAACCGGTTTTGGCTCCGCGTCCGCTTTCTCCTTCTGGGCTTCCTCGTACAACTTTTTAGGGCTCCATTTCGCGTGTTTCGACGGAAGAATGCTGTAGCCTTTTTTCAAAGAGTAAACCTTCGTAAACTCCGCACCAAAAAAGATAAGCATGCAGGAATAGTTAATCCACATCATCACCAAAATGATGGTGCCGGCTTTCCCAAAAGCAGAGGTAGGTTTAAATTCGCCAAAATACAGACTGAGAAGAAATTTGCCGAGCGTAAATAAAACTGCCGTGAGAATGGCGCCTTTCCAGACCGATTTCCAGGAAATTTCGACATCGGGAAGAACTTTGAACATGAATGCAAAAACCAACACCACCAACGCAAAACCGAGAACGTAATTCACAAGTTCCATCAAAATATAAGTTTCCAGACCCAACTGATGGGTAATGAAATTATTAAATAAACTGATCACCGAAGAAAGTACCATGGTAGTCATCAATAAAAAACCCATCACGAGAATCATCCCTAAAGAATTTGCACGGTCTAAAAGGAATTTTACTAGGGCCTTTTTTGGCGCAGCCTCTACGTCCCACATATTATTCAGCGATTTTTGCAGCTGAAAGAAAATGGTGGTGGCACCGAAAACCAGGGAGAACACCCCCACGATCTTCATAAAAATATTTTGTTTGTCGATAAGTGCGCTGGCGATCATCTCTTCGATGCTTTTCGCCACATCTTCGCCCATCATACTGTTGATCTGGTTGCTGATCTCGCCCCGAATGGCTTCCTCACCAAAAAAGTAACCCGCGATCCAGATGATAATAATCAACAGCCCGGGGATAGAAAAAATGGCGTAGTACGCCAAACTCGCAGAGTCTTTTGTGGCAGAAGAATCGTTCCATTCCGAAAAAGTTTGCTTTAAAGTTTCCCAGAAAAAAGTTAAATTTTTCATCATGTGGAATATAAGTTTTAGAATGGATAACCAATAGCGATGTTCAAAATAAGATTGTCTTTTCTCCACGCGCCGCTGCCAAAATCGATGCGGTCAAAAGTCCAGCGGTCGCCCTCTTCGTAATACGGAATCCGAAGCGGCATTGCCAAATCAAGTCTCAGTATGAGGATCGAAAAATCCAAACGAAGGCCAACTCCTGCACCTACGGCGAGTTCCTTCGCAAAATCTTTGGAGAATTTTCCGCCCGGTTTGTCCGGATCTTCGTTAATGAGCCAAACATTACCGGCATCCGCGAAGATAGCGGCATTTAAAAATTTGTAAATATTTGCGCGATATTCAGCGTTGAATTCAATTTTAACGTCTCCGGACTGATCGTAAAAGAAGGTTGCCTGTTCATTTCGCGGATCATAGCTTCCCGGGCCCAAAGTTCTGGCGCGGAAAGCACGAATGCTGTTGCTTCCACCCACATAAAACTGCTTAACATACGGCATCGTCACAGAGTTTCCATAAGGATAACCCAAGCCAAAGATGGCGCGCGTTGCGATAGAACTTTTGGTGCCCACCTTTCGGTAATATCTAAAATCGTGTTCCATTTTCGCATACTGGCTGAACGGAATTCCAAATAAAGTCTTGCGGTTGTCGGCTTTCGCATCGGCACCGCTAACCAAACCGGTGATGGTTCCGGCCAAATCGACACTTCCTTTATAATAGATGGTGTTTTTTTTCGGCAGCATCGTGTTCGTGTAGGTGTAACTGTATGTGGGCCCGAAAATTAATTGTTTGTCCACCACGCGCTGTAAAGAAGGGTTTGGCTGGATGCCGTTTGCGATATCACCATCAATTTGTTGCCGGTACTTTTCAGTCACCTTTTGGGGTGCGACTACCGTAACATCCAAAACCTTTAAATCGTGCTCTTTCCGCTCGTTTTCTTTCCACAAATACCCGAAGGACGACGTAAAGTTGTGTAAAGTATAAAGTTCTGTGCGGCTCAAGTATTCATAACCAATATTAAAATTTGTTCTCGGCACAAAAGCGCTGGAAGAACGAAAGCGGAACGGCGCGACAATTCTCGGAATCGAAAGTTGTGCATTGGCCCCAAACCGGATAATATTATTGGCATCTTTTGGCCCGCCCACCTGAACGTCGAAAGCTCCGTAAATGGCAGCTTTCAGCTGTTCTGCGCCGCGGAAAAAGTTGCGGTGCGTCCAGTTTAAATTAACTTCACCACCCGTGTAATTTGCAGAATTTGTTTTTCCTAAAGTTTCTAACCGTAAAGATTGAAAAGGCCGCGGTGTTAAAAGATAATACGCGTCAAATTGGTGATTGAGTGAGTCTGAAACCACAAACTCATTTTTTACAAATTTAAAAACGCCCAGACTGATCAGTCGGTTCAGAGATAAATTATGATCGGTTCGGTTGTAAAGGTCGCCCTGCTCAAAATATAAAGCGCGGTCGAAGATTTTTGGCTTGAATTTATTTTCCGGATCGATGATGTAAAGGTTGTTGTAAATCTTTAAAGAATCGGTTTTGTAGGGGATTTCGTATTTACCCAATTTAGAATCAGCAATGTTGTAATCTGCAAAAACAATGGTTTTGTCGATGGTAAACTGTTCTTTGGAGAGCGCGGGGGTATTGTTTTTCAGTTTCACAAAAAGTTCCACTTTCGGTTCTTTCATTACGGTGGAATCTGCCTGAACGATAATATTATCTGCGCTGAAATAGTAAAACCCGCGGTTTTTTAAATGTTCGTCAATGCGGTCGCGTTCCGCTTTTATCACATCCAAATCAAAAGGATTGCCGGCTTTCAAAAAGGTTTTGTCCTTAATTGCCTGTATTTCCGAATTCACCACAGTAGAGTCTGCCGGGAAATTAACCTGACTGATGAGGTATCTGGCGCCCGGCCGCAGGGTGTACAAAACGCTTGCTTTTTTGTTTTTCGAGATCGTGTCCGATGATGCTTTTGCGTTAAAAAAGCCTTTGTTTTCAGAATAATTAACGATGATCTTTTTATTGAATTCGCGGTCCACATCACCTAACAAAACAGGTTTTTCCCCAATTTTGTACTTCAGCCAATAACCAATTCCTTTTTGTTTTTTGGGCTCTTTTGTAATATTATAAATGTAAAGGCGAGGTCTTAATCCTAAAAAAGAAGAGTTCGGCTTTGGCCGCAACTGATCCTGAAGCGCTTCTTTCAAATTTGATTTCTCTTTTTTCTTCAGCGTATCGTTTTTAATTTCGATTTTTGCGCCGGTGTAAAGCATTTGACCTTCCTGCAAAAATTTCGTGTTGCTGCACGAAGAAATCAGCACCACAAAAGAAAGTGCTGCGACTATTTTGTAATAGGGGGTATTCAGTTTCTGCATTATTTTGAGGACGTGTTTTGTTTTCTAAATTCTTTGTTCTTTCTGGACCTTTCGAATATTTCGCGGAATTTATCGTAATCCAAAGTGATGATAAATCCAACACCTGTCTCGATAATCTGCCCCTGCAAAGCGACCTGGTAATCGTTTTTACGGTAAGCGCGCAACATGTACCGGCCATCTTTAGACAAGCTGTAATCTAACGTGATGTCGCCGGCGATATTCGTGGTCTGCTCATTTTTACGCGCATCGCCTTCAATGGCAAAACTGTTTCCAACGGTTACTTTCAAGCGGTCGTCGAAGAGGTTTTTGCTCAAGCCAACATTTAAATCGGTTTTTTCGTTTTTGTTTCCGGTCGAATAGTCTTCCGTAGATTCCAGATCGAAGTTCAGTTCAACGCCACCGATGAGATCTTTCGCCAAATTATTCAGCTGTTCCGATAAAATTCGGCTGACACTTTGTTTCGCCAGTGTAGATGCCGATAAGCCGGTTTCGCTTTGGAAAGGATTTTCCCCAACAAAGCGGTTAAGGAGCAACAGGGCAAAAACCTGTTTGTTCATTTCGGATTCTTCACGACGTAACTGGTCGAGTTTTTCGGTGGTAAGATCGATTACTTCCGACGAAACCGAATTGTTTTCTTTAGAAGTCGTAATGTCGAAAGTAATAACGGGTTTCATGAGTTCTCCTTTCATAATCAATAAAGTATTGAACGGAATTCTCTGCTTATATTGATTGAGCGCGGCTCCGGTAACACCGGTTAACTGCTGTTGTACCAAATCGAGCGGGGCGGCATCGGTTTTGTAGATGGCCGTAAGATCTAAGGTCGCGGCCGTTGGTTCGCCCGTCCAGGTGATGGTGCTGCCCTTTTCGATCTCGAATTTTCTTTTCAGTAAACTTACCGACATTTCGTAACCGCCTTTTTCTACTTCATAAACGCCGACCAATGTTGTTTTTCCGGAGGGATCAACGCCGCCCGTGAGTTGTGCTTCACCCTGAAGTTCTACAAAATCGCCATTCGCCTTATCAATAATTAAAGAAATTTTGGCTTCTTTATTCACTTCAATATTCACGTTGACATCCATTCCTTTAATGTCACTTTGATTCGTCAGAGAGTCTGCTTTAATGGTTTGCTGCAGGGCAATCTGATCCTGATCAATGAATTCTACAATGCCGTCGCGGTCCTCCAGGGAGGGCGAAGACTGCGGCAGGACGAAAGTGAAATCAGTTTTATCGGTAACGGCTAAGTTTCCGTCTACTTTCGGCAAATCGAGGTCGCCACGAATCTGCAGGGCGGCATCGATCGCCAGAACGCCGTACATAATATTGTCGTTATTTTTTTCAGAATCTACCACTTTAAAGTTTTCTGCGTTCACATCCAAATTGAAAGCAAAATCCTGATATGTTTTTGTAAGAACGGCGCCGTCGATAACGATGGCGTTGCCGGATTCATCTTTTATTTTAAAATCGTTGAAATCGATACCACGGTTTGTAAATCTAATTTCGTCGTTAATGTTTTTAAATTTACTGCCCAGCTGCGCAATTCCTAAGCCGACCTCGTTAAATTTAACGCCGCCTAAAACACTGGGTGCTTTTGCATTGCCGCCAATCTTTAAATTTCCGGAGAGATAACCTTCCGCGTTTTCGATAGCGTTCATGGAGAAACCCTGAAGCGTCTGCATTTGAAGCCGGTTCATATCCAGGTTCATATTCAGCGCACTGGAAGTGGTATTGTAAGTTCCGGCCAGTTTTACATCGTTGTTGAAGCCGGAAAGTGCAATGTCTGCCCGAATAAGCTTGGTGGTTTGGTTGTTCACTTTAACATCAAGATTTCCCACGGGACTTCCATAAACAAACAGATCAGTAACATCAACATCAGAGGTAAAGGTCATGTTGTTTTTTAGATCCCGCAGCTGCGCGGTTCCATTGATGGTTCCTTTGGCCAGTAAAGAATCTTTTTTAACCAGTTCTGTAATGGTTTCTATCTGGAAATTTTTAATGGAAATATTCAGCGGACTGTTCGGTACGTTGGATTCCGACTGAACCAGGATCTCACTTCCGGCATTCGAAATTCCAAAATTATTGGCTAAAATTCCGCCGCTGCTCAGCTGGATAAAATTGTCCGGAGTTACCTGCCAATTGGTGTAATTCAATTTCAAACCATCCGGATTCAGACTTATTTTCGTAAGATCGCCGAGTTTTTGTGCATTGCCCGCGATCAAAAATTTGGTCTCGTCTTTTTCGTCTTTCGTGGAGGCATTGTAGGTAATCACATTATTTTTAACATCACCATTCAAACCAACTTTCATTAACGCGATGCTCTCATTTTTAAATTCTGCCAGTTGTACGTCGTAGACCAGGGCGTCATTCAAATTATTAATGGTTAAGGTGCCGCCGCTGATTTTATTCGCACCATAGGTAACCTGCGGAATCTGGCCGTTAACTTCTAACCTGCGTGAGTCTGCGTCGTAACTTCCGGCTAAGGTGATGGGTTCAAACTCCGTTAGTTCCGGGACAAATCTCCGCAGCAGATTATCATCTTTCACCTTTGCATTAAACGTAAAAAATTGATTTGGATCTACTTTCGCCGTTTTTGTGCCGGCTTTTTGAAACTGATAATATTGATTAACCGTTTGCTGTAACGACCCGAAAATTTGGGTCAGTTTATATTTCCCGCTTAAATCCACATCTGCGATTTGGGATTGCAACGTAATTCGGTTGCTGTCCGCTGTCGAAAGAGCGGTGAGATAAACTTCCTGCAAGGGGAAAACATCTTTCGTATCTGAGATCGCAAAGTTGTCTAACCGCAGATAACCATTCGGCGCATCCGGATTTAAGCTGGAGAAATCCGCATCGATATCGCCGGCCAAAATCATTTGATCTGTATAAAAACCAAGTTTATTTAGATCTAATTTATTGATGCGTCCTTTAACTTTGATCGTGGGATTTTTTTCGGTAAAACTTCCCGAGGCAAGTAGTTTTAAATTCGCATTCGGATCTTTAGAATCTAGATTAATCACATAAGCACCGCGATTAACTTTACCGTTCAAAGCCATATTTCGGTACACGTAGCCATTGTAATACACGGCGGCGATATTGCCGTTGATGATTGCGTTTGCTTTTTCAGGATGGAAACTGGTGCCTTTAACCGCAATTTGTCCTGTAATGGAGCCCAGATCTTTATTTTGAATGATTTGTCCGATCTGAAGATTCTGTAGATTGGCCAAAATATCATAACGTTCTGCGTCTTTTCGTTTCATATCAACAGACGCGCGAACTGCGGCGTTACCTAAAGTTGAAGTGAGATTTAGATTTGCATTCACAATTTCCGTGGTTCCTTTCGCCGTTCCTGCTATCTTAAAATAAGAAGGAAGCGCAATGTTACTGGGAATCGTATTTTTCGGAACCAAATTAAAAATCGTTTTTGCCGAAGAAGATAATTCGCCAATCTTCAGATCGTAATATAAATTTTTCGGATCCATTGCGTTTTTGATCTTTCCGGAAGCGTTTACTTTCAGGCGGTCCAGTCCGGAAAGTTGCAGCGTCTGGATGTTCAGATCGTTGATGGTTCCTTTTAATCTGGTATTAACGTTTAAGATCGCGTTTGGATATTTATTAAAGGGCGCCGTATTTCTTAACGTTGGCACCAACATCAAAATATCAGCAAAACCTACTTTGGAATTTTCAATATTGGCGGAAATTTTTACCGCGCCGGGATTTGCAGAAAGCTGTTCGACGGAGTTATAATTCAACACCACTTCATCACGCAGTACCGTTTTTGGCGTCTGTAGGTAGAGATCTTTCAAATAAGCCTGTTGATCTTCGTACACAAAATCTGTTTGGAATTTTTGTATATCCAAACCGCGCTGTTCTTTAATTTGCGCGGAATTTACCGTCCCGGCAAAAGTGCCGTTTTTCATCTGGAAGTTGCGCACCTCAAGATTCATTTTGGAAAAATTTAAATGGTTAAAATCCATTCCGCTTCTCGTACGTGCGATGGCTGTATTGTCGTAAACAACTTTCACATCATCCAAAGTCATTTTTTTCAGCAGAAGCGCCAAAGATTCGTCCGGGCTGGAAGTTGCCGGATTTTCAGCTTTTTTTGGATTGGCATTCTGGGCGGGTAAAAAGAGTTTTGCATTAATATCGGCGCCTTTCAGATAAAGCTGATCGATGCCGAAATTGCTTTTTTTCAGATCGAGTTGGTTAATCTTTGTGCTGAGCTCCTTGAAAATAACTTTCGCAAAAGTTTTCGTGTTTTCATCGCCATAATCGATGTTGAAATTGGTAAGTTTAATTTTATTTAAACCCAGTTTCATCGGTTTTTGTTGGTTCAAAGAATCTACTTTTTCTTCTACTTTATCCGAAACTTCCTCCAAAAGATCCTGCTTTAATTTCAGGCGGAGACCATCCATATTAATGTCGTTGGCCGCGTAGGAATTATTTTGAAGATCAAAAGTTTTTACGCGCGTGTCGAAAGATTTAAAATAAAGATTAATGTCATTTCGGGATTGCTGGTCGATAAAAGAAATCCCAATGTCCTTTAAATTAATTTTATCCAAAGAAATAATAAAAGGTTTGGAAGGCGTTTCCTCTTCATCTTTGGTTGCAAATGCATCGATAATGTAGTCGAAATTAAAAGTGCCATTTTGGTTACGAACGACGTTTGCTTTCACGCCCTGCAGATCAACGGAGGTAATGTCGGCGGTGTTTTTCAGAAGTTTCGGGATGTTTAATCCTACATCCAGTTTACGCGCAAATAAAAGTGTATCTACTTTTTGGCCCTTTAAATAGAGGTTTTCCATAACCAGACTGTTCGGAAAATCGATATAAACCCGCTCTAAAGAAACCTCGGTGTGGATTTTTTCCTGCAGATAGTTAACAAGTTTTCCCTTGGCAAAGTTTTGAACTGCAGGTATTTGCAGACTGAAAACCAAGATAACCAAAAGCAGTAGCACCGAACCCAGAAAAATCCCGAGGTATTTTAAAATCCGTTTGTAAATATTCACGTGGTAGAAATAACAATTGTTGTAAATACAAAAATACATTTTTATACCATAAATGACGGTAATTTTGTATATTTTATATGACGTGCCCGCACAACAGCCGTTTTTAGATATTCATAATTAAGACCTCTTGCATAAAAAGCCGACTTTTGTTTTTCTTAAACCACTTATATTTGTAAAAATTTAAGCATGAAAATTTTAATCCTGAACGGTCCCAACCTCAATCTGCTGGGCCAGCGCGAACCTGAAATATATGGCAGTCTTACTATGGAAGATTTTCTTGAGACATTAAAAAATGATTTTCCCGCGCACGAAATTTTGTTCTATCAGTCCAATATTGAAGGCGAGATCATCAACCGGTTGCAGGTTAACGATTTTGAGGCTTTGATTCTTAATGCAGGGGCATTCACGCACTATTCCTACGCTATTGCAGATTGTCTGAAAAATATCGGGAAGCCGAAGATTGAAGTTCATATCAGCAACATTTATAAAAGAGAAGACTTTCGCCAGAAATCGGTGACCGCGGCTTACACAGACGGGATTTTAAGCGGTTTCGGCCTGGAAGGTTACCGCCTCGCCATTTTAAGTTTAAATAAATAAAAGGCATGAAAAACTGGTTTTTAATTTTAGTGTTGAGTGTTTTGGGAACGACGACCGCTAAAAGCCAAACCACAGATTCCCAGTATCAACCCAAAGAGTATGTAGAAATCACGCATCCGGAATGGAGCAAAAATGCGACAATCTACGAAGTGAATCTTCGGCAGTATACGCAGGAAGGAACATTTGCGGCCTTCGAAAAGCATCTGCCGCGTCTGAAAAAAATGGGGGTCGATATCATCTGGCTCATGCCGATTCATCCGATTGGGGAGAAAAACAGAAAAGGAAGTTTAGGCAGTTATTATTCTGTGAAAGACTTTAAAGCCATCAATCCGGAGTTTGGAACCATGACAGATTTTCAGCATTTGGTGGATCAAATTCATTCCATGGGGATGTATGTGATTATCGATTGGGTTGGAAATCATTCTGCCTGGGATAACCCGCTGGCAACCGAACATCCCGAGTGGTACACCAAAACAAGAGCCGGAAATTATCAGCCCACACCGTGGTATGATTGGGATGATGTCATCGATTTCGATTACGACCAGCCGGATTTTAGAAAATACATGACCGAGGCCCTGAAATTTTGGCTGAAAGAAGCAAATATAGACGGATACAGAGCCGATGTCGCAGGTTTTATTCCTGTAGATTTTTGGGAAAATGCCAGAAAAGAACTCGATGAAATAAAACCGGTTTTCATGCTGGCGGAATGGGAGAGTCGGGATCTGTTTAAAAAATCCTTCGACATGACGTACTCCTGGAGTTTGTGGGAGCAGCTGCGGATTGCTGTCAACCAGCAGAAATTGCCGGGGTTAGTGGAGTATCTTTCGCACGACGTCAATTCAGTTCCGCGGAATGCTTACCGCATGACTTTTACCGATAATCACGATAAAAATTCCTGGGAAGGAAATCCTTACCTCAACTTCGGCGAGGGCTTGAAAACGGCAATCGTGATGACCGGTGTTGTGAATGGAATGATGCTTTGCTACAGTGGACAGGAAGCCGGATTAAACAGAAGCTTAAAATTTTTCGAGAAAGATCCTATTGACTGGAAATACAATGAAAACGAAGTGTTATTCAACAAGCTGTTCCACTTGAAACACAAAAATCAGGCTTTGTGGAACGGGAAATATGGCGGTGAAATGATTCGCGTCGTCAATGATCAGCAGGATAAGATCATTTCTTTTCATCGCGAAAAAAATACCGATGCGGTTTTGCCAATTCTCAATTTTTCTAAGGAAACAGTTAAAGTAAATCTCGATACCAAGTATTTTCGGGGTAAATACAAAGAACTTTTTACAGGGAAATTATTTAATCTGAAAGACAAAACATCCCTCGAAATGGCGCCGTGGTCGTACCTCGTCCTGGTGAAGGAATGATTCTTGTTGCTCCTAAATTTAAAATAAATTATGAAAAAACTCCTTATATTAATGGTTTTCGCCGCTACGGTGTCCTGTAAAAAAGACAAGGGAACCATCACCAATCGAGAGGTTATCGATTCCGCGGCTTCAACGTTAGACAGTATTCAAATTCCAACTTTTCAGGATCCGGAGGTGGATGGTCCCTTTAAAATTATCCCACAAAACATTACCTCCAAGAAAGGCAGAGCGGTTTTTACGCAAAATGGCAAGGTTCTATTTTATTTTGATCAAAACTCAAATGAAGGTGTGATTACGATTGGCGACAAGTCCTATGCTTTGGACCGGTTCGAATTTACCGAAAACAACTATAAGATTTCTGGGGACGGAGTGGTAATCGATGCCGCAAATGGTGATTTTCAGGATGGATCGGGAGACTGCATTGCCGGGAGTTTTGCGCAGATCAAAGTCATTTTGAATGGTCAAACGCTGAATTTAGGCAATATCGAAGTTCAGGATTGCCCAAATTACTAAATTAAAACCCTTCATTTTCGTTCCATTGCGATTCATCGAAAGAGTGACTGTCCTGCGCCAAAAGTTCGGCTTCCCGTTCCAGATATTCCTTCATTGTAAAAGTGGTTTTGGTATCGCTGTTTTCGGTGGCTAATTTACGCGTTACCGCTTTATCAATGAGCATAAAGCGTTGCCCCAGTCTTCGGGCTGCATAAGACCGCATGCCTGTGGCGGTTAAAATATCAACGGCCATGTTGACGGCAGTTCCCAAAGTTTCGCGGTAAATATTATCAACGCCGTTATTGATAAAATCGTAGGCATCGATACGGTTCTTCGCGCGCACAAATATTTTCAGTTGCGGAAATTTTTCCTGCGCATATTCCACCACGAATTTATTTTTCTCGGGGCTGTCCAGGCAAAGGATCAGCAGATCCGCAGTTTCAGCGCCGGCAGAGCGTAAAATCCCGGGTTTCGCAGCGTCGCCGAAATAAACTTTAAAGCCATTGGATCGTAACAGATTCACGCGTTCGGGATCATTGTCCAAAACCGTCGCTTTAATGCCGTTCACCCGCAGCAATCTTCCGACGGTGCTTCCAAAATGACCGAAACCAACGATAATTATTTTCTGCTGTTTAACGGGTTCTGTAATTTCGTCGTCGTCGTTTTGGGGTTTGTGCCAGCGCGGTTCGATGAATTTATCGTTGATGATTAACAAAATGGGAGTCACACACATGGTAATCGCTGTAATAGCCAGTAACTGCGCGTTAAGCTTGGGATCCAGCAAATATAGATTTGTTGAATAATTAATCAGCACAAAGGCAAATTCACCAATTTGGGACAGCGCAAAGGCGACCATAAAGTTTTGATCTATCTTTAATTTGAAAAATTTTCCCACCCCAAAAAGAACTCCGAATTTTACTGCGAGAACAACCACCGTGGTGGTGAAGATAAACATGGGATCTTCCATGATCACAAAAAAGTTGATGGTTGCCCCAACGCTCACAAAAAATACAGCCAGCAGTAATCCCTTGAAAGGATCGATCTGGCTTTCCAGTTCGTGCCGAAATTCACTTGTGGCCAACATAACTCCCGCAATAAAAGCGCCCAAAGCGGGACTTAAACCCACGGCATCCATAAGTTCAGATACGCCGATAACAAGAAAAAGTGAGGAGGCGGTTAATAATTCGTTCATCCCGGACCGCGAAACATAGCGTAAAAAGGGCACAAATATATAACGTCCCAGAAATATCAGAAGAAGCACGCCCAAAATAATGGAGAACGGCTGCAGCCAATCCGGCAGATACTGCAAAAGGATCATTTTCTCCTGATCTTTCGGTCGCGATGCGATAACGGGTAACAAAGCCAGGATCGGGATCACCGAAATATCCTGAAAAAGCAGGATAGAAAAAGATGATTCCCCAGCTTCTGTTCGGAAAATATTTTTTTCTTTCAGCGTTTGGAGCACAATGGCCGTGGAAGAAAGCGCAAAACACAATGCCGCCACCAACGCCTGATCGGGTCGCCATTTTGCCACGTAAAAAATGCTGAAAAGGATCACCACGGTGAGCAGCATTTGGCTTAAACCCATCCCAAAAATTTTCTTTCGGATTTTCCAGAATTTTTTCGGTTCAATCTCCAGTCCGATCAAAAATAACAACATAATTACCCCAAACTCCGTGGTATGCATAATGTCGTCGGAATCGTGCCCCGTCAGTTTCAAAACAAAAGGTCCAATGATGATGCCCCCTAAAATAAAACCAATTACCGAACTCAGGCCCAACTTCCGGACGAGCGGCACCATAATGATGGCTGCACCCAAAAAAATAAGCGCGGTCATTGCAAGTGAATTTTCCATCATGGTTTTTGTAAGGTTTTTTGAATTTGGGCCGAAACTTCCTGAAGTTCTTCTTTTTCTAAATCGTCGGCATCATATACTGTAATAAAATCGATGACTTTGATGTTGTTCACGCGTAAAGAGAGCGTTAGAGATTTTAATAATTCTGAAATCTTTGTTTGATATAAGCCGTTTTCGGTGTAGTTTTCTTCCTTTCCGCCCACGGTTACAATAATTACGGCATCTTTGTTTTGTAGTGGATGATTCACGTTCGCCGTCCAGGTCATATCGAAAACCTCGTCGATCCACAATTTAAGCAGCGGCGGAATACTGAACCAGATGAGCGGAAAGTGAAAAACCAATCTTTCATACTGGCGGATTCTTTTCCGTTCCCGAAACGCAGGAATATGAAAATCCGGATATTCTTCGTATAAATCTTTAAAGTGCAAGTTTTCAATTCCCTCATAAATCTTTACCAATTCCAGGTTTGCCGTAGAATATTCGAAGTAAGGATGCGCAAAAATTACAAGGGTTTTTTTCAAAGTCATCAATTTCCCTAAAAATAATAAAAAAAACTAAAGACTCCAACTTTCTCAAAATAAAATAATCCTTATTTTTGAGACATGAAGGCAGTAAAAGTCGTTTCCGACGAACATCATCACCAATTTCTTAATTTTCCCGCCCAGATTTTTAAAAATGATCCGAATTATATCCGTCCGCTCGACAAAGATATTGAAGGGGTTTTCGACGATAAAAAAAATAAGTTCTTTAGATTCGGAGAATGTGAACGCTTTCTTTTCTTGAATGATAAAGGCGAAATGGTGGGCAAAATTGCCGTCTTCATCAATAAAAAATACCGCCAAAAGCAGCCAACGGGTGGAATTGGTTTTTTTGACTGCATCGACGATCAGCCAACTGCCAATTTTATTTTTGATTTTGCCAAATCGAAACTGCAGGAAAAAGGAATGGAGGCGATGGACGGTCCTATCAACTTCGGGGAACGCGATCAGTTCTGGGGTCTTTTGATCGAGGGTTTTTCGGAGCCTTTGTACGCTATGAATTACAATTTGCCCTATTATAAATCGCTTTTTGAAAACTACGGCTTCGAAATTTATTTCAATCAATTGTGTTTTGGCCGAAAAATTCACGATCCGGTAGCGGAAAGTTTTAGGGCGATGCACGCGCGCATCGCGAAGAACAAAGACATTTCGGCTCGGCGAATGAAGGCAAAACAGCTGGAAAAATATGCCGATGATTTTACCGAAGTGTATAATAAAGCCTGGGCCACCCATGGAGAAGGAAAACAGATTACAAACGCGCAGACGCTAAAGCTTTTTACGACCCTAAAACCCGTGATCAATGACCATATTTCGTGGTTCGTTTACGAAAATGAAAAGCCGATTGCCATGTGGATGAACATTCCCGATTTGAATCAATGGTTTAAATACCTGAACGGAAAATTTGGGTGGTGGCAAAAATTGAAATTTCTGTGGGTAAAGAAATTCACGAGAAATAAAAAGATGGTGGGCCTTGTTTTCGGCATTATTCCGGAGTGGCAAAGAAAAGGAATCGACGGCTTTATGATCTGGGAAGGCACAAAACATTTCAGCAAAGCCACTCATTTTGAAGATTACGAAATGCAGTGGATTGGCGATTTTAACCCGAAAATGATAAATATCGCCGAAAGTTTAGAAACAGAAGTGACGCGAAAGCTGGCCACCTACCGCTATCTTTTTGACCGCTCGAAAAAGTTTGAAAGACAACCGTTGTTATAGTTTTTAATTAAACTTGACGTCGCGGATGTTTAAAAAGTAAGTCACATTTCCTTTCCAGTGATTTTCTTCGGCGGTAAAAGCGATGTCGAAAGTTTTTTCCCGAAACTGATCGGAGTATTTGCCAAGTTTAAAGCCGACGCACTCAATATTTCGTCCGCTGGACTCCTGTTTGATGAAGAATTTTAAATGATTGCTGTCTTTACCCATCGTTTTTACGTACCCAGAAACCTTTTGATTTTTTAGAACTAAAACGGGTTTCATATTGTTCGGACCAAAGGGCGAAAGTTTGCGGTGAAAGTTGAAAAAATCTTTATTTAAATCATCCAGTTCCACTACGGAATCGATGGTTACGCTTGGTTCTTTTTGATGTTCCTGAATTTTCGCCGCTACCACACTTTCAAATTTATCTTTAAAAAGATCGAATTTATCTTTATCCATCGAAAGTCCGGCTGCAGCAGGGTGGCCGCCAAATTTTAAAAAAAGATCAGAACAGTTTTCCAGCGCATCATGTACATCGAAATCGGCGATTGAGCGCGCCGATGCTACCATTTCGCCGTTATTTCCGTCCGCAAAAACAATCGTGGGTTTGTAGAAGGTTTCGGTAAGGCGCGAGGCTACAATTCCGATCACTCCTTTGTTCCAGCCGGCGCCATATACAACGGTGGAGTAATTATTGAGCTGGCCGGTTGTTTCTACCTGTAACAGTGCTTCAACGGTGCTGCTCGTATCCATTTCCCGGCGCGAATCGTTCAACGTTATAATGTCGTTTACAATTTGATGCGCCTGTTTCAGATTGTCGGAAACCATTAATTCTACGGCAGCTTTACCATGCGAAATTCTGCCGGCAGCGTTAATTTTTGGCGCAATTTCAAAAACAATGTTGGAGATTTCGAAGGTGGCCAATTTATCTTCCGGGATCAACATTCTTAAGCCAAGGTTTCGGGATTTCCGCAGAACTTTGAGGCCCTGTTTGGCCAAAACTCTGTTTTCACCCGTCATCGAAACAATATCTGCGGCGATGGAGATGGCCAAAAGATCGGTCAGTTCAAAAAGTTCGGCTTCGGGAATTTTATAAATCGTATTTAATCCCTGGCAGAGCTTAAAGCCCACGCCACAACCCGAAAGTTCTTTAAAGGGATAGCGGCAGTCTACTCTCTTAGGATCTAAAACCGCTATTGCGGCAGGAATTTTTTCGCCGGGTAAATGGTGGTCACAAATGATAAAGTCTACGTTCAAGTTTTTCGCATATTCCACTTTATCGATCGCTTTGATGCCGCAGTCGAGGGCTATAATCAGGGAAAAACCATATTCTTTCGCAAAATCGATGCCTTCATTTGAAATGCCATATCCCTCAATATTCCGGTCGGGTATATAGTAGGTTAGGTATTTTTTATCTACAATTTTGCTGAGGTAAAGGTACATTAATGCGACGGCGGTAGTTCCGTCCACATCATAATCTCCATAAACCATTATTTTCTCCCCATTCTCAATTGCAGTGGCAATACGGTCGACCGCAAGCTGCATGTCTTTCATGAGAAACGGGTTATGGATGTCGTTGAGGTTCGGCTTGAAGAATTCGCGGGCCTTCTGATAATTATCAATGCCACGCATGACGAGGATTTTGGATTCGAATGTTCCAAAGCCTAGTGAAGAACTAAGTCCATCCACAATATCTTCATTGGGTTCGGGTTTGTAAATCCATTTTTGATTCATAATCTCACAAAAATAGAGAATTTATTTTGATTTTTTTGAACCGCTTTGGGATGGAATAATCGTTATGGTGAAGTGTAATAAAATAATTCTAATAAATAAATTCACTTCTCTTGGAAAATATCGTTTCGTTAACGAGTTTGAGTTTCTATTTGCTTTTATGTTTATTTGTTAAGATTTAAACAGCGGGAATACAACGAATTAAAGAATATTTTACATTTTGTATAAAAAAACAAATCTAAACCGATAATCTTCTCGTAATTAAGAGAAGAACCAAAAATTATAAAATATTTATTATGGAAAAACAAATTCACGTATCGAACAAAGGAGCAACTTTGGATACAAGCAGAAGGAATTTTCTAAAGTTAGGCGGTGTAGGTCTGGTAGTAGCAGGTCTTACGTTAGCTGGCTGTAGAGATGACGATTATCAGTATGTAGATCAGGACGGCATTTTCGATCTTGGCACCGGAGATGTAGGAATTCTCAATTATGCCTATGCTTTGGAACAGTTAGAAGCCGACTTTTATACGAAAGTAGTCAACAATTTTTATGGTGGGATTTCTTCTGTGGAGAAGCAGGTATTTACAGATATTTATAACCACGAGGTTATTCACAGAGACTTTTTCCAGGCTGCAATAACTGCTGCGGGTGCCATGCCCACTCCAAAGTTAGAATTTAAGTACGATGGCGTGGATTTTAATAGCAGAGCGTCGATTCTGGCAACTTCCAAAGCGCTGGAAGATACCGGTGTAGCTGCCTATAACGGTGCAGGAAAATATATTAAAAATTTAGATTACCTCGTAATTGCAGGTAAAATTGTAAGTGTAGAGGCGAGACATGCGTCAGCCATTCGAGATCTTATTAATCCTCGATCTATGGATTTTTCTGGTGATGATGTTATCGACGTGAACGGTCTGGACGTAGCGAAAGAACCAAAAGATATCGTCGCTGGTGCAGGTGTATTTTTCAAAACTCCATTTACCTGGAAAGAGCAGGGAATAGGATAAACTTATTAATTTTTAAAATATTTATTATGAATTTACTTACGATATTAGATAAACTTTCGGATGACAAGTTTTTTTCGACCGAAACATCACGTTTAGGAAGTCTCTCTCAGATTTCAAATTTTGGAAAAAAGGCTGCTCTTGCCGGCATCCCGCTTGGCTTGGGATCATTGATGGCAACTTCTGCAAAAGCAGAAACTACACAAAGTTCGGGTTCCGCTTTTGCCCCGGCGTCTGCATTAACTGATGCTTTGCAGTTAGCCTTGACTTTAGAATATCTCGAAGACGAGTATTACAGAGAAGGAGTGGCCAAACCAGGATTAATTCCAAGTGGTGACCGTGCCGTTTTTATGCAGATCAGTAAACACGAAACTGCTCACGTCGCTTTTTTGAAAGCAACATTGACTTCTTTAGGAACTACACCAGGCTCAAAGCCGAATTTCGACTTTACAGCAGGTGGAAATTTCCAACCCTTTGACGATTACGAAACTTTTATGACTCTTGCACAGGCTTTTGAAGATACCGGCGTACGGGCCTATAAAGGTCAGGCTGGGAACGTAGCATCAAACAAACCGGTTCTGCAGGCGGCTTTACAAATTCATTCTGTAGAAGCCAGACATGCCTCTCAGGTGAGAAGAATGCGTATGAACAAAGGCTGGATTGAGTTAAATAATGGCGGCAACATGCCTGCAGCAACCGACGCGGTGTACGCTGGTGAAGAAAACGTTCTGCAAGCTGGTTTCAATACCTCGAGATTATTTGGCGCAGCTGCCGGATCAGCTTCATTTGATGAGACAATAACTGGAGATCAGGCAGCAATGATCGCAGGTTTGTTTATCAGTTAATACAATCTTTATATTTTTTTTCCGCCCTTTCAGGATATTTTCTGAAAGGGTTTTTTCATGGCGGAAAAGAGCAAAACAAAACCGCTCAATTTTAGGAGCGGTCTTGTTTTATGGATGAAGGATTTCTTAAGAATACATTTGCACCTGAAGTTCTTTGACTTTTTTGTCCTCCAGATATTCGTCATACGTCATCTGTCTGTCGATAATTCCTTTCGGAGTTAGTTCGATTACTCTGTTACAAACTGTTTCCAACATTTCGTGGTCATGAGATGCGAGTAAAAGTGTTCCTTTAAAGTTGGTTAAAGAATTGTTTAAAGTAGTAATACTTTCCAAATCCAGGTGGTTCGTCGGCTCATCCAGTAAAAGAACATTGGCACGCTGCAACATCATTCGGGAAAACATACAACGCATCTTTTCTCCTCCGGAAAGTACTGTACAAGATTTTAATGCTTCATCGCCGGAGAACAACATTTTGCCCAGGAAACCGCGAATAAACTCTTCATGACGTTCTTCATCATTTTTGGTGAACTGGCGCAGCCAGTCAACCAAGCTGATATCTTCCTGAAAGAAAGGATTATTGTCCAACGGCATGTAAGACTGGTTGGTGGTAATTCCCCAACTAAAACTGCCTGCATCGGGTTCTGTGTTTCCGCCTAATATCTCAAAAAACTCCGTAATTGCCAAACTGTTTTTTGAAAGTACAGCTACTTTATCGCTCTTTTTCAGATTCAAATCGATATTGGAAAAGAGCAGTTCGCCGTCCTTAACTTTCTTCAACCCCTTAATTTCGAGGATCTGATCACCCGCTTCCCGTTCTGTATCAAAAATAATAGCAGGGTAACGTCTGGAAGAAGGTTTAATGTCGTCGATATTTAATTTGTCGATCATTTTTTTTCGTGCTGTTGCCTGTTTGGCTTTTGCAACGTTGGAAGAAAATCTGGCAATAAAGTCCTGAAGTTCTTTTTTCTTGTCTTCTGCTTTTTTGTTGGCCTGTTGTCTTTGTCGGGTTGCCAGTTGTGAGGCCTGGTACCAGAAAGAGTAGTTTCCGGTATAAAGGTTTAATTTGGCGTAATCCAAATCGGCAATGTTGGTACAAACCGTGTCTAAAAAGTGGCGGTCATGCGAAACCACAATTACCGTATTTTCATAGGTTGACAGGAAATCTTCTAACCAGGCAATCGTTTCGATGTCCAGATCATTCGTAGGCTCATCGAGGATCAAAACGTCTGGATTTCCGAATAAAGCCTGCGCCAGGAGAACTTTTACTTTATTTTGATTTTCGAGTTCACCCATCATCTGATAATGCATTTCATCTTTCACTCCTACATTGGAAAGCATCGTCATCGCATCAGATTCCGAATTCCAGCCACCCATTTCGTCGTAGACGACGCCGAGTTCGCCCGCTTTTATACCGTCCGCATCAGAAAAATCTTCTTTTGCGTAGAGGGCATCCATTTGTTCTTTAATCTCGAAGAGTTTTTTATCACCTCTTAAAACGGTTTCTAAGACGGTAAAATTATCGTACGCAAAGTGATCCTGTTCTAAAACCGACATTCTTTTGCCCGGTTCTAAAGATACCGTTCCGGTGGTTGGATCTTGCTGGCCTGTAAGTATTTTAAGAAAAGTGGATTTCCCGGCACCGTTTGCGCCAATAATTCCATAGCAGTTTCCTTTTGTAAACATAATATTTACATCGTCGAAAAGTATTCTTTTTCCGAACTGCAAAGATAAATTAGATACTGTTAACATATAGTTTTGTAGATTTGGCGCAAAATTACGAAAAGAAATTGGGTTTATAGTTTTGTATTAATTCTCGTTTTATTAAAAACGAGGGGGAGGTAGTTTAGTTTTAAGATAAAATTTAGTTAAAGCTATAAAATTTTAACATATCTTTAATAAGTGTAAATAAGAAGAACATGAAGATTGAAAAATCCGTAAATATTTTTAATAAAAGGGCTCGTTTTGAATATGAGCTATCTGACGAAATCGAGGCAGGAATGGTGCTTACCGGCACTGAAATCAAATCTTTGAGATCATCAAAAGCGAGCATTACGGAGGCGTTTTGCCAATTTATCGATGGCGAACTTTACATTATAAACATGATGATCGATGAGTACAAATTAGGTACCTTCTATAACCATAAGGCAAAAAGGGAACGGAAGTTGCTCCTGCACAAACGGGAACTTCAAAAATTTGAAAAGAAATTAAAAGACGTTGGAAATACGATTGTTCCTTTAAAATTATATATTACAGATCGTGGCAAAGCCAAGGTTCTTATCGCTTTAGGAAAGGGTAAAAAGCTGTTCGACAAGCGTGAAAGTATAAAAACAAGAGAAAACAAACGAAATTTGGATAGAATATTAAAGAAAAGTTAAAAAAAGACTCAAAATCTTTGTTTATAAAGAAAAATTATATTTATTTTGCATTATCAATTATTTAATCATTTAATTCTATGAAAAATCTAAAATTAGGAATTTCAGCATTGGCACTTACTATTGCCTCTACTGTTTTCGCTCAGACTACCAATAATCCGTGGTTAATCGGTGTTGGTGCTCACGGAGTAAATCATGCTGCGGCTGGAGGAGATGTGGGGAATGTATTCTCTACTGCTTTCGGTGGTGGAGACGGTGGTGAGTTGTACAGTATCAACAACTTCACAATTACACCTCCACTTTCAAAGCTAACTGTTGCAAGAAACTTAAGTAAGTATCTAGTTCTTGACTGGCAAACTTCCGTGGGGAATGTTGACAATAAGAGAATAGGAATGGGGAAAGAATTTTTCCTAATGACTGGTTTAGGTCTACAATTTAAATTCAACGGACTTTGGGACGAAGAGTCTTGGTTTGATCCATATTTAAGAGTTGGTGGAAATTACATGAGACATGATTATTCGGGTGTAGCTTTCCCTTTAACTGACACTAACGGAAGATATTACTCTGGATTCTCAGGAGAGCCTTTCACTCAAAGAAGAAAAGACCATTTTACAGTTTCTACTGGTTTAGGATCTAACTTCTGGTTAACTAAAAACTTTGGTTTAGGTGTACAAGGTGATTACGTATCTACTCCAGTTGATAAATCAGACATTGCTAACTTTTGGCAAGCTTCTGCTTCCCTATTATTTAGATTCGGTAATACTGACAGAGATAAAGATGGTATCTTAGATAAAGATGATTTATGTCCGGATACTCCAGGTTTAGCAGAATTCCAGGGTTGTCCTGATACTGACGGAGACGGAGTTCCAGATAAAGATGATCAATGTCCAGATGTTGCAGGACCAGTTGAAAACAACGGTTGTCCTTGGCCAGATACAGACGGAGATGGTGTTGTTGACAAAGACGATGCTTGTCCAGATGTTGCAGGTCCAGCGGAAAACAATGGTTGTCCTTGGCCAGATACAGACGGAGACGGAGTATTAGATAAAGATGATGCTTGTCCTACCGTATTCGGATTAGCACAGTATAACGGTTGTCCTAAACCTAAATCTGTAACAGCTACTGAAGTAGAAGGAGAATTGAAAAACATTTATTTCGATTTCGACAGAGCTACAATCAAAGCTGAATCAGGTGCAAGATTAGATGCTGCTGCAACGCTTATCAAAACTGACGGTGGTAACTATTTACTAGAAGGTCAAACTGATAAAAAAGGTGCTGAAGCTTATAACTTAGACCTATCAAGAAGAAGAGCTGCAGCTGTAGTTACTGCTCTTGATTCAAGAGGTGTTGATGCAACATCATTGAAATCAATTGGTGTAGGTGAAGCGAAAGCAGTAGTACCAGAAAATGCTTCTAACGACGAAAGACAACAAGACAGAAAAGTTGTTGTAAGAGCGATCGAAGATGCTGCTGAATGGGCTACTTATAAAAAATCTGACGTAGTTGTTAAAAAAGCAGCTCCGAAGAAAAAAAGAAAATAATTAAATTATTTTTATAAATCTGAAACACCCTCGGTTACGAGGGTGTTTTTTTGTGAACAAATTTGTATTTTTGCCTTCTAAAACAATATAATATGGGACGCGCATTCGAATATAGAAAAGCTTCAAAAATGGCCCGTTGGGATAAGATGGCCAAATCATTCTCGAAAATTGGAAAAGACATTGCATTGGCGGTTAAAGCCGGCGGTCCTGATCCCGATTCTAACCCATCTTTACGCAGATGTATTCAAAATGCCAAAGGCGCGAACATGCCGAAAGATAATGTGGAACGGGCCATCAAGAAGGCGAGTGGCGCAGACGCAGAACAATACGAAGAAATTACCTACGAAGGTTACGGGCAAGGCGGTGTGGCATTTTTTATCGAATGTACTACCAACAATCCTACGAGAACCGTGGCAAACGTTCGGGCAATATTCAATAAGTTTGATGGAAGTTTAGGTAAAAACGGTGAGCTGGCTTTTATTTTCGACCGCAAAGGGATTTTCTCTCTGGATAAATCACTAATTAAAATGGATTGGGACGATTTCGAAATGGAGATGATCGACGGCGGCGCCGAAGAAGTCGAGAGCGATGACGAAGAGGTAATGATCACGACAGCCTTCGAGGATTTCGGAGCGCTCTCTCATAAATTGGAAGAGTTGGGATTGGATGCGAAAAGTTCAGAACTAGAGAGAATTCCCAACAATACGAAGGAAGTGACCGAAGAACAGTTCAAAATCAACATGAAAATGTTGGATCGTTTTGAAGAAGACGATGATGTGCAAAATGTTTATCATAATATGGAGATCACCGACGAACTGATGAATTCCTTATAAAACGAAACAGCACCATTCACATAACATAATATTAAAAAGCTTTGAGTTCAGTCAAAGCTTTTTCCTTATCCGGGTGAAATATTTTCCACCCGAGAATATAACATGGCCTTTAATTCATCAAGTACACGAGAATTATCAAGCTCATAAGTCTTAATCTTCAACTTGCAAGAATACAGGTCGGAATGATTTTTCTGCAAATTTCATATTTTATGCAGGAGCTTTAATTTGGTCTAGGAACCGCCGTTTTAGCGTGTCAGTAAAATATCTTCCACGTCATTCATTCTGTTCATTACAGATCTCGCGTACGAACAGTGGGGGTACACTTTCCAGTTATTGTCCCGGGAGAATTTAATGGCTTCTTCTACTAAATATTTGCCCATTCCGCGACCTTCGAACTTTGGATGAACTAATACGAAGGAAATAATAAGTTTATTGTCGTCGGGGAAAATGGTGTAAGTTAAGCGTCCCACTTCCTCTTCTTCGTTATTTAGGGTAAAAACACCTCCGTTTCCGGATCTGTTATTTTCGTATCTCATTTTAAATTTTTTAGGTATTAAATTTAACCAATAAAAATGAAACCGCAATGTTGCTGCGGATTTTCTCTGTTTACTTCAAACATTACTGGTCTTTCCCAGTATAGAAATTATAATCTTTTATGATTACGCTGATAAACTGCCTTTCCGTCATTTTCGTGGGATCAACCTCCAAATTCAAAATATCCTTTATTTTATTTGAAAGTTTGGAGATGACGGATATGTCATCAATTTTCAGCGCCTTATGAAAGTTTTCTTTGATGATTCTAACGTCGTTATCCGAAAGCGCAATAACCTGTGGAAACCGCGGTATATAATCTTCTTTCAGATGTTCTAAAATAGTGTGTGAAATATTGACTTGATTTTTCAGCGAAATCACCGCCGTTCCGGAGGCAATTCCGCCCAACCGCTGATTGTTTTTCGAAACAATCATACTAATCAGGCCCACAACGCCGGAATTGGAAAATACATCGACCAGCCGAAAAAACCAGCGCATCAGATAATCACCGAAACCCGCCTGAAAGCCATCGATTTTCACCACTTTTATTTTCAACATTCTCTTTCCAAAAGTTTGGCCTTCCATCAAACTTTCTGAGACTAAAGTGTAAATGTGAATTGGAACGGTTAGAATGATATAAACCGCCATCACCGACCAATTATCAAGACCGTGTAATATTGAACCTAAATTCAAAATTCGAAAGAAGAGGAAATAAATTACTAAAATATAAGCGCCTTTTATCAGGAGGTCGATCGCGAATGCGCCAATCCTTTCCCCGATACTGGCAACGCTAAAATTAATATTTACATTTTGGGAAGTATTTATGGCGATCTGCGACATTTTTCATTATTTTAGCTTCCTATGAGAGAGGTGGCATTCATCAAACAAAATAAGGAAAAATGGTTGGGAATCGAGCAGGTAATCGCGGGAAAATTGAAAAAAAATCCAGATGATCTCTCTTCCCTCTACATCAATCTTGTGAATGATTTATCCTTTGTCCAAACCTACTACCCGAAAAGCAAAACCACCATCTACCTGAACAATCTTTCCGCCCTGGTTTTCCAGAAAATTTATAAAACCAGAAGAGTAGAGAAAAACCGGTTCTTTTATTTTTTTAAAACAGAAGTTCCGCTGTTAATTTATCAGTACCGCAGGTATTTGTTTTATGCCTTTGGTTTTTTCATCTTATTCACGCTTATCGGTTTCATGTCTGCGTACTATGATAAAGAATTTGTTAAAATTATCCTGGGCGAGGATTACGTAAATATGACCATTGAGAATATTAAAAAAGGCAACGCAGTTGGTGTTTATCAGCAAGGATCGAATTGGGGAAGTACCATTGCCATTACCTTTAACAATTTAAAAGTGGGTGCCGTTCTTTTTATTTTCGGAATTTTTGGCGGTGTCGGAACTTTATTTGCTCTTTTGCAAAACTGCATCATGCTTGGTTCTTTTCAGTACTTTTTTCACGAGCACGGTGCTTTAAAAGACAGTGCGAAAGGGATTTGGCTACACGGCATTTTCGAAATTTTCAGTATGGTTGTCGAAGCGATGGCGGGTTTAATTCTGGGCGCTTCTATTCTTTTTCCGAAAACCTTTTCACGGTTTAATTCTTTTAAAATAGGATTTAAAGATGCTTTCAAAATATTTCTCAGCACCGTTCCTTTTACCATTTTTGCCGGAATCATCGAAGGCTTTTTTACCAGATACGCACTTACAATGCCTGCAGTTCTAAATGGTTTTATTATTTTTGGAACGCTGTCTCTCATTGGTTTTTACTATTTTATTTACCCTTATTTTATTTCAAAAAGACAAACTTATGATGCAGTTTTATAAGAAGCGTGATTTCGGTGCGTTTATCAGCGATACTTTTCTATTTTTTAAGGAGAACGGCAGAAATTATTTCAAGAATTATCTTTTGATCAATGGATTACTGCTCATTCTTCTGGTCTTTATTTTTGTTTTCGGCTACCGCGAATTATTTTCGCAGATGTTGGGCTCCAACACGGGTGGGCAAAATTATTATTTCGAAGCTTATTTTCAGCAGAACAGTACCATGTTGATTTTGGTTTCAACCATTGCCTTTATCCTGTTTCTAGCAGTAACAATGGTTTCTTACTCCTATCCGATTTTATACATGAAAAGATTGAGCGAAACCGGAAATAAGAATATTAAAGCCGACGAAATCCTATCCGACTTAAAAAATAATACCGTCAGATTTGTTAAATTTTTCTTCGGTTTGGTATTTATTATTGCGCCTTTAGCAATGATTATTTTTGGAATTTCTTTTATGTTGATCGTCCTTTTGATCGGGTTTTTTCTTTTGATTTTATTAGGACCTGCAATGATGAACGTCATTAATTTTTTGATGTTTGATTATTTTCACACGCAAAAAGGCTTTTTCGAATCTTTGAGTTACGCAGTACGAGCACAGTTTTCCTACAAACACGGCCGCGAAAAATCACCTTTTTGGAAATATTGGGGTTCCACCGCGGTCATTTATTTGATGATCCAAATGATCTCCGGCATCTTTACGTTTATTCCCCTGCTTTTGATGATGGGCGGAATGTATACTGTGCCGCAAAATGGCGGTGATGACAATCCTTTTCAGGGAACCATGGGCGTCTTGTTTTTTATCATTTACGGCATCTCAATTTTAGTCTCATTTATAATGATCAATGTGGTGTTTATAAACGCCGGACTGCAATATTACGACAGCAGAACCGACCTTCACAGAAATGTAGACCTGTCCGAAATCGACACGATTGGAACTCATGAAATTTAGAATTTTAATTTTCTTTCTGCAGTTTTCGGTCTTCGGTTCTTCGCAGGAAATTCCGCCGGTGTCGCGCGTTATGGATTCACTCACTTTATCTTCTCCGGGATTACCTGCAGATTCATTGCTTCGCGAAAATCCATTATCTGATAATAGTATTTTCCCGAAAAATTTCGACGAAAATTTTCAATCTAAATACAAAGGATCAGACTTTGATTATACGACCGTAAAACCTAGAGAATCTCTTTGGCAAAGAATTCAAAAGCGCGTTTTCAAATTTATTCAATCTATACTTGGCGACGTAGATCCGACCAAAACCGGAAAATATGCCGAAATGATAATGCGGCTTTTCGCGATTGTAATCACCGGCGGCGTTCTTTATTTTTTGGTGAAATTTCTTTTGAATAAAGATGGCAATTACTTTTTTGGTAAAAAGAATAAAAAAATTACCATTTCCGATCAGGATTTAAATGAAAATATTCATGAAATAAATTTTAACGAAACCATCCAAAATTTCGAACAGAGAAATGAGTATCGTGCAGCAATCCGCTATCAGTTTCTCTTCATTTTAAAGAATTTGGCAGATCAAAAACTGATCGTCTGGAATGCAGAAAAAACGAACAAAGATTATTTAGCGGAATTAAGAAAGGCGACTTTACAAAGCAGTTTTAAAGAACTCATTTATATTTTCGACTATGTTTGGTATGGCGAATTTGAGGTTGACGAAACCGATTACCGTTATTACAAACAAAAATTTCTGAATTTTAAAACAGCGCTTTAAAAAATCCCAAGGAGCAAAAATTGGGGATTAAGAGAACTATGAATAAAACGTTCAAATTATACGGTATTATTTTCATCATTGTGATGGCGGTTTTGGCTGTGCTGGAATTGAACAGAACGGAAGTCACGGATTGGCGAAAAAATTTCGATCTGACCAAAAAAACGCCGTTTGGCCTTTTCGTCTTTAACAAAGAAGTTAACAAACTGCTTCAAAATGAAGTTACAAAGACGGATTTGTCGCCCTATAATTTTTACAAAAATTCTCAAAAAAAGCCACATAATATTCTTCTGATACAATCTAAAATTGACGCTGAATCCTGGAATAAAATCCTTCGAAGTGTATATTCCGGTTCCGATGCTTTGGTGATTTCCGAAGATTTTCCTCCGTCACTGGCAGATTCCTTAGGGTTTACGCCTGCAAATGTGAGTTTACGAACAGAAAATACGCTCAAACTGACGGATGAAAAATTGAAGACAGATTCTCTCATTTTAGATAAATTGCCCGGCGGACAGGGATTTTATTCGGTTCAAAAATCCCACGGGATTTTAGGAAAAGCCGTTCTGGATGGAGGTAAAGTAAATTTCATCAAGATTAAATACGGGAAAGGTCATTTTTATCTGCATTCAGAACCTTTATTTCTTACCAATTATTACTTGCTGAAACCGGGCAACCAAAAATATGCACAGGATGTATTTTCTTATCTTCCGGCTCGGGAAACGGTTTGGTTTTCCGGCGCCAATAAACCGACAGCCGAATCTCCTTCGCCTTTGCGCTTCATATTATCGAAACCCGCCCTAAAATATGCATGGTGGCTTTTTCTGGGCGGACTTTTATTATTCGCTATTTTTAATGCCAAAAGAAAACAGCGCATTGTGCCCATCATCGAACCTTTGAAAAATAAATCGGTCGAATTTGTGAAAAGTATCGGAAATCTCTATTTGCAGGAAGGCGATTTTCACGATATGATGGAAAAAAAAGCGCAGTTTTTTCTTCACCGCGTTCGAATGGATTTAATGATAGATACGCAGCATCTGGACGAGAAGTTCGCTCACTTGCTTCACTTAAAAACAGGGACGGATTTGAAGGAAATAAATGACGCCATCGATCTTATAAAAAGAGGCCAGGATCCCTACGCCAGCGTAATAAAAGACGATTTGGTAAGAATGAATACCTTGCTCGACAAAATATTAAAATAAAAAAACCACAGTAGAAATAATAAGGCTCAAAATAGTAATTATGGAAAACATGGAAAATTTAAATCAGGAAAATATCAGTCCGGAATTTCACTCACGGCTCGATATGGCTGAACTTCAACAAAGTCTGGAAGCGGTAAAAGCAGAAATTGGCAAAGTGATTATCGGACAGGAGGTGATGATCGAACATTTGTTGGCAGCGCTGCTATCCAACGGACATGTTTTAATCGAAGGCGTTCCCGGTGTGGCAAAAACCATCACCGCAAAATTGTTGGCCAAAACCATCGATGTCGATTTCAGTCGTATTCAGTTTACGCCGGATTTAATGCCGTCCGATATTTTAGGAACCTCTATTTTTAATGTAAAAAATTCGGAGTTTGAATTTAAAAAAGGTCCTGTATTTTCCAGTTTTATTTTGATTGATGAAATCAACCGTTCTCCCGCAAAAACCCAGTCCGCTTTGTTTGAAGTAATGGAAGAGCGCCAAATTACGATGGATGGGAAACAGTATGAAATGCAGGAGCCTTTTTTGGTTGTGGCGACGCAAAATCCTATCGAACATGAAGGAACATATCGCCTCCCAGAAGCGCAACTCGACCGTTTTCTCTTTAAAATAAATGTGGGCTACCCGAATTTAGCACAGGAAGTTCAGATTATAAAAAATCAACACCAAAACAAACTCGAAGATAAAACCGATGCAGTTCAGAAAGTGATGACGGGAGTTCAGCTGAAAAACTACCAGCATTTGGTGCGGAATGTTCAGGTAGAGCCCCAATTGCTGGAGTATGTGGCGAAAATAATTGTGAATACGCGCGAGAATCAATTTCTCTATTTGGGTGCTTCGCCGCGGGCCAGTTTAGCCTTATTAACGGCCTCCAAGGCTTTTGCAGCGATTCGTGGAAGAGATTTTGTAACGCCGGAAGATATTAAAGAAGCGAGCTACGCTGTGCTGCGCCATCGAATTATGGTTTCGCCGGAGCGCGAAATGGAAGGCCTGACCGCCGACGAAATCATCAGACAAATTGTCGATGCAATCGAAATTCCGAGATAGAATTTAACTGATAAACGAACGCTTCCTTTTGAGCTATAAAACAAGATTGCTCTTATAATTTTAATGCGACATAAAAGGTAATAAACATTTTGTCTTTTGTGGTAAAGGAAAAAATAAATGAAAAACTTATACATCAATAACCATTTTTTCTTCGCGCTTTTCGGCGTGGGAATCGCGTATGTTCTGGCGTTTTTCTTTGCCTTTTTAATGGTCGTGGCGCATGGATTGTTGATTGTACTTTTCCTTTTGTTTATGATTGATTTTCTGCTTTTATTCAACCAGAAAAATGCGGTTCAGGCCCAGAGAATTTTACCCGAAAAATTATCGAATGGCGACCAAAACTCCATAAAGATCGATCTTAAAATCAATTATCCTTTTACCATTACAACGAAGATTATTGATGAAATTCCCTTTCAGTTTCAAAAGCGGGATTTTTTAATCTTACGGACCATTCAGCCGAAGAAAAATATCCTTTTTGAATATATTTTAGAACCGAAACAACGCGGTGAATACCGTTTCGGAAGCCTTAATATTTTCGCAAATTCTCCCCTCAACTTGGTTTCGCGGCGGTTTACTTTTCAAAAAGATGCTTTGTTACCAAGCTACCCGTCCTTTATCCATTTACGGAAATACGAATTGATGGCGCTTCAGAATGAATTTCTTTTGGGTGGAATTAAAAAGATCCGCAAACTCGGACACACAATTGAATTTGAACAGATTAAAGAATATGTTCCCGGCGACGATGTGCGAACAATCAACTGGAAGGCGACCGGAAAACGAAATCAATTGATGGTCAACCAGTTTCAGGATGAAAAATCACAAAGAATTTTTATGATTATTGATAAGGGACGAACCATGCAAATGCCCTTCAACGGGTTAAGTTTGCTCGATTATTCCATTAATGCTACGCTGGCTCTCAGTCACATTATCCTCAAAAAAAGCGATCGCGCCGGAATGATGACTTTTTCTAAAACAGCGGAGAACAAAGTGGCGGCGGATAACAAATCGGGACAGCTGAAGAAAATTTCCCAGGCGTTGTATAATATTCAGACCAATTTTTTCGAAAGTGATTTCAGCAGATTGTATCAGGAAGTGAAATTTACAGTCGGCCAGCGCAGTTTAATTTTACTTTTTACCAATTTTGAAACGCTGGATGCCGTGAACCGGCAAATGAAATATTTGCGCGGTATAGCGAAAAATCATTTACTCGTGATTATTTTCTTTAAAAATACCGAACTTCAACATTTAATTCAAAAAAAGCCGGGAAATATGCAGGAGATTTATGACCAAATTATAGCCGAGAAATTTGAGTATGAAAAAAAACTGATTATTCAGGAACTTAAAAAATACGGGATTCACACGGTTTACACCTTGCCCGAAAACCTGAATATCGAAGTCATAAATACCTATTTGGAAATTAAAGCAAGAGGAATTTTATAATTATTTTGATACATTTGAAAGATGAAAATTACACTGAACAGAATTAACGACGATTATCTATTTGAATGCAAAAACTCAATCGGTAATTCGATCCTTTTAGATAATATTTCGGAGTCGGCAGGAACAAAAGCCGTGTCGCCGATGGAAAGTTTATTAATGGCAGTTGCAGGCTGCAGCGGAATCGATATGGTTTCCATTATGAAAAAGCAACGTCAGGATTTAACCCGGTTCTCCGCAGAAGTTGAAGGCGAAAGAATTCAAAAAGATGAAGCAAAACCCTTTAAAAATATTATGGTGAAGTTCTTTCTGGAAGGAAAAATCAATCCAAAAAAAGCCCAAAAAGCGGCGGAACTTTCCTTTGAGAAGTACTGTTCGGTTTCCAAAACTTTGGATCCTAATGTCTCAGTAAGTTATGAGGTTTTTGTGAATGGGGAGAAAGTGGAATCTTAAACAGATTCATCGGAAAACTAAAAAGCAGCGTTTAAAAACACTGCTTTTTTATTTTTTTATCGTGGTCGCGATCCCATTCTCGGTTGAATGAGTTTTGCAATCGTCGCCGTCCAGCCGGTTTGGTGTGAGGCACCAATTCCTTTTCCTGTATCACCGTTAAAGTATTCGTGAAACATAATGTAATTTTTGAAAAACTCGTTGTGATTCAGCAGGTCATTTCCACCGTTGAAGGCGCGGTTTCCGTTTTCGTCTTCTTTAAAAATGGAGTAGAGTCTTTTGCTTAAATCGGTCGCCACAAAGTCGAGATTTCGCATTTCGCCGCTGTTCGAGGGATATTCCACCTGCAGGTTATCGCCATAATAATAGTGAAATCGCTGCAGACTTTCGACAATAAGAAAATTGATGGGGAACCAAATGGGCCCGCGCCAATTGCTGTTCCCACCGAACATGCTGCTGTCGCTTTCCGCCGGCGTATATTTTACCGTAAAGTTTTTCCCATCCACATTAAATTCATAGGGCTCATTTTCGTACACTTTCGACAAAGAGCGAATACCGTAGTCGGACAAAAATTCTTTTTCATCTACCATTCTGCATAAAACCCTTTTCAATCGTGTTTTGCGGAGGATACTCATTAAATGTTTTCCGCCTTGTCCTTCTACTTCCCAATGCGAGACCAGTTCTGCCAGTCGTGGTTTGTTCCGAAGGATCCATTCCATTCTTTCCAGAAAGTTGGGTAATTTTTGCAGCAAACTGTGTTCTACAATTTCTACCGCGAAAAGTGGAATTAAGCCCACGATACTCCTCAATTTCAATGATTTTGAATCACCGTCATTCAATTGCAGAACATCATAGAAAAAACCGTCATCTTCATTCCACAAACCGTTTTTGGCATCGCCTAAATTTTCCATTGCTTCGGCGATATAAAGATAGTGCTCGAAGAATTTGATTGCCATATCTTCATAAATCGGATTATAAAGGGCCAATTCCATAGAGATGCGCATCATATTTAAAGCAAACATGGCCATCCAACTGGTTCCGTCGGCCTGTTCCAAGTGATCACCGTTTTTAAACTCCATATTCCGGTCAAATGCGCCGATGTTGTCTAAGCCCAAAAAGCCCCCGCCGAAAACGTTGTTTCCGTTCTTGTCTTTTCGGTTGACCCACCACGTAAAATTCAAAAGTAATTTTTGAAAAACACTTTCCAGGAAAGGCACATCGGCTTTTCCGTTGAGCCTTTCATCAATTTTAAAAACGCGAAACGTGGACCATGCATGAACAGGCGGATTAACGTCGCTGAAATCCCATTCGTAAGCAGGCAGCTGACCGTTTGGGTGAATGTACCATTCTTTGGTTAGCAATTTGAGCTGGTGCTTCGCAAAACCAGCATCTAAAATGGCAAAGGGAACACAGTGGAAGGCCAGATCCCACGTCGCAAACCACGGATATTCCCACTTGTCGGGCATCGATATCACATCCTTATTTTGCATGTGCTCCCACTCTGCGTTGCGCGCAAACAAAGTGGGATCTCGGTCGATATCCAGTTTGGGGTCGCCGTTCAGCCATTTCGAAACGTTATAATGGTAAAACTGTTTGTTCCACAGCAGGCCTGCAAAAGCCTGTCGCTGAATGTTTTTTTCTTCCGGATCGGTGAGTCCTTCTTGGATATCGGCGTAAAAATCTTCAGCCTCTTCTTTTCTAAGCTGAATAATTTCGTCGAAGTCAAAAAAGGCGTTCTCCATGTCGTGCGGACTCAAACGAAAATCGAAGGTTTTTGTTTCGCCGGCTCCAATTTCTGCTTCCAGCATGAAGCTGGCTTTCGTTCCGACCTTTTCGGGATTTACGCTGTTTTCATTGCCATGAACAACAAAATTGTTAACTCCGTCCTTAAAATATTTTGCGTCGGGGTTCGCCCCCTTCACTACGGCGGGATTGCTTTCGTTGTTGCAAAAAATTGCCTCGGTGTTTTCCTGGCGCGAATATAATTTTATGATGGGTAAGGATTCGTGATGAATCTCAATTTCGCCACTGGCCGAAGATTTTAGTTGAGGAATGTAATCGCCGTAACCCCAACTCCAGTTGTTTCGAAACCAAAGAGTTGGCAACAGGACCAAAGGGGCTTTTTCTGCACTTCTGTTGGAAACGGTAACACGAACCAGAATATCGTCGTGATTTATTTTGGCGTACTCGATAAAAATATCGAAGTAATTGTTCTCCTCAAAGATGCCGGTGTCTACCAGTTCATATTCTTCCTCCTGTTTATTTCGTCTCGCATTTTCTGCGATCAGTCTGTCATAAGGAAATTCACCGATTGGATATTTATACACCATTTTCATATAGGAATGCGTGGGCGTATTGTCTAAATAGTAGTAAATTTCTTTGAGGTCTTCGCCATGGTTTCCTTCGTGATTACTCAGACCAAAAAAACGTTCTTTGATCATTTTATCTTTACGATTCCAGAACGAAAGGGCGAAACACAGGCGCTGTTTTGTGTCGCAAATGCCGGCAATGCCATCTTCGCTCCACCGGTACGTTCTGCTGATGGCTTCATTGTAAGTAGTATGTCCCCAGGCATTTCCGTTGTGGCTGTAATCTTCGCGCACCGTTCCCCACTGTCTATTGCTAACATACGGACCCCATGTTTTCCACTGGTCATCCTGCATTCTTTGTCTTTCAGTCATTGTTGAAAAAAAATTATTCTTGCGCAAAATTAGGGAATAAAAATTTTATTAAAGTTTGTGTGTTCTTATTATAATTCTTTCCTTTGCACCAGATTCAGTTCATTTACATATTGAAAATGTTATTAAGAAAGGTGGAGAGATAAGACTCTATGAAACCTTGGCAACCCTTCGGAAACGGAGAAGGTGCTACATTCTTACCCAATATGGGTGAAGATAACATATACTTTTTTTACCTTTCTCGGTAGCATTTTCAATTTTAATTTTTACATAAAAATTGGAAAATCCGCTACAACATATCACGCTCAAAAATCAAATTTTAGCATCAGGAAAAATTCTGGATGTCCATTTGTCGTATCAGATATTCGGGCCGGATTTACATTCAGCCCCGATCATCCTCGTAAATCATGCCTTAACGGGAAATTCTAATGTTTCCGGAAACCGTGGATGGTGGAATTCTTTAATCGGCGAAAATAAAATTTTAGACACGCGCCAGTATTCTGTGATCTGTTTTAATATTCCGGGGAATGGTTTTGATGGGAATATACTGGAGAATTACGAAGATTTCGGGACCCGCGACATTGCACAGATTTTTCTTGCAGGACTTTCCATTTTAAAAATTTCTACGGTTGAAATCCTTATCGGCGGTTCCCTGGGCGGCGCCATCGGTTGGGAAATGCTCGCCCTGAAAAGTGATTTGGCAGAAAATTTCGTGCCCGCAGCCTGTCACTACAAAACCTCCGATTGGCTGCATTCTCAATGTCTTGTTCAGCAATTTCTTTTAGATCATTCCCACGAACCCTTAGAAAAGGCGCGGCTCCACGCGATGTTATGTTATCGAACGCCGGAATCTTTAAATCATCGCTTTAAAAATGAAATTCATCCGCAAGCAAAGATTCGAAGGTCGCACGACTGGCTCAACTTTCATGGAAAAAAGCTCGGCGCAAGGTTTAGTCTAAAAGCATATCGTTTTATGAATCAATTGTTAATGTCGATAAATGTTGATCAAGAAGCCATAAAAAAGATTAAGGCAAAAATCCATTTAGTTGCGGTCGATTCGGACCAGTTTTTTCCGGCTCGCGAAATCAAGGAGTGTTATGAATTTTTAAACAAAACCAAGGCAATCGTCTTTTACCACGAGATAAAATCCATTCATGGTCACGATGCTTTCTTAATGGAATATGCGCAACTCAATCAAATATTAAACAGGGTCCTCCATGAAAAATAAAGAAGAAATAAAGATTTTAAAAAATAAATCCATCATTAAATTCGAAGGAAAAGATTTTCTGGGAGAAGTTGGAATCGACGGCAGAATCTTTAAAGCATTGACCTACGCAAGAATCAGCGTAGGCGTAATTTCTCAACAAGCCGTAGAAAATGGAATTTCTGTTTTAGTCAATGAAAGTGATTCTGAAAATGCAGTAAATTGTTTGATTGATGAATTTGAAAACGAAAGGAAGTCCGGAAAAGTAAATCAGATCTACAGCATCAATAATGTTTCAGTCTTAGGATTTAAAGCCAATGATTTCAATAGAATTTTGTCAGAATTGGGTAGAAATAATGTGTTCCCTTTGATTTTGAATCAAGTTTCCGCCGAGAATAGAATCAATCTGGTTGTGACTTCTACCCAGGATGAAAAAGCTAAAAATATCATTGAAGCAGAAATTTTCGCAAGACCGAAAATAGTTCATTTAGCCATTATTGGTCACGGAAAAGTAGGTTCTACTTTAATTGAGCAAGTTCTTCAAAAATCTAACGATATCAGAAACCGAAAAAAACTGGATCTAAAAATAGTTGCCGTTGCTAATTCCCGAAAAATTGCCTTTAATAAAAGCGGTTTTAATAAAAGCTGGGAAGATGATGTTTTGGTTGCAGAAGAAAAATCCAGTGTGGATTCCTTGATTCAGTTTTCCCAAATTCACCAACTGGAAAATTTGATTGTTGTTGATAATACCGCCAGTACAGATTTTGTTAAAAATTATTCACGTCTTGCAGAAAACGGTTTTGATCTGGTTTCCTCCAATAAAATTTTTAATACGCTGCCCATTTTAGAGTACCGCGATTTTCGGCATATTTTGGCAAAGAGAAATAAAAAATACCTCTACGAAACCAATGTAGGAGCCGGCTTACCTTTAATCGACACCATCAAACTATTACATCTTTCCGGCGAAAATATCACCAGGATTAAAGGCGTTTTTTCGGGCTCGCTCAGTTATATTTTTAATAATTTTTCGGTGCGCGACGAGAAATTTTCAACGATTTTAAAAGAAGCCATGGAAAAAGGGTTTACAGAACCCGATCCGCGCGAAGATCTTTCCGGAAATGATGTCGCCCGAAAACTGCTGATCTTAGCAAGAGAACTGGATTTGAGTAATGAATTTAGTGACATAAAAATTGAAAATTTAATTACAGACGATTTGTCAAAATTGAATAAAGATGAATTTATTAAAAATTTAGCTCATTTAGATGAACATTTTGACGCGGTTAAAAAAAATCAAAAAGAAGATCACGTTCTGCGCTTCGTCGGAGATTTACACGGCGATCTCCAACAGGAAAAAGGCGAGCTGGATGTGAAATTAATTTCCGTTCCTGCGAATTCCGCACTCGGACAATTAAAAGGTTCCGACTCCATTTTCGAAATATATACCGAAAGTTACGGCGAAAATCCACTCGTAATAATGGGAGCTGGAGCTGGAGCAAAAGTAACTGCAAGAGGCGTTTTCGGAGATATTTTAAGACTTTCAGAAAATAAATAGTAAAGAAGAAGAGAAAAGAATCAAGATAAAAGATGATGAATATAGATAAACCGACAACCGACAACCAACAATTAACAACCAATTTCGAAACTCAAGCAGTTCGAATCCAGTCAGAGCGCTCACATTTCGATGAACATTCTACACCATTATATTTGACCTCAAGTTTTGTTTTTCAGGATGCTGAAGATATGCGCGCAAGTTTTGCCGAAGAAAAAGAGAAAAATCTTTACAGCCGATTTTCCAATCCAAATGTGAATGAATTTACCGAAAAAATGGTGCAATTGGAAGGTGCAGAAGGTGGATATTCTTTCGCAACTGGAATGGCTGCAATTTTTTCAACTTTTGGAGCGCTTCTAAATTCGTCAGATCATATTTTAAGTTGTCGTTCCGTTTTCGGTTCTACACACACGCTTTTTACCAAATATTTCCCAAAATGGAATATCGAAACCACATACTTTGAAGCCGACGAAACTGATCTGGAAAAATACTTGACGCCAAATACAAAAATTCTCTACATCGAAACGCCTACAAATCCAGCGATTGAAGTTCTCGATTTAGAATTTTTAGGAAAATTCGCAAAAAAACACAACTTGCTTTTTATTGTAGATAACTGTTTTTCAACGCCTTATTTGCAACAACCCATAAAATATGGAGCCGATTTAGTCGTACATTCCGCCACCAAATTAATTGATGGACAAGGTCGCGTTTTGGGCGGAGTCACCGTTGGAAAAAAAGAATTGATTCGAGAAATTTATTTATTTTCCAGAAATACTGGTCCCGCAATGTCGCCTTTCAACGCCTGGGTTTTGAGTAAAAGTTTAGAAACTTTAGCAGTTCGTGTAGAGAAACATTGCGAAAATGCCTTGAAAGTGGCAAGATTTTTAGAAACCCAAAGAAATGTTTCTTTGGTGAAATATCCTTTTTTAGAATCGCATCCAAGTTACGAAATCGCAAAAAAACAAATGAAATTAGGCGGAAATATCGTGGCTTTTGAAATAAAAGGCGGAATCGAAGCGGGTCGGAATTTCCTTAACAAAATAAAAATGTGTTCCCTTTCTGCAAATCTCGGAGACACCCGAACAATTGTCACGCATCCCGCTTCCACAACACATTCCAAGCTATCTGTTGAAGAACGGAATGCCGTCGGAATCACCGATGGTTTGGTGCGTTGTTCCGTAGGTTTAGAGCATTTTGAAGATATTACTAACGATCTAAAACAAGCATTGGAGTAGCAAAATTTTAGAAATAAGGAGCAGGAAAATTTCGCTTCAAAACAAAACCCGTCCCGCTTTCCGCTATATCTTTTTTGCTGGAAAATTTTGTAATCAATAAGAAAATTATGGAATATGCAAAAAAGGATGTCGCTGCAATCGGGGCTAAAATAAAAATTTGTTCTTCGAATTAAAAGAAAAAAATGAAAAACACCGAAAAATT
This sequence comes from Kaistella sp. 97-N-M2, assembly GCF_021513235.1. NCBI lineage: Bacteria > Pseudomonadati > Bacteroidota > Flavobacteriia > Flavobacteriales > Weeksellaceae > Kaistella > Kaistella sp. 97-N-M2. The sequence goes on along the minus strand of NZ_CP090976.1, from coordinate 792,077 downwards.
ACATAAAGCATTATCCGAAAGAATCCTCATCCTCGATGGAGCGATGGGAACCATGCTGCAACGCTACAATTTTACCGAAGAAGATTACAGAGGCGAAAGATTTAAAGATTGGGAACATCCCTTAAAAGGAAACAACGATCTTCTTTCATTAACGCAACCAAAGGCGATTGAAGAAGTTCACCGAAAATATTTAGAAGCCGACGCGGATATTATCGAGACCAACACTTTTTCCGGAACAACCATCGCAATGGCTGATTATCACATGGAAGATCTGGTTTACGAACTCAATTTCGAATCGGCAAAAATTGCCAGAAAAGTTTGTGACGAATTTACCGCGAAAAATCCAGAAAAACCAAGATTTGTGGCAGGATCTATCGGACCAACCAACAGAACCGCAAGTTTAAGTCCGGATGTAAATGATCCGGGATTTCGCGCCATTACTTTTGATGAATTGCGAATTGCTTACAAACAACAGGCAGAAGCATTGTTAGATGGCGGTTCAGATATTCTTCTCGTTGAAACAATTTTCGATACTTTAAATGCAAAAGCCGCGCTTTTTGCCATTGATGAAATCCAGGAAGAAAGAAATATCCAAATTCCAATCATGGTTTCCGGAACAATTACCGATGCTTCCGGAAGAACTTTGAGCGGACAAACCGCCGAAGCTTTTTTAATCTCCGTTTCGCATCTTAATTTATTGAGTGTCGGATTAAACTGCGCTTTAGGAGCGGAGCAATTAACGCCTTATTTGGAAACTTTATCCAAAAATTCTGAATTTTATATTTCTGCTTATCCAAATGCAGGACTTCCGAACGCTTTTGGGCAATACGACGAAACACCAGAATTTATGGCAGAACAAATCCGGGAATATGCGGAAAAAGGTCTCATCAATATCATTGGAGGTTGCTGCGGAACAACGCCGCCTCACATTAAAGCGATTGCAGATTTGGTGAAGAATTATGAACCGAGAAAGATTAATCAATTTACCAATTTATCAGTTTAACAATTTACCAATATTTATCATCGTTAGCTTATTACACTGATAAATTGCTACATTAAAAAATGAAATACTTAAAATTATCAGGTTTAGAACCATTAATCATCACTCCCGAATCCAATTTCATCAATGTTGGAGAGAGAACCAATGTTGCGGGTTCCAAGAAATTTCTGCGTTTGATTAAAGAAGGAAATTATACAGAAGCACTCGATATTGCAAGAAATCAAGTGGATGGAGGTGCGCAAATTCTGGACGTCAATTTTGATGATGGTTTGCTTGACGGGAAATTCGCGATGGTGAAATTTCTTAATTTAATTGCTTCAGAACCCGATATTTCCCGTATTCCAATTATGATCGATTCTTCGAAATGGGAGATTTTGGAAGCAGGTTTACAGGTCGTTCAGGGAAAATGTGTCGTGAATTCCATCAGTTTAAAAGAAGGCGAGGAAGAATTTATTTCTCATGCAAAAACCATCAAAAGATATGGTGCAGCCGTAATTGTCATGGCTTTTGACGAAAACGGACAAGCTGATAATTACGAAAGAAGATTAGAAATTTGCTCAAGATCCTATGATATTTTGGTGAACGAAGTCGGTTTTCCTGCTGAAGATATTATTTTCGATCTTAATATTTTCCCCGTTGCAACAGGAATGGACGAACATCGCAGAAACGCCATTGATTTTATTGAGGCGACAAAATGGGTCAGAGAAAATCTCCCAAATGTTTCTGTAAGCGGCGGAGTTTCCAATGTTTCTTTCTCTTTTCGAGGGAACGATAATGTGAGAGAAGCGATGCATTCCGTTTTTCTTTATCATGCCATAAAAACGGGAATGAATATGGGAATTGTAAATCCAATGATGCTGGAAGTTTACGACGAAATTCCAAAAGATTTGCTGGAGCTGGTGGAAGATGTCATGCTCGACCGACGAGAAGATGCTACAGAACGGCTTTTGGATTATTCAGAAAGGGTGAAATCCACCAAAAAAGAATTTGTAGAAGAACTGGAATGGCGAAAAGATTCTTTGCAGGAAAGAATTACTCACGCTTTGGTGAAAGGAATTGATCGGTTTGTCATCGAAGATGTGGAAGAAGTCAGGGTGAATTCTAAAAGACCTTTGGATGTGATTGAAGTAAATTTAATGACCGGAATGGGCGTTGTAGGTGATTTATTTGGCAGCGGAAAAATGTTTTTGCCACAAGTTGTAAAATCGGCGAGGGTCATGAAAAAAGCCGTCGCTTATCTGCAACCTTTCATCGAGGCTGAAAAAGATGAAAAACAAAAAGCCAACGGAAAAATTCTCATCGCAACTGTGAAAGGCGACGTTCACGACATTGGAAAAAATATTGTGAGCGTGGTTTTGGGTTGCAATAATTATGAAATCATCGATTTGGGAGTAATGGTTCCGGCTGAAAAAATAATTGCTGCAGCCATTGAACACCAGGTTGATGTGATTGGTCTGAGCGGCTTGATCACGCCGAGCTTAGATGAAATGGTTCATGTTGCTGATGAATTACAAAGAAAAAACCTCAGTTTTCCTCTATTAATTGGTGGAGCAACGACTTCTAAAGCGCATACTGCCGTTAAGATTTTTCCGAAATATGGACACACCGTTGTTCACGTGAATGATGCTTCCAGAGCAGTTGGCGTTGTTTCGCAGTTGTTGGATCATAATAACGAAAAGTACAAAGCAGATCTCAAAATTGATTATGAAGATTTCCGTCAGAAATTTTTGGATCGACAGATTGAGAAAGTTTACGTTCCGATTGAAGAAGCCAGAAAGCAGAAATTTTCCATCGATTGGGAAAATGGGCAAATAAGTAAACCGAAATTTTTAGGAATTAAAGTTATTGAAAATCAGGATTTACGGGAATTATTAGATTTTATGGATTGGTCACCGTTTTTCCGAAGTTGGGAACTGCACGGAAAATTTCCACAGATTTTAACCGATGAGGTTGTTGGCGCACAGGCGACGGAATTATTTAAAGAAGCCAAAGTTTTACTCGACAAAATTCTGGACGAAAAGCTCTTTACAGCAAAGGGAATTTTCGGAATTTTCCCCGCAAATTCAAACGAGCAAGATGATGTTTTGGTTTTAAATGGAGAAGGAAACGAAGTGGCGAAATTCCATACTCTAAGACAACAGCTAAAAAAATCTGCCGGAAAAGAATATATTGCGTTAAGCGATTTTATCGCCCCAAAAACTACCGGAAAAGAAGATTATATGGGAGCTTTTGCCGTAACGACAGGTTTCGGAACGGAAGAACTCGCACAAAAATATTACGATGAGGGCGATGATTACAACGCAATTATTGTAAAAGCTTTGGCAGATCGGCTCGCAGAAGCCTTTGCGGAATTTCTGCATCATAAAATCCGAACGGATTTTTGGGGTTACGCGGAAAATGAAAATTTAGAAAACGAAGATCTGATCGCGGAGAAATATTCCGGAATTCGTCCGGCGCCCGGTTACCCGGCGTGTCCCGATCATCTGGAAAAGAAAACGATTTGGGAACTTTTAAAAGTTCAAGAAAATATTGGTTTAGAGTTAACGGAAAGTTTGGCCATGTTTCCCACTGCCGCAGTGTCCGGCTATTATTTTGGAAATCCGAAAGCAAAATATTTCGGTGTTGGAAAAATTAAAGAAGATCAATTGAAAGATTACGCAGAAAGGAAAGGTGTCGATTTAGAATACGCCAGAAAATGGCTGAGTCCCAATCTGGCGGATTAAGAAAAGCCGCCACGAGGTGTAATTAATTAGCACGGACAAAGCCCTGAAAGGGCGCGATCAAAAGCAAGGAGCGAAGCCCGTTGCAATTAGGGTAATATTCCGACAAACTTTGAAAAAGCGATATCAAAAAGAGAATGGAAATTTTCTAAATAATTGAAAAGATTAATTGTACGCACAATCCGCAGCCCGACTTGAGTGGAGCTCTTTTTTCTTAAAATTTTTGCAGGGGAAAGGATGTCGGAGAAATTTTAAGAAAAAAAGCGGGAACGGAAGGCGGAAAAAGCTGCCCAAAAAAACATTTTACTTAGTCAGGGCAATTATAATATTAAAAAACAAACCATAAAAAATACTTCACGTACTCGCAACGCCAACATGAAAATCACAGAACACATAAAAAACGCCAACGGAAAAACCTTATTTTCCCTCGAGGTTGTACCGCCACAAAAAGGAATCGGAATCGAAGATCTCTACAAAAACATCGATCCGCTTATGGAATTTAAACCGCCGTTCATCGATGTCACGACGTCGCGCGAGGAATATATTTATCTGGATAAAGGTAATGGTTTAATGGAGCGCAAAGTCACCCGGATGCGGCCTGGAACCTTGGGGATTTGTTCCGCGATTCAGCATAAATATAATGTAGATACTGTTCCGCACGTTTTGTGTGGCGGTTTTTCGCAGGAGGAAACCGAATATCTTTTGGTAGACTGTATGTATCTGGGCATCGAAAATGTAATGGCGTTGCGTGGTGATGCGATGAAAGGTCAGCAATATTTTGAGCCGACCGTTGGTGGGCACAAAAACGCTATGGATCTTGTGCGCCAAATGAATGATCTCGGCCGCGGAAAATACCTTCACGACGACAGAATTTGCGAGGAAAGCAATAAATTCTGTATTGGTGTGGCGGGTTATCCGGAGAAACACATTGAGGCACCGTCCATGAATTACGACCTGAAATGGTTGAAAGAAAAAGTGGATGCCGGTGCAGATTACGTAGTGACGCAGATGTTTTTCGAGAATAAAAAGTTCATTGATTTCGTGACACAGGCGCGGGAAATTGGAATCGACGTGCCGATTATCCCCGGCATCAAACCGATTGCCACAAAAGGTCATCTGCAAATGCTGCCGAAAGTTTTCAAAATCGATCTGCCGGAAGATTTGATTTCGGCGGTAGAAAAAGCAAAAGACAACGCTGCGGTTAAACAGATTGGAATCGAGTGGACCATCAATCAGTGTCGGGAACTGTTAGATTTCGGTGTTCCTGTGCTGCATTTCTATTCTATGGGAAAAAGCGATAACATTAAGAAGATCGCTGGAGAACTTTTTTAGAAAGAATATTTAAAAACCACAAGGAAATATGGTTTTGATTTTTCGTTCAATTACTAAAGAACTTTATACTATTTCCGTTGAAAAAATTTCACTTTACTTTGAGGTATTTAAAAACTGCGTCAATTTGATCAGGTCGCTTTCCACGTTCAGTTTTATCTTACTTTTTTTGTCGAAATTGGCGATTGCATCTTTTTGATCGGGCAAAAGGTTTGCGAGATCTTTTATTTTTTTTGGTACTTCAATGTATCCCGATTCATTTTTGATATAGTAAATTGGATTGGTCGCGACGAAACTCGGGGAAATTGCCGGAGTGAACGAATTAACCGCCTTGGAACCTTCCCGAAATTCCGTTTTCGTCTTTTTCAACAAAGTGAATTTTCCTTTTAAAAGTTCGAAATAATAGCCCGCAGGTAGAGATGCTTCATTGATGAAAAGCAGCGTAGAAGTGGGCTTTTGAAATACAATCCGGGAATATTTCGCAGATTTTGGCAATTCAAAAATGTTCTCATCCTGAAGCAATTCCACAGTATCCGTGTACATATTGTATCGTGCCTTAATCGAACTCGTGGCGTTTTCGATTGTCGCGGGCACAAAAGTTTTTGTAAAATACGCGGTCCCGTCGATATCGCCGTATGTAAGCTGTTGGCCCTGCGGTGAATTTACCCGATCCATAAATTTATTGAAGCGGTACGCTTCGTTGTAACTGATCTGTGCCGCCGCACTATAAAATGTTAAGATACTTAACGCCAATGTGAAAAATATTTTCATCATTTTAAAGTTTTATTAAAGATAAAAAATAATACCTGGATTCCCCAGGAGATAACTTCTTTTTTTACCTAAGTACAAAATATAGAATCGTTTATGAGTCCAGATTGTTGTATTTCTTCATCAGCTTTTCGTACACATTCTGCGGCAGTACCCATTTCAACGGCACTCCAATTTTTTGTCCGAATTTTCCGAAGTAATAATGGGCCTTCCACGATTTTTTATTCAGAAGTTTTTCGATGTAAATGGCGACTTCCGCAGGCTCCGTTCCGTCTTCCACGTGCGCATTCATCAATTCGTAAACTTTTGAAAATGTTTTTTGGTAAGGTTCGGAAACCTTTGTTTTTACCCTATTCTCCGCGATTTTTGTTTTAATGTCGCCTAAATGAAGGGTACAAACCTCGATGTTCCAGGGAGCAACTTCGTAACGGATGGCTTCCGTTACTTTATCCAGCGCCGATTTCGAGGCCGAATAAAACCCCCGGAAAGGCAAACCCATCTCCGACCCAATGCTAGAGATATTGATGATTTTTCCGGCGTTTTGTTTTCGCATTGTCGGTAAAACGGCGGTCATCATTTGCACAGAACCCACCAAATTTAAATTGAATAATCTTAGGATTTCGTCTTGTGTTGAGTCTTCCACCGCGCCAACCATGCCCATTCCGGCGTTATTGATGAGGACATCGATCTGCTTCTCCGTTTCTAAAATTTTTGAAACGGCGGCTTGAACCTGTTGATTATCCGTAATATCGGTGAGAATGGTTTTAAAAAGGTCAGAATTTGCAGGTTTTCTGCTCAATCCAAAGACCTGATGTCCTTTTTTCCCGAAAAATTCAGCCAAAGCGAAACCAATTCCTGCTGAAGCTCCTGTAATGATAATGGTCATTTTTTAATCTGTTTTTTCGATGACTTGGTTAAAGTTAGCCCAGAAATCGGGATAGGATTTCTCTACCACTGCGTCGTCTTCGATGTTGAGTTTTTTTACTAAACAAAACGGCGCAAAACTCATGGCCATTCGGTGGTCGTTGTACGTTTGGATGGAGATATTTTCGTTCGGTTCGAAAAATTTGAGAGAAGAAATCGAATCCTCCGTAATTTCCGATATACAGCCGATTTTAAATAGTTCATTTCTCAAAGCCAAAAGCCGATCTGTTTCTTTTACTTTTAAGGTAGATAAACCCGTGATCTCAAAGGGAATTTTTAGTGCCGTTGCTGTTACACAAAGCGTCTGCGCGATATCCGGACAGTCATTCATATCTAAATTAATTTTATCCGGAAAATTAAAAAAGTTGTCTGGTAAGAGCGAAATGCGGGACTCTGCACCTTCGGAAATCGTGTTAACGCCAAAGTATTGCCAGTAGATTTCCTTTAAAACCGAGTCACCCTGTAGCGAATAAGGTTTGAAGCTTTTTAAATTTACCGTTTCGCGTGAGATCGCGGCAAGGGAGTAAAAATAGGAGGCCGAGCTCCAGTCACTTTCTACGACAAATGGAATGTTATGAGTGTTTTTTAGAAATTCGGTTGTGGGAAATATGTTGATTGTATTTTCTTCCCATTCATAAGCAATATCGAGCGTTCTCAAGATTTTCAAAGTCATCTCAAGATAAGGTTTTGAGGTAATTTTTCCTGCCAGATTTATTTCCAGACCGTTTTCAAGTTTGCCACCGATCAGCATCAGCGAGGAAATAAACTGGCTGGAAATGTTTGCGGGAATTGTAACGGAGCGTTTTGCTAATTTTTTACCCGTGATTTTCAGCGGTGGAAATCCCTCATTTTCGAGATAGGTAATTTCGGCACCCAGATCGCGCAAAGCCTCAACCAAAAATTTAATCGGTCTTTGTTTCATGCGGTCGGAACCTGTTAAAATAACTGTTTTACCGTCCTGAATTGCGTAGTAAGAAGTCAGAAATCGCATGGCAGTTCCGGCGTGATGAATGTCGATAACTTCGGAAGTGCTTTGTAAAGCCGCCGCCAAAAGTTGAGTGTCCTGAGAATTGGACAAATTTTCAATACTGAAATTTTCAAAAAGCTGATGCAGAATCAACAAACGATTCGAAATGCTTTTCGAACCGCTGATTTCTATGGTTTTGTTGCCAATTAATTTAGATTTTTCTAAAAGCATTTATTTCTGTCGAATTTATTTGAGTTTTTCGTTATTCTGGTGCCTTTCTGCGTCTCGCCGGGTTTTAACTTTCATTTTTCTGTCGAAAGCTTCCTGCAGATTGGTACCCGTTTGATTGGCAAGGCACAAAGTTACAAACAAAACATCGGCTAATTCTTCGCCCAGATCTTTATTTTTATCGCTTTCTTTCTCGCTTTGTTCGCCATATCGTCGGGCAATAATTCGTGCAACTTCTCCCACTTCTTCCGTGAGCATCGCCATATTGGTGAGCTCGTTAAAATAGCGGACACCGACGGTTTTTATCCAGTCGTCTACTTCTTTTTGAAGCGTTGTAATTTCCATGTTTATCATTTATTTCTGTCCAAAGGTCCAGATTAAAGCTTTCTCTTTGGTCGCCCGAAATATGGTGCCGTGGTCCTCTTTCAGTTCGGGTGAATAATGCCATTTGACGTGCGGAAGATTGGCAGATTTTAAAATTTTCTCCATTTCAACCGTATATTCTGAAATACCTTCCGTGCCCGAACCTGCAAACCACAATGTTTTTTCCGCTCCGGAAAAATCTGCTAACTCTTCAGCTGCATTTTTTACTAAATCATGATCATTCCACCACAGCGAGGGATCGAAAGCGATGTAATCATCGAACATTTCGGGATCGTGCAGAAAAGTTTCCATCACAAAAAGTCCGGAAAGCGATTCGCCTATTATTCCTTTCTTTGGTGAAGTTCTGTATTTTTTTTCGATAAAAGGAAAAAGTTCTTCGCCAATAAATGCGCGAAACGCCTTCGAACCACCAACAACAGGCGCAATTTTTTTGTCTTCTTCAACCTGAGTTGGGCCCGTTAAATCTCGTCTCCGTTGCGTGTTTTCAATCCCGACCAGTATGATGGGCGGAATTTTTTTAGATTTGATGAGGTCTGAAAGCGTATTGGCAATGTGCGGAAAATCTTCTTTAATGCCACCATCTGCCATATAAAGTACCGGAAATTTTTCGGAGGAGCTGGCGTAATTAGAAGGTTTCCAAACATTAACAGTTCTTGTTTCCCCCAGAAATTTAGAGTCTATCGAAAAAGTTTCATGCGCAGGAATCGGATCCTGAAGGGGTTTTGAACTTTTGCAACCGGTTAGAATCAAAAAAAATAAGGTAAGACAGCTGATCAGTTTCATGCGCGAAGTTTATAAAACTGCTTATTGGTAAGCACCAAGGGTGGGTGAAACAGTTCTCGAAACCTTCACGATATCCAAAGGGACGCTGGCTGCCACGGCTACATTTCCTTTGCCTTTTGCCGGCGAATCATCTTTTAGCCTCAAATTCATTTTCTGGGTGAAGTAATTCTGGAATTTGGGATCTTCATTTTTGATATTGGAAGGATCAACATTGTAACCTGCGTCTGCTCCGTATTTCAACAAATTGTTTTGAAATACCGTGGTGAAAATTTGTCCCGCGGTTGGTTTAAATTCAATTGCATTATCCTTGATGCCGTAAATAATAGAATTGCTGATATTTAAAGTAAGCGGTCCTGTTTCTAAATTGGCATCGTTTTGATAGTCGTTCGTCGCGAAAATTCCTAACGAAGGAAGGGAGGTGTTAAAATCCCAATAGTTGGCCAGGGTGGAATGCGTTATGTTGTACGTTCCACCTTTGAAAATTCCGAGATCGGCTTCACCACAATTATTCATGACGAGATTCTTCGCAGTGAGGGTCGATTTTACCGCATAAATTCCGTATTCCTGGTGTGTATGAATAATTGAATTGTTAATGACTGCTGTGGTTTCCATCATTTCCAAACCTCTTGTGCCGCCGAAAATTCTGGCATAATTCATATCCAGCTGAGCGCCGGCAGCGAAAGAAATTCCCTTCCAGTTTTTCGGAATGGTGTCGTATTTTGTATCGTTGCGGTCGCCGCGGAAAATAACTTCCTCGTCCAGATCGCCCATGACATTCAACTTGGCGTTTTTGGAGATTTTTAAACCACTGTTTTTAAAAAAATAGACTTTCGTTCCTTTTTGAATGTCTAAAGTTTTACCTGCATCCAGTGTTAAATCACCGAAAATGATTTTGGCTTTATCGTTCGTCCAGGTGGTATTATTTGCTAAAATGTTTGGATTGGTGTCGCTTTCAATATAAAATTCGGCGTCCTGCACCACGGAAAATAAGGTGACGTGTTGCGTACCGGCGGGAGTTTCGAAATTAATTTGATCTTCTGCGATCGCTTCGGGCGCGTTGGCAACAGGCGCGATTTCTACAAAAATATATAAACTGTCTTTTTTTCGCAGCGGAATATCGGTGAAATCGGTTCCGGCTTTGCCATCCACATTAATCCGATACAGAGAAGCATTTCCGTTACCAAGCGAAATTTTCGGAATCAGCACATCTTTATCTTCATTATTGTAAATTTTAACGGCATACGTTTCGGACCGAACCTGATTATAAACGGTATCGCAAAAAACGGTATCCGCGGAAAAACGCAGCAGTTGGGAAGGACCGTCGAAACTGATGTCGTCTCTGTTGCAGCTGACTGCCGTTAAAAGCGCCCAAAAGGCAAGGCCGAGAAAAATCTTAAATTTATTCATTACATTAAAATAGGATGTGGTTTCAAATTTAATTAAAATTGTTGAACATAAAAATTTATAATTTATCTTTGTCGGTGTTTGCAGATTAAAATAATATTCGTACTTTTGCGGTCTAAAAATTAGCAGAGGAATGTCCATTACTATTTCTGAAGCAAAACTTTAATTTATTAAACTTTTTATTATGAAAAACGGAATCCACCCGGAAAATTATAGACTTGTTGTTTTCAAAGATATGAGTAACGACGAAATGTTTCTTTGCAAATCTACATCAGATACAAAAGACACTATAGAGTACGAAGGAGAAACTTACCCATTGATCAAAATGGAGATCTCTTCAACTTCTCACCCTTTTTACACAGGGAAAGTAAAATTAGTCGACACTGCCGGTAGAGTTGATAAATTTATGAACAAATACAAAAAATACGCAAAGTAATTCTTGCGTCCATAAAGATATTAAGGTCTCTCAGTTTTTCTGAGAGATTTTTTTTATTGTAAATTTGTAAGAAGTTCGCGCTGGCATCCAGGAATTTATTGTCTGTCAGCGATTACCATTTATCCATCATCAAATTTATTCTATGCAAATTGCTTTTTCTGATGCCCAGTTTTGGGAAGATTTTTTACCGCTTACTTTTACAAGACCAGTTGCAGAAATGCGGTGCGGAATGTTAACTTTCTCGGAAAGATGGCAGAAATTGCTGAATACAGAGGAGATTTCGTACCTCACGGAAGATTATCTGCAGGAAAAATTTCCCAAGCCTGCAAACACAGAAAGTCTTTTGCTTGTTCCGAATTTTCTGCCGAGTGAAAACGTTTTGCAGCAGATAAAAGAGCTGCAAAAAGGCGAAGCGCTCGTTTATGAAAACGAACTGCTTGCGGCGAAAATCAACATCGAAAATTTCTCCCTGAATCAGATCGAAAAAATGACGGACATTCATGAGGAACTTCTGTTTTTCAAGCAGCCAACCGATCTATTTTCTTATAATGAAAAAGCCATTAATTTTGATTTCGAACTGTTGACGAAAGGCAGAAATTCGGCAGAACTTTCGGCGACGAACGGATTTCTGGGTGAACCCGCCGATTTGTTTATCGAAGAAGGCGCAACGATAGAATTTTCGACGTTAAATGCAAAAACGGGTAAAATTTATATTGGTAAAAACGCCGAAGTGATGGAAGGCTGTAACCTGCGCGGCCCGATTGCGCTTTGCGAAGAATCTAAGTTCAATTTGGGCGCGAAAATTTATGGCGCGACCACCATTGGTCCGCACTGTAAAGTTGGTGGCGAAGTTAATAACATCGTGATCTTTGGCTATTCGAATAAAGGGCACGACGGCTTTGTCGGGAATTCGGTGATAGGCGAATGGTGCAATATTGGTGCAGACACCAATTCCTCAAATCTAAAAAATAATTACGCTGAAGTGAAAATGTGGAATTACAGAACGAAGCGTTTCGCGAACACCGGACTTCAGTTTGCGGGATTAATTATGGGCGATCATTCGAAAACCGCGATCAATACACAATTAAATACAGGAACTGTGGTGGGCGTGGCGGCGAATATTTTTAAAAGTGGATTTCCGCCCAATCTGATCGAAAGTTTTTCCTGGGGTGGCATGAAAGGTGATGAAAAATTCAATTTGGAAAAAGCCTACGAAGTTGCAAAATTAGCGATGGCGAGACGGAAAGTTGAGTTTACAGAAGCCGACAGAAATATGCTGAAACATATTTATACAGAATTCTAATTTTTTTTTACCTAAAAGTAAGTTTCAACAGAAGACCGCTCGTGTCGCAGCCCGACCTGAGTGGAGCTCTTTTTTGGTTTTGCGGCTTCGGAAGATTTTGATGGAGTGCTCTGCTCTGGCCGCAAAACCAAAAAAAGCGGGAACGGAGGGCGGATAAAGCTGCCCAAAAGTCGCTGCATACGCACTTATTCAATTTTCAAATCTATTTTCTTATCTTTGCGCTCACAATTTTCTACCCTTAAACCGTTTATAGCATGCAACTGTACAACACCTTAAGCGCAGAAGAAAGAGCTCAACTTATTGATGAAGCCGGTAAGCAACGTCTTACTTTGTCTTTCTATGCGTACGCCAAAATCCTGGATCCCAAAAAAATTTCGCGACGAATTATTTATAGCCTGGAACGCCCTGGATGCGCTTGGGCGTATTTATGTCGCTCACGAAGGCATCAATGCTCAGATGAGTATTCCCGCCGAAAACATCGATGCTTTCCGCGAAACGCTGGAAGGGTATGATTTTATGAAGGGCATTCGCCTGAATGTTGCCGTAGAGCAGGACGACCATTCCTTTTTAAAGTTGACCATAAAAGTTCGGCACAAAATTGTCGCCGATGGTTTGAATGATGAAACTTTTGATGTTACCAACAAAGGCATTCATCTCAAAGCACAGGAATTTAATAGTTTGCTCGAAGATCCAAACACAATTGTTGTCGATTTCAGAAATCATTACGAAAGTGAAGTCGGGCATTTTGAAGGTGCGATCACGCCCGATGTGGAAACTTTTAGAGAAAGTTTACCTATTATCAACGAGCAGTTACAGGATTTTAAGGAAGATAAAAACCTTTTAATGTATTGTACAGGCGGAATCCGGTGTGAAAAAGCCAGTGCTTATTTCAAACATCAGGGTTTTAAAAACGTTTATCAGCTGGAAGGTGGAATCATTGAATACACGCGCCAGATTAAAGAAGAACAGATCGAGAGTAAATTCATCGGGAAAAACTTTGTTTTCGATCATCGGTTGGGAGAACGGATTACCGATGATATTGTTTCGCAGTGTCACCAGTGCGGCAAGCCGTGTGATAACCATACCAATTGCGCCAATGATGCGTGCCATCTGCTTTTTATCCAGTGCGATGACTGTCAGGCCGCCATGGAGAACTGTTGCTCTGTAGAATGTTTGCAAATAACACATTTGCCGGAAGCTGAACAGATTAAACTGCGACGCGGAAAACAAGTTGGAAATAAAATTTTCAAAAAAGGAAAATCGGAAGCTTTGAAGTTTAAAAATTCCGGAGATCTGCCACAGAAACCTTTGGCGAAAGCAAAAAATATCCGGCAGAAAATTGCAGTTAAAAAAGTGTTGCTCGGAAAAGCCGAACATTATTATACCAAATCGAAAATTGCGCAGTTTCTTCTCGAAAACAAAGAACTTTCGCTTGGCGATGAAATTTTAATCTCGGGTCCCACGACTGGTGAGCAGAAAATGACAGTGACAAAACTATTCGCTAACGGGAAAGCTTGCGAAACCGCACAGTCCGGCGATCAGATCACCTTCGAAACGCCCTTTAGAATCCGGTTGTCCGATAAATTATACAAAATTTTGGAGGCGTAATTTAAACTTTGGCGTAACTTAGATACCTAAAGACTGCTCCATGACAAAATCTGATTTAAGAATACGATATACTGAAAAACGGCAAACCTTATCGCAAGATGAGGTTTTGTCTTTATCCGAGAAAATATTTGAAAATTTTTTAGTACAATTTAAACCGGTGCCCTCTCAAAAAATACACTGTTTTTTGCCTATTACGGAGAAAAAAGAGATCAATACGCGGATTTTTATCCAGTATTTTTTTGATCATCAAATTAGGGTATATGTTCCGAAAATTTCCCATGGGAAATTAATTTCTGTTGAGATTACGCGCGAAACCGCTTATATTAAAAGTTTCTGGAATATTCTGGAACCCGAAAGCAACATCGATTCGGAAGAAAAAGATTTTGATTTTGTCATCACGCCTTTACTTTATTGCGATGACAAGGGTAATCGCGTGGGTTACGGAAAGGGATTTTACGATGAATTTTTCGGGAACATCAGTTCAAAAGCTTTGAAAATAGGCGTCAGCATCTTTCCGCCGGCAGAAAAAATTGATGATGTTTTCGAAGGTGATATTCCCCTAGATTATTTGGTAACGCCTACTGAAGTGCTGTCTTTCCGCGGCTGAATGTCGAAATCCACAAAATAAAATTTAAATTCTTTTTTAAATTTCACGGGCGAAAGTTTCAGCATATACTGCGCATTTTTCTCAAACTTTCCGATAAGCCGGTCTCGCGAATCGAAGTACTCCACGTCAAATTTGGCAAAATCCAAAGTGTCTTTATCGGTGATTTTTTTCGTCACTTCGATATTTCCCACTTTTACGTTTTTGACTTTAAAACTGTCGAGCTGTTTCAAAATAGGCTGAAGTTTGTTAGAATCGCTTTCAGCGAAATAACTTTTCATTTGGGCATAGATCACGGAATCGATTTCCGTATCGCGGTTTCCCGAAGTGTAAAGCGTGGAAAGATCCAGGAGTTCCTGAATTTTCTGCTTTGTAATAAACGAAATCGCCTGCGCACTGTCCATTTTTGTGGCCGGGTAAAATTTTTCGTTCGTATTATTTCTAACTTTTTGAAGATCGGATATTTGCGTATTTTCTTTTGTGCAAGCGAGAATCATCAAAAGAAAGGTCGATAAAATAAGGATCAATTTATTATTTTTCTTCATCAGTGTCAATTTTAAATTTAATCATAACAATTTTCCCGGCTTTGTCTGTTTGCGTATCAATCACGTCGAGATTTTCCAGAGAAGCCGAGGGAAGCGTGACGAGATTGATATACCGCTGCTTATTCATCGTTTCCACGCCGTAAAACTGATTGTCGAAAACCTGATAGATTAAAGCGTTGTCGTTGATCAAGTAGTTTAAACTTTCCCGTTTCTTTTTTAAATCTTTTAGCGATTTGGAGTAGTAAAACAGCATGATTGCATAATCGTTTGGCTTCAGCTCTATATTTTCCGCTTCCGGCGCGCTTTCGAGATTTCTTTGAATCGTGTCGGTCCTGTAATAAGGCGACGACACCACCATCGTTAAGGTCTTGGATTTCGTAGTGTATACAAAAGGTTCGTTCGGTTTCGCCACGTAGAGGATGGGCGATTCGTTTTCTTTTATAATCTGAACCTGAAGTTCGGCATTGATTTTTGAGTTTCGATCGGCATCAATAAAACTGTAATAGAATTTTTTACTGAAAAGTTCGTCCTTGAAACCTAAGATGCCAACCAAAACGGCAAGAATTGCCGAAATTCCCAACCACAGATATTTTTTTACAAGAGAAACGGTGGAGCGGATATCCTTATTTTTATCAGTCTCAAATTTCTCTGATATTTTACTAACAGATTGATTTTCAGTATTTGTATTTTGTAAATCAGTGTTTTCGAAGCGAATTGTTGAAAGCTCTTCGGGTGATTTTACTAAATTTTCCGTAGTTTTCTCCTCGGTACCTAAATCTTCTGAATTTTCGACTTCTTTTTCCAGTTGATTGATCTCAGTTTGTTCTAAATCTTCAAACTCTTTTAAAATTTCATCTGTAAACAAATGATTTTTTTTGAAGTCGTACCACGATACGTAACCCGCGTAAATACTGAGAATATTCAACATATCAATGCGCGGAAGCTTGGTTACCGGAGAAGTTTTAAAGTAGGTGTAAAACGATTTTTCGCTGATGTTTCCTTTCGCTATTTTTCGTAAATCTTCCTGAAAGTAAATGATATCTATGCCCTTCCACTTCGAAATATCATCGAAGGAAGGCGTGTGATTTTCTAAATATTGAGTTTGTACCTCGCTTTTTAGCTGTTCAAAGTGTAATAAATCTAAATCGCTCAATGGCTAAAAATTATGTAAGAATTTGATTATCAGGATGTTTATTTTGTAAAACGATTTTACAAATATATTACAATTAATTTTCTAAAACAAATTTAAAACTCAGTATACCTTTGTCCTGTTCATATCGCTGAACATTATTATTACAACAAAACAATTAAATTTAATTTATTATGAAAAAGTCATTATTCGTAGCTGCTTTCGCTGCTTTAGCTCTTGTAGCTTGTAAAAAAACTGAAACTGTAGAAACTGCTAACGCTGCTGATTCTGCTACTGCTTCTTTAGCTGATTCTGCTGCTGTTGTAGCTGATTCTGCTGCTATGGTTGTTGATTCTGCTGCTTCTGTAACAGTTGATGCTGCTAAAGATGCTGCTTCTGCAACTACTGCTGCTGGTGCTGACGTAGCTAAAGATGCTGCCAAAGGTGCTGCTGATGCTGCTAAAGGTGCTGCTGATGCTGCTGCTGGTGCTGCTAACGATGTAAAAGAATCTACTAAATAATTAGTAATTACTTACAAATTAACCGTTTCTCTTCGAGAAGCGGTTTTTTTTTGCTTAACGCTGAAGTTTCTGGCGCAAAATCTCATAACAGCTTATCGCAACGGCATTGCTTATATTCAAGGAATCGATACTTCCGGCCATAGGAATTAATGTATTTTCGCCTTTGCCCACCCAAAAGTGGCTTAACCCCGAATGTTCCGTGCCGAAAAGTAGGGCCGTTCTTTCTGTAAAATTCTTTTTATAAAGATCTTCTGCGCTCTCGTCCATCAAAGTGGTGAATATCTTAAAGTGATTGCTTTTCAAAAACTCGAGAAGTTTCACGTTGTCCGACTGAAAGAAGTTCATCCCAAATAAACAGCCGACGCTGGAGCGGATGACGTTCGGATTATAAAAATCGGTCTTGGGATCGGTAACAATAATGGCATCGATGCCAAAGGCTTCACAACTTCGTAAAATAGCTCCAAGGTTTCCGGGCTTTTCAACGCTTTCTAAAATAATGATTGCGGCGTTTTCCTTCGGTTTAAATTGGTCCAGACCCGTATTTTTTGTGTGATAAACGCCGATAATTCCTTCCGAACTTCCGCGATACGCTAATTTTTCGTAAACTTTTCCGGATACTAAAGTGATTTTTCCTTTCGGAGAATCTCCCTCATAAATGCTTTCGCAAATAAAAAACTCCTCGCTTTGATAGCCGAAAGTAAGTGCCCTTTCATTTTCCTGTTGGCCTTCGACCACAAAAAAGCCGGACTTTTTTCGGAATCTGTTATCCGTAATCAGGCGGGTGAGGTTTTTTACTTTTTCGTTGTGCAGGCTTTCAATTAGCATATTTTTTGTGACTTCAAGGTGCAAATCTAATTATTCTCGTCGAAACCCAATAGATTCTCCGCAGACTCTTCCAAACTCTGTGGGATGTTTTTCTTGTTTTTAATGCCCAGACCTTTCAGTTTAATGGTTTGCGTAATAAGATTGTCGTTGCCTGTTGAAAGCTGTTTGAAAGCATCGTTATACACATTTTTTGCCTGATCGATATTTTTTCCCACCTTCTCCAGGTTTTCTACAAATCCCACGAACTTATCGTACAGTTTTGCGCCTCTTTCCGCAATCTCGGCGGCATTTTTATTTTGATATTCTCTTTTCCAAAGATCAGAAACCAGTTTTAGTGAAGTAATTAAATTGCTTGGATTTAAAAGAAGAATTCGCCGGTCGTAAGCAAAATTCCATAAAGCAGGATCGGCCTGCATTGCAGCGATGTAAGCGGATTCGCTGGGAATAAACATCATAACAAAATCCAGAGATTTGTCGTAGTCGTCGTAGGCTTTTTCGCTCAGTTGCTTAATGTGATTTTTAATAGAATTCAAGTGCTGATTTAATTTCACCTGATAAATCTCGGGATCAGTTTCATCAACCAGTTCAACAAAAGCGGTCAACGAAACTTTTGAGTCGATGATGACGTTCCGTTCGTCGGGATATTTCACCACCGCGTCCGGACGCATTTTTTTTCCGGAAAATTCGGAGAAAAGAGCTTTGTTATCTTCGTCCCGAAGTTCGTGTTCCAGAAAGTATTCGCGGCCTTTCACCAGACCCGATTTCTCCAGAATACTTTCCAAAATCATTTCGCCCCAGTTTCCCTGTGTCTTGCTTTCGCCTTTCAAAGCGCGCGTTAATTTTTTTGCGTCTTCGGAGATTTGCTGGTTCAGCAGCGCCAATTCCTTTACTTTTTCGCCCAAAGAAAACCGCTCTTTCGATTCTTTGTCATAAGTTTCGCCGACTTTATTCCGCAGTTCTACGATTTTTTCCTGAAAAGGTTCTAAAATGTTTTTGAGATTCAGTTGATTTAAAGTCGTAAACTTTTCAGTCTTTTCTTCCAGAATTTTATTGGCTAAATTTTGAAATTCACTTTTTGCCAACTCCTGCATTTTCGATATTTCTTCTTTTTGATTTTCGAGGAGTTTTTGAAGGTGTTCGTTTTGGGCAGAAAGCTGTGCTTTGAAAGCGATTAGCGCTTGTTTTTCTTCCTGTAAATTTTTCAGATCCGCCGTTTGCAGGGTATTAACTTCAGTCAATTCTGAAATCTTTTGATTCTGAGAACTGTTCACCGCAGAAATGGTGGCCATCTCATTTTTAAGTTGGTTTAAAATTTCCGTCTGCTGAATATTGGTGAGTTTTTCCGTCTGAAGAAAAGCTTCAATTTCGCTCCTTTTCGTAAGTGAATTTTCCAGGTCTGAGTGAGTTCGGATAAAATCGTGATTCATTTCATCGAAAGATTTTCGTTGAACATGCGTAGATTTTAAGACAAAATATAAAACAACGGCGCCAAGAACTGCGCCTAAAATAATTCCAATAAGTAAAGTTGTGATTTCCATCTTTCAAAAATAAGAAGAAAGAAATGATTTTTTTGCATTTTGAAAAAGTTCTTCGTTAAACTGTACTTTTAGACTTTGGTAGCGGAAAGAATTCCAATGTTTTTTGCAACATCGCTGCTTTCGCAGACTTTAAGTTTTTTCAGAAGCTGCGGCGGTGTTTTGGTTGAGAGGATAATGTTTCTGCCAACTAAGGTTGCGGCGTTATCGATCATATTAATTAAAGAAGGCCGAATAAACGAAACAGCGTTCGAAAGGACAAAGGCGCTGGCCCAGGAAGTCTGGCGCGCTTTGGAAATCGCGAAATCCAGCATCACATTATCTTCACCGTTCGAAATCTCATCTACCAGTTCGATTGGATAGCATATTTTACTTAATGCATTCTGAACATTTTGGTTGATGGCGGCAATTACTTCATTTATTTTATTAAAATCTTTTTTCAGCGGATTTATTTTGCGGTACGGCATGATCGACGCGGCAGAAACACCAAGATCCAGATTGATATGGGCGTTGATGCCGAGCAGAATATGCTGCATGATCAACAGCTCTTTATTTTTAGAAGCTTCGAAAGCGGTAAACCAGGCGTTCGTGCATTTTCGGTTGTTTTGAAAGTTGTCTAAAGCCTCGAAATAGCGGTTGGCAAAGGCGAGATCCAAAGCAATCATTCTTTTTCCGTCCTCGAATTTATTTTGCTTTACGCCATTTAAAACAGCCACGGTCATGCTGCGATACGTGCAGGCAAAATAGCCAAGCGGACTGTTATTCGTGGTGCTCCAGGCGATGATCTCGTCTAACTTTTGAATAACTTCTTCAATAGTGGTTAGGGTTTTCATCGGTAATGGTTTTTAGTTTAAAGTAAAATTACCATTTTCTGCAATATTAAATCACAGATTCCTTTGTTTTTTGAAAACGTTTTGTTCTGAAGATCAGAGCGCATCTTGCGATATTTGGTGGTGATATTTTAAATGCATGGGGATGGCTGCGGAACCGTAGAAAGGCAGGATTTCCACGCTGAAAATGCCGGCTTTTACTGTTGGGTCGTTCTGTAAAAGCGATCGCGCTTCGGCTTCCGTAGCAACATCCAGCAGGAAAATTCCGCGATAACCTAAATTATTCTTCGTGGCAAAAGGTCCGGCGAGTTTTAGTTTTCCGGCTTTTTCCATGGCCGTCATGTTCGAAAAATGACCTTTGAAAAGCTCCTCGCGTTCCTTTTTGTCTGTAATTACAGAGTCTTTCGGTCCCGTTTTCAAAATGACGAGCATATAGTTTTTCATGCCTCTTTCATCGGCTCCAAGAGAGTCCGCGAGCTGACGGTTGTACTTTTTATGCGGCGATTCCGCAGCTTGCACGGTATTTTGAGCTTTACCAGCGAGCGGAAGTACGGACAGAACCATTAAATAAAAATATTTTTTCATCAGTGAAATTTTTACCGTTATTTAACGTGCATTTTACTACTCTTTAATTCTCAAAAATTCTTTCGCGAGCTCGATCATTTTGGGATCGCCGGTATATTTGCCGTGTTCATCGGAAAGTTTTACAGTTGGAATCCACTCACCGTTCATGGATTGTACGCCGACGAGTTTCATGACGATGTTCATGGGTTTTAATCCAACATCATTGGTCAAGTTCGTTCCAATGCCGAATGAGATGCCGATTCTTCCTTTGCAGGCCGCAGTTATCTCTGCCACTTTTTCCAGATTTAAACCATCAGAAAAAATAATGTATTTAAACAAAGGATCGATGCCGTTTTTAACGTAGTGCGCAATGGTTTTATTGGCAAATTCGATCGGATCGCCGCTGTCGTGACGGACGCCGTCGAAAAGCTTCGCAAACTTTTTATCGAACTGCTGAAAAAAAACTTCGGTTGTATAAGTATCCGAAAGTGCAACCCCCAAATCGCCGCGATACACATCTACCCAATGCTCCAGCGAAAGGGCGTTGGCCATTTTAAAACCATATTCGGCCGCATGAAACATAAACCATTCGTGCGCATGCGTACCAATGGGTTTGATGCCATATTTCATGGCAAAATGAACATTCGAAGAACCAATAAATCTTTTGGTATCGTTATGGTGCGTTAAAGCTTCGACGACCAGAGCCTGAACCTGATAAGAATGCCGTCTGCGTGTACCAAATTCCGCAAAAGTGACACCAAGCGCGTTGAGTTGATTGGCTTTTTCCAGCGTTTTCGCCCGGACGGTTTCGTTAGGTTCTCTCTCCAAAGAATTGGTTTCGTAATAAAGTTCTGAGATCAACGCCAAAAGCGGAACTTCCCACAAAATGGTGCGGTACCATTCGCCTTCTACGGTAACTTCGAGATCGGTTCCCGTCTGAACGATATCCACTTCGGACGGATCGTAATGGTAGCCTGCGAGGAAATCCAGATAGGGCAAATCCATATAAGGACACGTAATCCGCAGGTATTCCTTTTCTTCTTTCGTAAGTTTCAGTTCGGCCATCGCGTTAACTGCTTTTCGAAGCTCGGTGTCGAAACCTGGCGGGAAATGATGTTTTCCGCGATTGATAAACTGATATTTCACCTTTTCGTTCGGAAAAAGTTTTACCACGGCATTTTGCATGGTGATTTTATAAAAATCGTTGTCGAGGATCGATTTTAAACGAACGTCATTCATCTTCAAAAGTATATTTTAACAAATGTAAATATTCAAAACAAAAATCGCCTCAGAAAGACGATTTAATGCTGAAATATTTAAATATTTTTTATTTACCGAGATACGAATTGTACATCCAGACTTCTTTTTCCTGCTCTGTAATGTAGTCGCTCATTTGAGAATTGGTGCCCTCGTCGCCGGCTCTTTCGGTAATTTCGAGAAGGTCTCTCTGCAGATCGATCACGACTTTAAAAGAAGCCAAAATATTCTCTACAGCTTTCGTAGCATCGGAAACTTCTTTGCTTTCTTTGATGGTAGAAAGGGTTAAATAGTCCGTATAGTTGTGGTTGGGTGTAGAGTCCAGTGTAAGAATTCTCTCGGCAATCTCGTCGATTTTCAACACCAAACTGTTGTACAATTCCTCAAATTTTGGGTGCAGCGTAAAAAACTGATCACCTTTGATGTTCCAGTGCGCCCCTCTCGTGTTTTGATAGAAGACAGAATAATTCGCTAAAAGTATATTTAGTTTTTCAGAAATGTTCAGACAGTCGACTTCGCTGAGCCCAATAATAGTAGGATTTTTCATAAATTTTATTTGAAGCTAATTTAGGAAAGTTATTATGGTTTTCCAACATTCCACGATTGAAGAAAGCGATATGACCGATTATGAACGGAAGCGCGTTACTTTTTGATCATTTTAAATGATTTTATTCCTTCGTCAGTTTTAATGGAAATAATATAATTGGCAGCAGGCAGATGACTGATATTGATGTCTTTTTTATCGTCCGTCAGGATCAGTTTCCCACTTAAATCGAAAATAAACACTTTTTCGATATGCTGTCTGATGGTTTTGATGTGGATGAAATCGGTGGCTGGATTGGGATAGACCACCAAATCGGTTTTTACTTCCGCTGTTCCTAAATCCTTTCCTAAAGTAACAGGCTCGCGAAAGAAGGAAATCTCCAGCAAGGCTTCTGGCAGTTTTTCGAAAGTATAAGCTTCGCAGGTATAATCGGTAAAATCGTCGTCTTCAACTTTGCTGATATAGTAACTTTCTGCGGTTACAGCGGTTTTTTGATCCAAATTTTTAAACCAGGTGAATTGATAATCCTCGCCTGAAAGAGATTGCGGCAACGTGGCTGAAGTTCCTAAAGCGGCGAAAACCGTTTTCTCTTCATCATATCTTTGGGGCGAATACGTAAAATCAGCCAGAATTTTATCTTTACTGATGAAGTTTTTAATATCCTGTCGGGTGTATCGGTTGTTTTCGAGAAAAGTCAGCGCGGGAATGTTATTGGGGATCTCGCCGGAAAGCTGATTACCCGTTAAAGAAATCATTTGTAATTGGGAGAGCTGCAGAAGCTCGGCGGGGAAAATTCCGGAAATTAAATTTTTATCAAGATACAGCTGTTCCAAATCCTTCAAAACCAATAAACTTCCGAAGCCACCGGAGATTTTATTATCTGAAATATTAAAATGGACCAACTTTTTTAGCTGAGAAAGTTCCGTTGGGAAGGCAGTAATCTGGTTATCTGCCAGGGAAAGCCACTCGAGATTTTTTAAACTGGCTAACGCCGCGGAATAATTGGTGGCGAATAAATTACGGCTTAAATCCAGAGAAGTCAGTCCGGTCAAGCTTGAAAGTTGGGACGGAATTTGGGTGAGCTGATTGCCGGAAAAATTGAGTTCCTTTAAATTGGCAAGAGCAGATAAAGCGCCGAAATTTTGAGAAATTGTATTGTTGCTTATATTAAGCGATTCCAGACTTGTTAAGGTGGAGATGTTCGACGGAACAGCTGTTAAACCAAGCTGTGACAAATCTAAAACCTGCAGTGTCGGAAAATTCTGAAGAAAGGTATTGAGATCCGCAAAGGCAAAATTGTTGTTGCCGACTGAAATTTCTTTAAGATTGAAGAGCGGTATAATCACCGCCGCCGGATCACCGCTTAAACGGTTGTTGCTGATATCTAAACGCACCAGATTATTGAGGGAGGAAAGCGCCGGCGCAACTTCGCCCATTAATTGGTTGGAACTCAAATCGAGTTTTTGGAGTTTGGAAAAACCTGAAACAGAGGGTGGGAAATTTCCTTTTAAAGCATTGCCACGCAGATTGATCTCGGTAACACTGCCGTTTTTTATTTTTACGCCATACCAATATTTCGGATCCTTTTCAAAGTCCCATTTCTGACTCCATTCCTCGCCAGACGTGGCCAAATATAGGTTGACGAGTGCGGTTCTTTCTGCAAAGGAAATACTGTACTGCTGGGCAAAGTAAAGCTGCGAAAAGAATAAAAAAAGGAGAAATTTTTTCACCGATTTGTGTTTATTTATGAGGTACAAATATATATTAAAACTTCATATTCAGAATAATTTTTTAAAATTTCGCATATTTGCCGTGTAACGAAAAATTTTGGATTCAGTTTATGAAGAAGTATGTTGTACTGGCGGTTGTAATCGTCTTAATTTATTTTTTTCAGTCTTTTTTTCTCGCTGCCGGCGGTATTGGCGCAGACAGCTTGTCCTACTTCGGCATTGCGTCGGATCTGCCGCGGCCGGAGACCAATCTTTTTCCTCTGGGTTTTCCCGTGCTGGTGCAGCTTTTTCATTGGATTTTCCAGGATTATTTCTGGGCAGCAAAATTGCTGAATATTTCCATGGTTATAGGAATTTTAGTCTTCTCCTGGTTCAAACGGTTTTACTTTAAAGAAACGGTGCTTTTGTTTACGGGAAAAACTGTTTTTTTTGTACTAAATATCGTTAACTCGGAAGGGCCATTTATCTTTCTGCTCTATTTTCTTCTTTATTTTCTTCATGAAAGGTTTCGGGACAAAATAAAAGCCGAGACTTTTATCATAGGTTCGTCCCTGGTTATGATCGCTATGTTTAGCGTGCGGTATTCTGCCATTTACATTTATTTAGGAATTGGTGTTTTTTGGATGGTTAAGATGATGAAGGGAAATTACACTCCTTACAAAAATGATCTGTTTAAATTTTTACTAGTTTCCGGAGCGGGGATTGCGGGCTATTTAGGATTTAATTATATGACATTCGGCAGTTTCACCGGAGAAAACCTCCGTGGCGCGCCGGCGCAATACCAGTTCATTTATCTCTTCCGCGATTTTTTGGGAATGACCAATGTGGTTGATCCGTTTATCGGTTTGAAACCGGCTTCGAACAGTATCGGAAGTATGACTTTTCAGGTTTTGGTTATGACGCTGGATGTAGGATTATTGATTTACTTCATCAAACTGTATAACAGAAAAAAAGCTTCGCTTGCGCTGGATTTTCATCACCTGCTTTGGATTATAGGAGGCTTTTATACGGTGACTTTATTTATTTCCGGTCTTTTTCAACAGATCGAAGAAATGAACGTCCGAATGTTGGCGGCGGCAAACTTCTGTTTGTTTTTCTCTTTCCTCCTTATTTATTTTAAGGATTTAAACTCCGATAAAATTATTTTTAGGGTCGGTTGTTTTTTTCTGATTTTCCTAACGGCATACAGCCTGAAAATGCCGGAGAACTATTTGGAAAATAAAAAAGAGATTGCGACGCAGATGCCAAAATTTAAATCTAAAAAATTTATCTTCGATGATGAAAAGGAGCGTAAATTGGTAACGACGTACGAGATTCCAATGTTGAAGACCTCCTTTCAGTATTCCCATACAAATGCACAGCAGGGCAACATTAAGCAAAGTATTGCGAGCACGGTAAATCCTGAGATTAAGTGGCTAAAATACGATACCATTCCCGACAAATCCCAGGTTCTATACACCTCGCAACTTCGTCTCAAATAATTTTACGTTCTTTATATATAGGAGTTGCTAATTTGGAAAATCATTATTAATGATTTGAGTTTGTGGGATAAAAAAATAATTATTACTTTTGCACCCTAAAATAAAAAGCAATTAATGCCTACTATTCAACAACTAGTTAGAAAAGGAAGAGTCGCACTTACCAAGAAGAGTAAATCGGCTGCCCTTGATTCATGTCCACAAAGACGAGGTGTATGTACAAGAGTATATACTACCACTCCTAAGAAACCTAACTCTGCACTTAGAAAAGTTGCAAGGGTAAGACTTTCAAACGGTAAAGAGATCAACGCCTATATTCCCGGCGAAGGACATAATCTTCAAGAGCACTCGATAGTATTGGTACGCGGAGGAAGGGTGAAAGACCTACCGGGAGTACGTTATCACATTGTTCGTGGAGCTTTGGACACCGCAGGTGTAGCTGGAAGAACTCAAAGAAGATCTAAGTACGGAGCTAAAAGACCAAAACCTGGTCAGGCTGCTGCAGCACCAGCAAAAGGTAAGAAAAAGTAATCTTTAAATTTTAAGAAACGAAACAATGAGAAAGACAAAAGCGAAAAAAAGACCGTTGTTACCGGATCCAAAATTTAATGATCAACTGGTAACAAGATTTGTAAACAATTTGATGTACGACGGTAAAAAATCCATCGCCTTCAAAATATTCTATGATGCAATGGATATCGTAGAAGCAAAAAAAGGAGAAAACGAAAAAGAATCTTTGGAGATCTGGAAAGATGCTTTAACTAACGTAATGCCGCACGTAGAAGTACGTTCACGCAGAATCGGTGGTGCAAACTTCCAAATTCCAATGCCAATTCGTGCCGACAGAAAAATTTCTATGGCAATGAAATGGTTAATCAAATATTCTAAAGCAAGAAACGACAAATCAATGGCTCAGAAATTAGCCTCTGAAGTAATCGCTGCTGCAAAAGAAGAAGGTGCTGCGTACAAAAAGAAAACAGACACTCACAGAATGGCTGAAGCAAACAAAGCATTTTCACACTTTAAATTCTAATCTGAAATGGCAAGAGACCTATTACTTACAAGAAATATTGGTATCGCTGCGCACATTGATGCAGGGAAAACTACCACAACAGAAAGAATTTTATTTTATTCCGGAAAAAACCATAAAATCGGTGAAACCCATGAAGGTGGTGCTACTACCGACTGGATGGAGCAGGAAGCGGAAAGAGGAATTACCATTACCTCTGCTGCAGTAACTGTAGACTGGAAATTTCCAACTGAACAGGGAAAACCTCTTCCGGAAGCGAAAGATTATCATTTCAACATTATCGATACACCGGGACACGTAGATTTTACCGTAGAGGTAAACCGTTCCCTTCGTGTACTTGACGGACTTGTATTTCTTTTCTCCGCAGTAGATGGAGTAGAGCCACAGTCTGAAACCAACTGGAGACTTGCAGACAACTACAAAGTTGCACGTATGGGCTTCGTAAACAAAATGGACAGACAGGGAGCTGACTTCCTTATGGTTTGCAAGCAAGTGAAAGAAATGCTTGGTTCTAACGCAGTTCCAATCGTATTGCCAATCGGCGACGAAGCTGATTTCAAAGGTGTTGTAGACTTGGTAAAAAACCGTGCGATTGTATGGCATGATGAAAACCACGGTTCTACCTTTGATATCGTAGAAATCCCGGCTGATATGGTGGACGAAGTGAAACAGTTCAGAGCACAGCTGATTGAAGAAATTGCTGCTTATGATGAAGATCTTTTGGAGAAATTTATGGAAGACGAAAATTCCATTACCGAAGAAGAAATTCACAGAGCACTTAGAGCTGCAACGCTTGATATGAGTATCATCCCGATGACATGTGGATCATCATTTAAAAATAAAGGAGTACAGTTCATGCTTGATGCTGTTTGTAGATACCTTCCTTCTCCAATGGATAAAGAAGCGATCGACGGTACAGACCCAAGAACAGATGAGCCTATCTCCAGAAAACCTTCAGTATCCGAGCCTTTCGCGGCCCTGGCCTTTAAGATTGCAACCGATCCTTTCGTAGGTAGACTGGCATTCTTCAGAGCCTATTCCGGAAGACTTGATGCAGGTTCTTATGTACTGAACACAAGATCCGGTAACAAAGAAAGAATCTCCCGTATTTTCCAGATGCATGCTAATAAACAAGAGCCTATTGAATTTATCGAGGCGGGTGATATTGGTGCAGCAGTAGGATTTAAATCCATCAAAACTGGTGATACGCTTTGCGATGAGAAACACCCTATCGTACTTGAATCTATGGTATTCCCTGATCCCGTAATCGGTATCGCGGTAGAACCTAAGACTAAAGCTGACCAGGATAAAATGGGTAACGCTTTAGCCAAATTAGCTGAAGAAGATCCTACTTTCCAGGTTAAAACTGACGAAGCTTCAGGACAGACGATCATCTCCGGTATGGGTGAACTTCACCTCGACATTATTGTTGACCGTATGAGAAGAGAATTTAAAGTTGAGGTTAACCAGGGTGAACCACAGGTAGAATACAAAGAAAACCTTACACAAGTTGCTCCCCACAGAGAAGTTTACAAAAAACAATCCGGTGGACGTGGTAAATTTGCTGATATCGTGTTTGAATTGGCTCCGGCTGATGACAACAAACCAGGTCTTGAATTCATCAATGAAATCAAAGGCGGTAACATTCCAAAAGAATTTATTCCTTCCGTAGAAAAAGGTTTCAAAGAAGCCATGAAAAATGGTCCTTTAGCTGGTTTCGAAATCGAAGGCATCAAAGTAACCTTGAAAGACGGATCTTTCCACCCGGTGGATTCCGATGCACTTTCTTTCGAACTTGCTGCTAAAATGGGCTTCAAAGAAGCGGGTAGAAAAGCCAAACCGGTAATTATGGAACCAATCATGAAAATTGAAGTGGTAACGCCGGAAGAATACATGGGTGATATCGTAGGTGACCTTAACAAAAGAAGAGGTACTGTAAACGGAATGGACGACCGTAACAACGCGAAAGTAATCAAAGGATTCGTTCCACTTTCCGAAATGTTCGGTTATGTTACCACGTTGAGAACCCTTTCTTCAGGTAGAGCAACATCTTCTATGGAATTCGAAAAATACGAAGCAGCACCATCAAACGTCGCTGAAAAAGTAATCGAAAAAGCAAGAGGTTAATATTTAAATTAGATTAAAATGTCACAAAGAATCAGAATAAAATTAAAATCTTACGATTACAATTTAGTAGACAAATCTGCTGAGAAAATCGTAAGAACGGTAAAAGCAACCGGTGCCATTGTAAACGGCCCAATTCCTTTGCCAACGAACAAGAGAATCTTTACTGTACTAAGATCTCCGCACGTAAACAAAAAAGCAAGAGAACAGTTCCAGCTTTCTGCACACAAGCGATTGATGGACATCTATTCTTCTTCTTCCAAAACGGTAGACGCCCTAATGAAATTAGAGTTGCCTTCCGGAGTAGACGTAGAAATTAAAGTGTGATAAAAGAAAAACCAAAATCGTAAGATTGAAGTTTTTCCAAGCAAAGCACTTTGCCATGATAGCAAATCCCTTTTCGAAAGAAAAGGGATTTTTTTGATCAAATTTGAACTATTAGGTATTGCAAGGTTCTATAATGTGTTTTATATTTGTTTAAAATTCTAACCATGAAAATTTTATTTTTAAGCTTCGTAATGATAAGTGCATCATTGCTGGCGCAAACACACCGCTTTATTTATGAATATACTTTTAAAACCGATTCCACCGCTACAGATAACCGTAAGGTAAATATGGTTTTAGATGTTAATCCAGATGACGTTAAATTTTACAACTACGATTTTGTGCAGACTGATTCCCTCAACATCACAAAGGGACAGAATAACGTCGTATGGGACGACACGCCGGCGGTCATCCGCAAGAAGAATTCCTTTAGCAACTCCAGTTATATCCATGTGCAGAATATGTTTATTGTTGATACCGAAGATCGGATAGACTGGAAGCTTGCTGACGACACACGGACCTTCGGCGGCTACAATCTGCAGAAAGCAACTGCGAAGTTTGGCGGAAGACACTGGACCGCCTGGTTCACCAAGGATATCGCCCTCAGCGAAGGACCCTATAAATTCAGAGGGTTGCCCGGTTTGATATTTGAAATTTATGACGATAAAGACAATTTTAAATTTACGCTTCTGAAGAGTTATAAATTGCCCAAAACATATGATACCTCAGGAATTATTGAGAACTTTGCCGGACAGAAACCGGTTAAAATTTCCGGGGAGCGATTGAAAAAGTTGATGCTGGAGAATTACAACGATCCGCTGCATGAGTTTAAAGAACATTATAAAAACAATACGGATCCCAGCGCCAGATTTATGGTGATGGGCATCGAAGTGAAGCGGCCCGAACAGCTGAAAGAACTTTCGGATATGGTTCAGGCGAACATCCGTAAAACAAATAATCCCCTCGAAATCGATAAAGCCGTGCATTATCCCGAAAAATAAACTTTTTTAAATACACGTAAAATGGCAAAGCCGAACAAGTCCTTTTTCGAAAAATTTTCCAATTGGGCAACCACGTTCACTGGAAGTTCCGCGACCTTTATCGGTGCGGTCACCATCGTATTGGTGTGGGGAATCTCGGGACCTATTTTTCAGTATTCCGAAACGTGGCAACTCGTGATCAACACAGGAACTACGATTATTACTTTTTTGATGGTTTTCCTCATTCAAAAAGCCCAGAACAAAGACGGCAAAGCCATCCAAATCAAACTGAACGAACTCATCGCAGCAAATGAAAAAGCCAGCAACCGTATTGTGGACATTGAAGATCTTTCGGAGAAAGAACTCGATCAACTTCATATGTATTACGAGAAACTTGCCGATTTTGCGGAAGACGACGGCGATATTCATTCCTCGCACTCCATCGACGCCGCGGCCCGCAACCAGGATTTAAAAAACGAAAGATTTAAAAAACGCCACGAAGAATGGCTTCAAAAGCAAAACGAAAAAAAGGAATCACACTGATTCCTTTTTAAATTTAATTCCGCTTCATAAAATAATCGAAATAAGAACAGCTGGTTTGCAGATTTCTTGCGGTTTGCGTGTCTGCGTAGTTCTTTTTCAATGTTGCAAAATACTTCCGGTATTTTTGGTTTTTCGTTTGTGCTAAAACCTGCATTTGATCCTCTTGCTTCTGCTGCCAGTTTGGATCGGAGTAATCTACGTCCGGATTATTGTTCGCTTCATACTGGTAATATTTTCCCTGTTCGGCGCTTGCCATTTGGAAGAGAATCCGGGCTTTCTCTTCCGGGTTCCGGCTTTGGTCTAACGCTTTTTGGTAATAATTCAGTGCCAGATCGAAATTGTCCGGTTCGGTGGCGATGTCCCACGTAAAATTCTTGTAGTAATATTGAAAGGCCGGCTTTTTCGTATTTTGAAAATGATACTTGCCGCCGTTAGCATTATTTACGTCCATCACAAAAACCTGACGGTAATAACCAAGTTTCGAAGTATTGTACAGTAAATTTCCGATAAGTTGATTGGCTTGCGCGGCTTTTTCGCCGGTTCCGCTGCCCGCTTTCTTCAGCTGAAGTAATGCATTTGCAAGATCCAGCTTATTCATATCATTTTTAATAAAGGGAAATGCCGCAAAGTTTTCCGCCCTCATGCTTTCGTGTTCGGGACTATCGAAACTCTCCCAAATATTATGGCCGAAAATGAGGGAAGAAATAGGTGCGTACCCATTGTAGGAATTTCCATAATCGATTTTTCGGACCGTCGGTTTTTCGCCGTTGCCCCAGTCGTATTCCGTTCTCGGAATCCCGCTGAAACCTTTTGCCACCTCATAATACTTTTTCGCTTTTTCGAAATTGGCCAAACGCATTTCGCGGTCGCCGTAAATTACATTAAAGAACGCGTCGATGTTGCCGACATCATCGATATTTTTTGCGATGATTTTTTCTTCCAAAATCGTTTTGTCCGGTTTTTTGTAAAAATCTTCCACACTTTTTACGAGTTCTGAATTGGGATTGTATTGTAAATCCGACAGTTTATTACTCATCAAAAACGATTTGCCTTTTTCTCCCTGAATGAAATACCGGTTTGCTAAAATGTCCCGCACAAATTCCCGCGTGGAGGGTTGGTCTTCTCCGTAGAAATTATTTTCATCATCGAGCATAGCCATATTTTCCGCGAAAATTTTCGGATAGGTTTTCATTAAATAATTTTCGTATTCTGGCGTAATTTTCGGTTCCGAAACGATATCGTTCAGCATTTTCATGCGGTCGATCTGCGCAAGATATTCCGGGTTTGCGGTTTTGATCTGGTTTAATGTTTCCGCGCTTTCTTCGTAATCCTTTTTTAGAAAAGAACAATAAGCATCTGCAATTTGCCAAAACTCATCATTCGACTTTTCTTTAATTTTTGAAGTGAATTTTTCAAAATCTGCCAAAAAATTATCTGAGCTTTTATCAGTCTCTGCATTTGAGTTTTTGGTGTAAAATGGAATTCGGTTCGGATTGTTCAGCAGATCATTTTCGCTTTGGTCCGCTTCTTTTTTCGGCGCTGAATTTTTATCGGAACTGAAAAGATTTTTAAAAAAATTTTTTATTTTCTGCCAGAAACTTTCTTTGGTAGAATGTTCAACCTTTTTATGTTCTGTACTGGCCTTCACATTCGGTGTATTCGCTGACGCATCGCCGTCGACATTTGCACTGAAATAGACGGGCAGATAATTCCGTTCCAGTTCGTTGATGCTTCGGGCAGCAAGAACTTTCAGGATCTCCGAATTAGGATCGATGTCGTACATTTTTTCCATCATCGGCAGCGGGTTGCTGAAGTCTTCGTAAGCTAAAAGAAAATAGGCCATGTTTTTTTCTTCGGGAGTTTGCGCTCTTTTCATGATGTTGTTAAAAGAAGCCGAATCCGAAAGTTTCATGGAGATGAAGGCGCTTTCTTTTCGGCTTTTGCTTTTAATAAAAACCTGAAAGAAATTCCAGTTCGCTTCGCCGCCCTTTTGCAGGCCGCGCTGTGCGCCCGCAAGCTGATCCAACGCCAAAAAGTACGGCGCGGATTTTAATTTTAAAGGTGCTACAAACTTTTTAAACGCTAAAGTGGAAGCCTCATAATTTCTCGTATAGTGATTAAACCGGACGAGCTGATACCCGTAGCGCAGTTTAATCTCCGGATTATTGGCAGCGTTGTAAAGCGAGGTTAAGGCCGCGACGGTTTTTTGGTAATCGAGTTGCGTCGCGTTTTTTGCATTTTCGTCGCCGGTGTAATAAAAAGAGTCGGGACTTTCAACATAATTGATGCGCATGAAAGGTTCCAGATATTTAGCTTCGATGAGATAGTCGAATCCTTCTGCGAATTTTTGGTAAGAACCTAATTTGGATAATATCTGATTTGGCGGATTTCCTTTCTTAAAAGAATTCAGTTCAGACATCGGCATTTTCTCCACCAAATTTTTCGTCTCGGCGTAATTGAGCGAATTTCCGAAGAATTTTTGCCAGTTTTCTATATTTTCATCGGGGATTTCGAAATGTTCGTGGCCGTAAAAACGGTTCGAAAAAGTATGCAGAAAAGGCAGATACGTTTTGTCTTTGATGATGCTTTGCGTGAAGAGATTGAAATAATCGTAGTCCGGATCGTACCACGCGCAGGCTTCGGCTTTCGGAATCATCAAAAAAAATAAGGCAGCAGAAAGAATAACTTTTTTCATAACTATAAATGGTGCTTCGAGACAAATTTACGATCTAAATGATAATAGACAATATGATAGTTTCCCAATTTTTGGGTGAGATACTTTTTTGTTTCCGTCAGCTGATCGTCGTCGATTTCTTCAACTTTAATGGTGAAACCTTTGTTCAGATAATTTCCGAAATAAAAACCGTCTTTTAAAACTTCTACCTGATCTTCGCTTAGCTTCTTAAAGTTTGGATTTTGCAGATCTTCGGTAGAAAGCGCATTGATGAGTTTATGTTTTCCCAAATGGTTCGTTACGATGCCCCAGGAATAAATAGGTAACGCTACATCGATATCTAAAGGATAACGGTGAACGTAGGCAAGGTAATTTTTGAGCGTAGGCAAATCGAGAATCGAATTTCGGGTGGAATTTTCCAGCGGCGAGGACGTGGAGTAGCACATAAGGTAAACTTTATCCACCGGTGGCACGCCGGAAAGCGTTCGGTCTTTCACCTGATGCAGCCTCAAAGTGCAGGTGATGTTTTTTCCGGAGAACTCTTTCAGCTTTTCCAGAAAGGCAAAATATTCTTTGTTCGTGCCGGCCGTCCAGTCGCAGTCGATCTGGATCTCGTCGGACACCTTAAAGCCAAATTCGCTTTGTTTCTTTTTGAGGAGGGAATTTACGTTTTTGGCGAGGAAGTTAATCTCCTCCAGCGTAATGTCATAAAAGACGTCATTTTTAATAAAAACCACGGGCACAATTTCTTTATCGGTCTGAAAACTTTCATCTTTTGTGATGGCTGCGACGGGTTGAAATTTGCCGTTCACCTTTTCGATATCGAAAAAGCGGGTATATAAATAGGGAATGGTGGCACTTTTTAATGCCGCTTTTTCTGCTGTGTTTAAGGAAAGGTGAGTTCGCCAGTAGTAGTAGGTGTAAGAATGCTCGTCAGGATTGGTGCAGGAGGAAAGAAATGCGAAAAGAAAGATTAAAGTGAATGATTTCATTCGATAAAAGTATAAAAATTTGTAATGTGTTAAAAATCAAAATATTTTTAGATGTTATATTGCCAATTCAAAAAAACTTCATACATTTGCACACTCAATTTAGGGAAGAAGTGTGCCTATTTCAAACGTAGAAATCGCGAAAGCCTCAATTGATTCTTCGGAGAATATAAATAATATATATAAACAATGTCAGGTATTATTGGAAAAAAAATCGGGATGACTTCTCTGTTTGACGAAAACGGCAAAAATATGCCGTGTACCGTTATTCAAGCAGGTCCTTGCTCGGTTTTACAGGTCAGAACCATAGAAAAAGATGGGTACAAAGCTGCTCAACTTGGTTTCGATGACAAGAGTGAAAAGAACGTTGGTAAAGCGTTAGCCGGCCATTTTAAAAAGGCAGGTTCAGCTCCAAAAGCTAAATTAGTAGAATTCTACCATGAATTCGTAGAAAAATTAAGCGTAGGAGATGAAGTGAAAGTAGACTTATTTGCTCAGGGCGAATTCGTTGATGTTACCGGAACTTCAAAAGGTAAAGGTTTCCAAGGGGTTGTAAAAAGACACAACTTTGCGGGGGTAATGCAGGCAACTCACGGACAGCACAACCGATTAAGAGCCCCGGGTTCTATTGGTGCAGGTTCCGATCCTTCCCGTGTATTCAAAGGAATGCGCATGGCTGGTAGAATGGGTGGTAAACAAGTTACCGTACAAAACCTTCAAGTGTTAAGAGTGGATCAAGAACAAAATCTTTTAGTAGTAAAAGGAGCTGTTCCGGGAGCAAAAAATTCTTATGTAATTATTAGAAAATGGAATTAGTAGTACTTAATACATCAGGAAAAGAAACCGGAAGAAAAGTAACTCTGGACGAAGCAATCTTCGGAATCGAGCCAAATCAGCACGCGGTTTACTTAGAAGTAAAGCAATATCTTGCCGCTCAGCGTCAGGGTACACATAAATCAAAAGAAAGAAGCGAAATCGTTGGTTCAACCAAAAAGTTGAAAAAACAAAAAGGTTCAGGTTCTGCAAGATATGGTGATATTAAATCCCCAATCTTCAGAGGTGGAGGTCGTATCTTCGGTCCAAAACCAAGAGATTACCGTTTCAAACTGAACAAAGCTTTGAAAAGATTAGCGAAAAAATCGGTGCTTTCTCAAAAAATGAGAGACAATTCTATCATGGTATTGGAAAGCTTCAATTTCGATGCGCCTAAAACCAAAGAATTCATCAATTTGAATAACGCACTGGGTTTTGAAGGTAAAAAAGCCTTATACATCTTGCCAGAAGCGAACAAGAATGCTTATTTGTCTTCCAGAAACTTAGCAAAAACTAAAGTTTTGACTTATAATGAAATCAGTTCTTATGACCTGGTTCATGCAGGCGAGATTGTATTCTTAGAAGGTGCTATCGAGAAATTTCAAGAAAATTTAAAGAAATAAATCATGTCTATTATTATTAAACCCATCATCTCAGAGAAAGCAAACTATCTTACGGATCTAAGAGGTGCTTATTCTTTCTTGGTTAGTCCTAAGGCGAATAAAATCCAGGTTAGAAAAGCGATAGAAGTACTTTACGGTGTGAAAGTTTCGGACGTTAGAACAATGATTTACGCGCCGAAAGTTTCTTCGAAAAATACCAAAAAAGGATTGCAGGTTGGTAAAACCAGCAAATTGAAAAAAGCGATCGTTACCCTTGCAGAAGGCGAAGTGATCGATATTTTCGCAACAGCTTAGGTTTTTGCCTTTGCTATAAAAATAATATTTTATTAATTATAAATAATTGTAATGTCTGTTAGAAAATTAAAACCTATCACCCCGGGACAGAGATTCAGAGTTGTAAACAACTTTGAGGAAATTACTACCAACAAACCAGAGAAATCTCTAACCGTTGGTATTAGTAAGTCAGGTGGTCGTAACAACACTGGTAAAATGACCATGCGTTACACCGGAGGTGGACACAAAAAGAAATACAGAATTATCGACTTCAAACGAAATAAATTCGATGTTGAAGCCACGGTAAAATCTGTAGAGTACGATCCGAACAGAACTGCTTTCATCGCTCTATTAGAGTACGCAGACGGAGAGAAACGATACATCATCGCTCCGAACGGTATTAAAGTAGATATGACGGTAATTGCTGCAGAATCCGCAGAACCAAATGTTGGTAATGCCATGAAGTTGAAAAACATTCCTTTGGGAACTGTTGTTTCCTGTATCGAATTACGCCCTGGTCAAGGTGCAGTAATGGCAAGAAGTGCAGGCTCATCGGCACAGTTAACTTCAAGAGACGGTAAATATGCCATCGTTAAATTACCTTCAGGAGAATCCAGAATGATCCTTACTGAATGTATGGCAATGATTGGATCTGTTTCTAACTCTGATCACCAGCTTACCGTTTCCGGTAAAGCAGGTAGAAGCAGATGGTTAGGAAGAAGACCTAGAACAAGACCGGTAGTAATGAACCCTGTAGATCACCCAATGGGAGGTGGTGAAGGTAAATCTTCCGGAGGTCACCCAAGATCTAGAAACGGACAACCGTCCAAAGGTTTCAAAACAAGAACTAAAAACAAAGCGTCTAACCGATTTATCGTATCTAAAAGAAAATAATTATGGCAAGATCACTTAAAAAAGGACCTTTCATCCATCATACTTTAGATAAGAAGGTTCAGGCAAATATAGAGTCCAGTAAAAAGACAGTAATAAAAACTTGGTCCAGAGCATCAATGATCTCTCCGGACTTCGTAGGACAAACCATCGCAGTACACAACGGGAAATCCTTTATCCCGGTTTATGTTACGGAAAACATGGTAGGTCATAAATTAGGCGAATTTTCTCCGACAAGATCTTTCAGAGGTCACGGTGGTAACAAAAATAAAGGCGGAAGATAATCATGGGATCAAGAAAAAGAGAAAGTGCTTTGGCACGTAAAATAGCAAACCAGGATGTGGCAAAAGCTTTACATAACGATTGCCCGTCGTCCCCAAGAAAGATGAGATTAGTTGCTGATATCATCAGAGGTGTTGAAGTGGATAAAGCTTTGGCAATACTTAAATTCTCCAAAAAAGACGCTTCTAACAAGTTAGAAAAAGTTTTACTTTCTGCAATGGCCAACTGGCAGTTGAAAAATGAAGGTGCGGATATTGAAGAAGCCAATTTAATCGTAAAAGAAATTATGGTGGACAGTGCAAGACAATTGAAGAGACTGAGACCGGCTCCGCAGGGAAGAGGTCACAGAATCCGAAAAAGATCAAACCACATCACATTAATTTTGGGTAACAAAGAAACTAAATAATCAAGGTATGGGACAAAAGACAAATCCAATAGGCAACAGATTAGGAATCATCAGAGGATGGGATTCTAACTGGTACGGCGGAAAAGATTATGGCGACAGACTTGCTGAAGACTATAAAATCCGAAGATACCTTGAAGCTCGTTTATCCAAAGGAGGAATTTCAAGAATTTATATTGAAAGAACTTTAAAACTGGTTACAATTACAATTACTACAGCCAGACCGGGATTAATCATCGGTAAAGGTGGGCAGGAAGTTGATAAACTGAAAGAAGAATTGAAAAAATTGACGGATAAAGATATCCAGATCAATATTTTCGAAATCAAAAGACCTGAACTCGACGCCGTTTTAGTTGCAGACAGCATCGCAAAACAAATCGAGAACAGAATATCTTACAGAAGAGCGGTAAAAATGTCCATCCAAAGCACCATGAGAATGGGCGCAGAGGGAATCAAAGTTCAGATCTCAGGTAGATTAAACGGAGCGGAGATGGCAAGAAGCGAATCTTTCAAAGACGGTCGTATTCCTTTGTCTACATTTAGAGCAGATATCGATTACCATATTGGTGAAGCTTTAACTCAATACGGTAAATTAGGGGTGAAAGTTTGGATTATGAAAGGGGAAGTATATGGTCGCAGAGATCTTACACCTTTGGTAGGACAACAGAAAAAAGGAGCACCTGCCGGAAGAGGAGACCGTAACGACAGAAATGATCGTGGCGACAGACAGGACAGAAGACCAAGAGATAGAAAATAATTATAAAAATTTTAGAGGACAGTTTTAAATGACCGTTACTTTTTTAAAATCTAAATTCTAAAATCTAAAATTTAAGAAATTATGTTACAACCAAAAAGAACCAAATTTCGTAAAGTTCATAAGATGAAAATGAAGGGGATTGCACACAGAGGCAGTCAACTTGCTTACGGAACTTTCGGGATCAAAGCCAACGAAGGCGCTTGGATCACTGCAAGACAAATTGAAGCCGCGCGTATCGCCGCTACAAGATATATGAAAAGAGAAGGTCAGTTATGGATCAAAATTTTTCCGGACAAGCCGATTACCAAAAAACCAGCCGAAGTAAGGATGGGGAAAGGGAAAGGTGCCGTAGAATATTGGGTATCTGTAGTGAAACCTGGTAAAATAATGTTCGAAGTAGGAGGTGTACCTTACGAAGTAGCAAAAGAAGCATTGCGTCTTGCTGCCCAGAAGCTTCCTGTAACTACAAAATTTGTAGTGGCGAATGATTTTGTTCAACCTCAATAATCTGAATTAGTATGAAAAAAGCTGACATCAAAAATCTAAGCGCGGGAGACATTCAAAATAAATTAACTGAAGTAAGAGCAGATTTCAATAAAATGAAAATGTCTCACAGCATCAGTCCCATTGAAAATCCTATTCAGATCAGAGACATGAGAAAAACAATCGCTCGTCTGGAAACTGAACTAACACTAAAACAACAATAGAATTTCATTTTATCATGGATAGAAATTTAAGAAAAGAAAGAATCGGAATTGTTTCCAGCAATAAAATGGAAAAGACCATTGTTGTAAGTGAAACCACGAGAGTAAAACACCCGATGTATGGTAAATTCGTTTTGAAAACGAAAAAATATACTGCTCACGATGAGAACAACGAGTGTACTGAAGGCGATACTGTATTGATTACAGAAACAAGACCTTTAAGTAAAAGTAAGAGATGGAGATTAGTACGAATTATTGAAAAAGCTAAGTAATGTTACAAACAGAATCAAGATTAAAAGTTGCTGATAACACAGGTGCAAAAGAAGTACTCGTTATTAGAGTTCTGGGAGGAACCAGAAGAAGATATGCTTCCGTTGGTGATAAAGTCGTAGTTACTATCAAAGATTCTACACCACAGGGAACTGCAAAAAAAGGAACCGTTTCCAAAGCAGTTGTTGTAAGAACCAAAAAAGCCGTACGTAGAAAAGATGGATCATACATCAAATTCGACGATAACGCCTGCGTTCTTTTAAACGCTACCGGAGAAATGAGAGGAACCCGCGTTTTCGGACCGGTTGCCCGTGAACTTAGAGATAAAGAATATATGAAAGTCATTTCATTAGCTCCTGAAGTACTTTAATTTTAAAATTTACAAAAAATGACAAAAGTTAAAATCAAAAGAGGAGATAACGTAATCATCACCACCGGAAAGAAAGAAATTAAAGGTAAAAAAGGGGAGGTTATAGAAGTGATCAGAAAAGAAGGCAAAGACGCGCGTGTGGTTGTTGCAGGTTTAAATATTGTTAAAAAACATACCAAACCCTCAGCTGGTAACCCACAAGGCGGAATTGTAGAAAAAGAAGCATCCATCCATATTTCCAACGTTATGCTTGTCGATAAAGACGGTAAACCAACGAAAACAGGATCTAAGGTTGATGGTGATAAAAAAGTAAGAGTTGCGAAATCAACCGGCGAAACTTTATAATTATAAAAGACGATGGAATATATAGTAAGACCAAAACAACAATATAAAGAGAAAATTGTTCCTGCAATGATGGAAGAGTTTGGGTACAAATCTGTTATGCAGGTTCCCAAATTATTAAAAATTGTTGTATCACAAGGTTTAGGAGCTGCTTCAGCCGACAAAAAAATTGTTGACTATGCAATCGAAGAATTAACAGCGATCACCGGCCAAAAAGCGGTAGGAACTATTTCGAAGAAAGATGAAGCTGCTTTTAAATTAAGAAAAGGAATGCCGATTGGAGCAAGAGTA
This sequence comes from Kaistella sp. 97-N-M2, assembly GCF_021513235.1. Lineage (NCBI taxonomy): Bacteria > Pseudomonadati > Bacteroidota > Flavobacteriia > Flavobacteriales > Weeksellaceae > Kaistella > Kaistella sp. 97-N-M2. The sequence goes on along the minus strand of NZ_CP090976.1, from coordinate 751,978 downwards.
ACTTTAAGAGCAAACCATATGTATGAGTTCTTGGATCGTTTGGCTTCTTCAGCTTTACCCAGAATCCGGGATTTTAACGGAATCAAAGCTGATGGTTTCGACGGAAGAGGAAATTACAATTTAGGAATCACTGAGCAAATCATTTTCCCGGAAATCGTAATCGACAAAGTAAAGAAAATCCAGGGGATGGACATTACTTTCGTAACTTCTGCCAAAACAGATAAAGAAGCGAAATCATTATTAACTCACTTCGGTTTACCCTTCAAAAAGAACTAAAAGATGGCTAAAGAATCAATGAAAGCGCGCGAGCGCAAGAGAGAAGCAACGGTAGCAAAATATGCTGAGAAAAGAAAAGCTTTGAAAGAAGCGAATGATTATCTTGGTTTACAAAAATTGCCGAAAGACGCTTCACCAGTAAGACTACACAACAGATGTAAATTAACAGGAAGACCAAGAGGTTACATGAGAACATTCGGTCTTTCCAGAGTAACTTTCAGAGAGATGGCCAACAATGGTCTGATCCCGGGAGTGAAAAAAGCAAGTTGGTAATAATTTAGAACAATCGGGATGCGCAAGTTGATCTTCTAGATTATAGACGGATACACGGATATATAAAAGATTTCAAAGTCTATTATCTATTATCTGAAAATCTATTATCTAATTGTCAAAACTGCTCATCACAAACCAATAATTTAAAATAGAAAAATGGTAACAGATCCAATTTCAGATTTCCTAACCAGAGTAAGGAACGCACAAAGCGCAGGCCACAAAGTGGTGGATATTCCTGCATCGAAAATTAAAAAGGAGATTACAAAAATTTTGTTTGATCAAGGGTATATTTTGAACTACAAGTTCGAAGATAACGCTGTTCAGGGAAACATCAAAATCGCTTTAAAGTACGACAAAACAACAAACAAAGCCGCAATCAAGAGCATTCAAAGAGCTTCAAGACCAGGTTTAAGACAATACAAAGGCAGCGGTGAGCTACCAAGAGTATTGAACGGTTTGGGAATCGCCATTATCTCCACTTCAAGAGGGGTAATGACCGATAAAAAAGCACGTCAGGAAAAAGTTGGTGGAGAAGTAATCTGCTATGTTTATTAATAAATAATCAAAGGAAAATGTCAAGAATTGGTAAAGCAATTATAGAAATTCCCGCTAATGTGACCGTAACCGAGAAAGACGGTTTGGTAACAGTGAAAGGGCCGAAAGGCGAACTTACACAGCAATTGCAGGAGGGAATCACTCTTAAACAGGAAGACGGAATCTTAACTTTAGACCGCCCTTCTGAATCGAAATCGCACAAAGCATTACACGGTCTTTACAGAGCGTTAATCAATAACATGGTTCAGGGTACTGCCGAAGGGTGGACCAAAAAACTGGAACTTGTAGGAGTAGGATACAGAGCATCTAACCAAGGGAACAAGTTAGAATTGGCTTTGGGATTCTCCCACGGTATTGTATTGGATCTGCCCAAAGAAATTACGGTAGAAACTTTATCTGAAAAAGGTAAAAACCCAATCATTACCTTAACATCTTTCGACAAGCAATTATTAGGAATGGTAGCTGCAAAGATCAGATCTTTCAGAAAACCGGAGCCGTATAAAGGAAAAGGAGTAAGATTCGTTGGAGAAATTGTAAGACGTAAAGCTGGTAAATCTGCTTAATTTTTAAACTTAAGAACATGGCACTAAGCAAAGTACAAAAAAGAAATAGAATTAAAAGAAGAGTTAGAGGAAAAATCTCCGGCTCTGCTGAATTACCAAGATTATCTGTTTACAAAAGCAATAAAGAAATTTACGCGCAATTAATCGACGATAAAGACGGTAAAACCTTAGCCTCAGCCTCTTCCCGAGCGTTGTCTGCTAAAGGAAACAAAGTAGAAATCTCTGCAGAAGTTGGTAAAGCAATTGCTGAAAAAGCCAAAGCTGCTGGAATTGAAAAAATAGTGTTCGACAGAAACGGATTTGTATACCATGGTAGAGTGAAAGCTTTAGCAGACGGTGCAAGAGAAGGCGGACTAAAATTCTAATCATTAAATTTCGGAAATATGTTAGGACTAGATAATATAGAAAAAGTAAAACCGGGAGGATTAGAACTTAAAGATCGTCTCGTTTCAGTAAACAGAGTTACCAAAGTAACCAAAGGAGGTAGAGCTTTCGGGTTTTCTGCAATCGTGGTTGTTGGTGATGAAGCTGGAACCGTAGGTTTCGGATTAGGAAAATCTAAAGAAGTAGCTTCCGCTATTGCAAAGGCAGTAGAAGATGCGAAGAAAAATTTAGTAAAAGTTCCTGTTGTTAATCATACCATTCCTCACCAGACTTCCGCGCGTTACGGTGGTGCAGACATCTTTTTAAGACCTGCAACGCACGGTACCGGTGTAATCGCAGGTGGTACAGTTCGTATGGTGGTAGAGGCTGCCGGGATTAAAGATATTCTTTCAAAATCCAAAGGATCATCTAACCCACATAACGTTGTGAAAGCTACTTTCAAAGCATTATTGGACATCAGAAGACCTGAGGAAATTGCAAAATTGAGAGGTATTTCATTAAATAAAGTGTTTAACGGTTAATTTAAAACAATGGCAAAAATTCAAGTAAAACAAGTAAAAAGCGCTATTGGTAGAACAAAAACCCAAAAAAGAACGCTGGAAGCATTAGGATTAAAAAAACTTCACCAAATCGTAGAACATGACGACTCTCCTGCAATCCTTGGGATGGTAAGAGCGGTAAGTCACCTCGTAGAAGTTCAAAAATAAAAGAAAAATAGAAGAGAGAGAAGAGATTTCCCCGGAAGTCTCTTGTCTTCAATCTTTTAATCTCAAATCTAAATTAAAATGAATTTAAATAATATTAGACCTGCAGCAGGTTCTACGCACAGTACAAAAAGAATCGGAAGAGGACAAGGTAGTGGTAAAGGGGGTACAGCTGGGAAAGGTCACAATGGCCAGCAGGCAAGAGCGGGTTATTCAAGAAAAATCGGTTTCGAAGGGGGTCAAATGCCTTTGCAAAGACGTCTGCCGAAATTTGGTTTTACCAACATCAACAGAAAAGAGTATAGAGCAATCAATATCGATACGCTTCAAATTTTGGCAGATGCGCAAAACATCACCGAAATTACTCAGGACGTTTTGGTACAGAACGGATTAGCGAAGAAAAGCGAAATCGTAAAGATTATGGGAAGAGGAGAATTGAAAACAGGTGTTTCAGTTTCTGCACACAAATTCACTAAATCTGCTGAAGAAGCAATTGCTAAAGCAGGCGGTAAAGCAATTACTCTATAACTAAGACAATGAAAGAATTTATACAAACACTAAAAAACATTTGGAGTCTTAAGGAACTAAGGGATAAAATTTTGTTTACCCTTGGGATCATCCTCGTGTATAGATTCGCATCTTATATTTCCTTACCGGCCATTAACATGGCAGAGGTAGGGAATCTTTTGGATATTTACAAAGATCAGGGAGGCAACAAGCAAGGAGCAGGACTTCTTGGGTTGCTTTCTTCGTTTACAGGTGGTGCATTCAGTAGAGCCTCCATTATGGCACTCGGCATCATGCCTTATATTTCTGCTTCCATTATTGTGCAGTTAATGGGTATGGCAATACCATACCTTCAGAAATTGCAGAAAGACGGCGAAAGTGGTAGAAATACTTTGAACCAAATTACAAGATGGTTAACTATTGCAGTTTGTTTGGTTCAGGCACCTTCTTACCTTACTTCGATCACGCAAATGTTTTTGCCGCATGCCCAGTTTGCTTCTGCATACTTTGTGCATCCGGAATCAATTATGTTTTGGTTGCCGAGTATCGTAATCCTGGTTGCAGGCTCCGTATTCGCCATGTGGTTAGGAGAAAAAATTACAGATAAAGGTATCGGGAACGGGATCTCCATCTTAATTATGGTAGGTATCCTGGCAGATTTTCCGGGCGCATTTATTCAGGAAGTTGCTACGCAGACCGGTAAAGGTGGTTTCGGAACGATTATGATCCTGATTGAAATTTTATTCTGGATGGTAGTTGTACTTTTGGCAATCATTTTATCGGTAGCCGTTAGAAAAATTCCTATTCAGTATGTAAGCAGAGCACAGGCCAGAGGCGGAGTTACTAAAAATTTGATGCAGGGTGCAAGACAGTGGATTCCTTTAAAGGTGAACGCTGCCGGAGTTATGCCGATCATTTTTGCTCAGGCCTTAATGTTTGTACCGGGACTGTTAACCAAAGTTGACGAATCCAATACCTTTTTGGCAGGATTCAAAAATGTCTTCAGTTGGCAATACAATGTACTGTTTGCCTTATTAATCATTATTTTCTCCTTCTTCTATACTGCAATTACGATTCCTGTGAATCAGATGGCAGATGATTTAAAGAGAAATGGCGGCCTCATTCCTAAGGTTAGACCGGGGAAAGAAACGTCTGATTATCTGGATGATATATTATCAAAAATAACTTTGCCGGGCTCAATCTTTTTAGCTATCTTTGCAATCCTTCCGGCAATAGTGCACGGAGCGTTTGTTCAAACGGATAGATTTGCCCTGTTCTTCGGTGGAACATCACTATTAATCATGGTTGGTGTGATACTGGACACAGTTCAGCAGATCAATACGTATTTATTAAATCATCATTACGATGGCTTAATGCAGTCGAAATTATCCAGAACAAACAACAATCTGTAAAGAATAAATGGCAAAACAAAAACATATAGAACAAGACGGCGTTATTACCGAAGCACTTTCGAACGCTCAGTTCCGTGTTGAGCTTGAGAATGGGCACATCCTTATTGCGCACATCTCGGGTAAAATGAGAATGCATTACATTAAACTTTTACCTGGCGACAAGGTAAAACTGGAGCTGTCTCCTTACGATTTATCAAAAGGCAGAATAACATTTAGATACTAATTTCAGCCAAAACTGAAGATTACTATAAAAGGAAACTTTCAGAATCTCACGATTTAAAAGAGTTTAAAATTTAAACAAAATGGGAATGATTCCGTAAGATCTCATTTAACCGTTGCAAAATTAGAAAAGAAAAGAAACAAAATGAAAGTTAGAGCATCTATCAAAAAAAGAAGTGCTGATTGCAAAATCGTTCGTCGTAAAGGCGTTCTGTTTGTGATCAACAAAAAGAACCCAAAATTTAAACAAAGACAAGGCTAAAATTAAATTATGGCGAGAATTTCCGGTATTGATTTACCAAAGAACAAAAGAGGCGTTATCGGCCTTACATACATTTTCGGAATTGGAAGAAGCACTTCTTCAAAAATCCTGAAAGCTGCCGGTATCAGCGAAGACAAGAAAGTCAACGAATGGAATGACGATGAATTGGCATTAATCAGAAACTACATCACCGAAAGCGTAAAAGTGGAAGGAGAATTGCGTTCTGAAACTTCCACAAACATCAAGCGATTGATGGATATTGGATGCCAACGAGGAATACGTCACAGACTTGGATTACCTTTAAGAGGACAAAGAACTAAAAATAATTCTAGAACCCGAAAAGGAAAACGAAAAACTGTTGCTAACAAGAAAAAAGCAAGTAAATAATCGGTAAGAATTATGGCAAAACAGACTAAAACAGTAAAGAAAAGAAAAGTTAAAGTTGAAGCAATTGGCGAGGCACATATCCAGGCTACCTTCAACAACATCATCATTTCTTTAACGAATAAAAACGGAGAAGTAATCTCTTGGGCATCTGCCGGAAAAATGGGATTCAGAGGTTCTAAAAAGAATACTCCTTTTGCTGCGCAAATGGCTGCAGAAAATTGCTCAACAGTAGCCCACGATGCGGGACTGCGCAGAGTAAAGGTTTACGTGAAAGGTCCTGGTGCAGGTAGAGAATCTGCCATCAGAACTATTCACAATTCAGGGATTGAAGTTAGCGAAATCGTTGATGTGACGCCTATGCCGCACAACGGATGTAGACCACCAAAAAGAAGAAGAGTATAATACAGTTCAATGTTTCGTGTTTAATGTTTAAAGTTTTTTTTCAACATTAAGCATTAAACCCAGAACCTCAAATAACAAAGAAATATGGCTAGATATATTGGACCTAAAACGAAGATTGCCAGAAAGTTTGGCGCTGCAATCTACGGAGACGATAAGAACTTCGAGAAAAGAAAAAACCAACCGCCGGGACAACACGGTGTGAACAAAAGAAGAGGATCGAAAAAATCCGAATACGCTGTTCAGTTAATGGAAAAACAAAAAGCAAAATACACCTATGGTATTTTGGAAAAACAATTTGCGAACCTCTACGAAAAAGCCAACAGAGCAAAAGGCGTTACAGGGGAAGTTCTATTGCAATTGTGTGAAAGTAGATTAGACAATGTAGTGTACAGACTTGGGTTTGCAAAAACCAGAGCCGGTGCAAGACAATTGGTTTCTCACAGACACATCACAGTAAATGGAGAATTGGTAAACATCGCATCGTACACCCTTAAAGCAGGAGACGTTATCGCAATCAGAGAAAAATCCAAATCTTTGGAAGTTATTGCCGACTCGTTAGCTTATAAGTCTAATTACGAGTGGTTACAATTCAACGACGAAACAAAACAAGGTACATTCGTATCTGCTCCAGAAAGAATCCAAATCCCGGAAGATCTTAGAGAGCAACTGATCGTCGAACTTTACTCTAAATAATAATTTTTTCAAATTTTTGCTCAACCCAAATTATATGGCAATTTTAACATTTATTAAACCCGATAAAGTAATCCTTCTTAACTCCGATGATTTCAAAGGTCAATTTGAATTCAGACCCTTGGAGCCAGGTTTTGGATTGACCATCGGTAATGCTTTGAGAAGAGTATTGCTTTCTTCTCTTGAAGGATATGCTATTTCCTCTATCAAAATAGAAGGCGTAGAGCACGAGTTTTCAACAATTCCAGGTGTTATTGAAGATGTTACAGAAATCATTCTGAACTTAAAACAACTGAGACTTAAAGCAAAAACAGAATCTGCTGCGGCAGAGGTTGTAACCGCTAAAGTTTCCGGTCAAACTACAGTAACTGCAGGAGATTTAGGAAAAACAATTCAGGGTTTCGAAATTTTGAACCCCGATTTGGTGATCTGTAATCTTAACAAGGATGTGAAATTTGAAATTACATTCAACGTAGATCAAGGAAGAGGTTATGTTCCATCGGATCAAAACAAATCGAGCAATGCTGCCATCGGTACCATCGCCATCGACTCTATCTTTACTCCGATCAAAAAAGTGCAGTACAGTGTTGAGAATTATCGTGTAGAGCAAAAAACAGACTACGAAAAACTCGTTTTGGATATTGAGACCGATGGCTCCATCAGCCCTCAAAATGCTTTAACTGAAGCTTCCAAGATATTAATTTATCATTTCATGTTGTTCTCCGACGAGAGAATTACTTTGGAAACTGAAGCCGTAAAAGCCTCCATTCAATACGACGAAGAAACATTACATACAAGACAGCTCCTTAAATCTAAATTAACGGATATGGATCTTTCTGTAAGAGCACTAAACTGCTTGAAAGCTGCCGAAGTGGAAACTTTGGGAGAACTGGTTTCTTATACCAAGTCTGATTTGATGAAATTCAGAAATTTCGGTAAAAAATCTTTAACAGAATTAGAAGAATTAGTGCATGCAAAAGGTCTGAACTTCGGTTTCGACGTTGCTAAATATAAATTAGACGCTGACAAATAAAAAACAATGAGACACGGTAAAAAATTCAATCACCTATCTAGAACGACTTCGCACAGAAGTGCAATGCTTTCTAATATGGCTTGTTCTCTTATTGAGCATAAAAGAATCAACACTACTGTTGCCAAAGCAAAAGCTTTGAGAGTGTATGTTGAACCTATCCTTACAAAAGCGAAAGATGATACTACCCATAACAGAAGAACAGTTTTCTCTTACCTGCAAAGCAAAGAAGCAGTTACTGAATTATTCAGAACAGTTGCTCCTAAAATTGCAGACAGACCAGGCGGTTACACAAGAATCATCAAAACTGGATTCAGACAGGGCGATGCTGCCGATATGGCAATGATCGAACTTGTAGATTTCAACGATCTTTACAACCCGAACGCGGAAGAGAAAAAAGTAACAAGAAGAAGCAGAAGAGCTGCAGCTCCGAAAACTGAGGCAGTTGCTGCCGAAGTAAAAGAAGCTCCTGCAAAAACTGAAGCTACAACTGAAGAACCAAAAGCAGACGCTGCGGATTCTACAGAAGAAAAAGCGGGCGAATAATTTTCTCCAACTTTATATTAAAAAAGCCGGTCAATTTATTTGACCGGCTTTTTTTGGGTTTGTTTTCTTTTAAATTATATTTTGTCCGGATCACTTTTTCGGTCCACGTCCGTCATAAAAGATGTTTTTTCCGTCCCTTGTAAATTCTCCGCCAAAGAAATTTTATTTTAAAATCTTTTACTTTAAAGGTGTCTCTTACTTAAAAAGCAACCGTACTTTCACATAAAACGCATCACACGTCCTCCCAGATCGATCACCTCTCAATTCACCCGCGCCTTTTTCAGCCGAATCACATTATTCCCCTGCGTGATCGTAACGCTGTCATTTTTCGCCGCAATCGTATAATCGTGATCCGCGTAAACATTTGCTACATTAGTTTCCGGCGCTTTAATGGTCATTTTATTACTGGCGATACTGATCGATTTTTTTCCGTCCTCGTTGGTAAAAGTTACGAGTGTTGAAGAACCGTCTTCCGCTACATACCGGTCGGTATGCTCGTTGGAACTTCCTTCAGTAAGCGAATTTTGCGACATTGAATCCGCGATTACCACATTTTTGTTACCGTCCGTACTTTTCTTGCAGCTGTAAGCTGTTAGAAGTAAAACCGTCATTACAGGAACAATAATTTTTTTCATAATTCAATTTTTTAGAGTACTCCAATTTACAATTACTTTTCCAAATTTAAAAACGGCAGAATTAACGTAATTTTAACGGAAAATCTACTTTAAATCACGCCAGAAACCCCTTTAATAATTCAATTTTGACTAAATTTGTAACTATTACTAAATTCAAAAAAAATAAATAAGATGAGTTATATTTCTTACATTGAAGCCAGACAGATATTAGATTCCCGCGGAAACCCGACCGTCGAAGTTGATGTTTTCACAGAAGACGGCAATATGGGCCGCGCGGCGGTTCCCTCCGGTGCCTCAACAGGTGAACACGAAGCGGTAGAATTACGCGATGGCGCGGAAGAATTTGGTGGTAAAGGCGTGTTAAAAGCCGTTGAAAATGTGAGAGAAGTAATTGCGCCGGAATTAATGGGGATTTCTGTTTTCGAACAAAATTTAATCGATCAGATCATGATCGAACTGGATGGTACGCCAAATAAAGGAAATCTTGGTGCCAATGCAATTTTAGGTGTTTCTTTGGCGGTTGCGAAAGCAGCAGCTTTAGATCTGAAAATTCCGTTGTACAAATATATTGGTGGTGTGAACGCCAACACCCTTCCGGTTCCCATGATGAATGTTATTAATGGCGGCTCCCACTCCGATGCGCCGATTGCATTTCAGGAATTTATGGTGATGCCCGTTAAAGCAGATTCTTTTTCGCACGCTTTGCAAAAAGGAACAGAAATTTTTCATGAACTTAAATCAATTTTAAAACAAAGAGGTCTTTCTACAGCAGTTGGAGATGAGGGTGGTTTTGCGCCTAAATTCAACGGAACCGAAGATGCCCTGGATACTTTAACACAGGCAATCTCCAACGCAGGATATAAGGCTGGAGACGATATTATGTTCGCGCTGGATTCCGCAGCTTCCGAATTTTATGTGGATGGAAAATACGACTACCGAAAATTTGAAGGTGAAAACGGCGCCTGCAGAACCCGCGAAGAGCAGGTTGATTATTTAGCAGAATTGGCCACAAAATATCCCATTATTTCCATAGAAGACGGCATGGATGAAAATGACTGGGAAGGTTGGAAATTACTCACAGAACGACTGGGAAAAACCGTGCAGATTGTGGGTGATGATCTTTTTGTAACCAACACCGAAATTTTAGCCAAAGGAATTGAAGGCGATATTGCCAACTCAATATTAATTAAAGTAAACCAGATCGGAACCTTAACCGAAACCATGGATGCTGTTCAAATGGCGCAAAATAACAGGTATACCACCGTAATGTCTCACCGTTCCGGCGAAACTGAAGATGCTACCATTGCAGATTTGGCCGTGGCCCTGAACTGCGGACAGATTAAGACCGGTTCCGCTTCTCGTTCAGACCGTATGGCAAAATACAACCAACTGCTTCGCATTGAAGAAGCTTTAGGCGAAACCGCTTATTTCCCGGGGTTAAATGCTTTCAAAATAAACAGATCATAGACAGAATTCATCGCCAACACCGAAAATTGTTTGCGGTTTTGTTCCAATATTCATAAATTAGTAAAAAAATAAATTATAATGTCAGATAATAAAGTTGTATTGAACTATGACGGTAAATCTTTTGAATACCCGATCATAGATAGCACCATCGGTGACAGAGGAATCGATATTTCAAAATTAAGAGATCAAACAGGTTTAATTACCTTAGACTTAGGGTATAAAAATACCGGCGCTACCTTAAGCGATATTACCTATTTAGACGGTGATAATGGCGAACTGTATTACCGCGGTTACCCAATAGAGCAGATTGCAGAAAAATCTAACTTTACCGAAGTAATGTACCTCTTGTTAAACGGCAGCCTGCCTACAACAGAGCAGTTTTCAGGCTTCGAAAGAGGAATTAAAAAATACAATTTCGTTGCGGACGAAATGAAACGGTTAATCGACGTTTTCCCACGCTCCGCTCATCCAATGGGCGTTTTATCTTCCCTTACATCAGCTTTAACGGCCTTCAATCCAAAAGCCGTAGATGTTTCTTCCAAAGAAGAAATGGATCACGCGGCAGAAATGCTCATCGCCAAATTCTCGCACCTTTGTGCGTGGACGTACCGCAAAAAGATGGGCCTTCCCATCAACCACGGGGACGACAGTTTAAACTACGTTGAAAACTTCTACAAAATGTGTTTCCGCCGTCCAAATCAGGAATTCGAACTGGATCCTGTTGTTGTCGGCGCATTAGATAAACTCTTAATTCTTCACGCAGATCACGAGCAAAACTGTTCTACATCTACCGTAAGGATGGTCGGTTCCGCACACACCGGACTTTTTGCTTCCGTTTCCGCCGGTATTTCTGCACTTTGGGGTCCACTTCATGGTGGCGCAAACCAGGCAGTAATCGAAATGTTGGAAATGATTGAACGGGATGGCGGCGATGTAGCAAAATATGTAGAAAAAGCTAAAAATAAAGACGATAATTTCCGTTTGATGGGCTTTGGGCACAGAGTTTACAAAAACTTCGATCCACGAGCCACAATCATCAAAAAAGCGGCCGACGATATCTTAGAATCTTTAGGAATCGAAGACAAAGCTTTGGATATCGCACGTCAGTTAGAAAGAGTAGCGCTGGAAGACGAGTATTTCGTAAGCAGAAAACTCTATCCAAACGTCGATTTCTACTCCGGAATAATTTACCGCGCACTAGGAATTCCAACAGAAATGTTCACCGTTATGTTCGCTTTAGGACGTCTACCAGGCTGGATTTCCCAGTGGAAAGAAATGCGTTTGCACAACGATCCCATCGGAAGACCAAGACAGGTATATCAGGGTTCACCCAAACGCGACTACGTGGACATGAAGGCAAGATAATCTTCAATTCTAAAACAAAATCTCCCTTTCAATTAGTTTGAAGGGGATTTTTTTGGGCGCACATTTCCGTCTTCCGTTCCCGCTTTTTTCTTTGGTAACTTCGGCTGCGCTCAGCCACCAAAAAAAAAGAGCTTCACTCAAGCCGGGGCGCACGAGGTTTTTCAAAATTAGATTTTAGCAAAATTGAAAATTTCAGTATCTTAACACTCACAAAAATCAGGAGCGAAAAAACGCCATTTCATCAACCTGGTTTTTAAAAACGTAATTTTCAAAGTCTCAAACTGAGCTCAAATAAACGCAGTTTACACATGAATTTAAAAAACAAAAAGATAATTATTTCAGTTTTACTGCTTCTTGTGGTTTTAAATGCCATCGCATTTTATTGCATCAGGCAAAGCATCGGCGTTATCGAGGCGCTTCAGAAAGTGCAAGATCAGCACGCCGTTCAATCGCTGCAGCAAAAAAGCTTAATTTACAATTCCATTTCCGCCGTAGTCATCACGCTGGATCTTGTGGCTATTTTGTTTGGACTCTATCTTTTACATAAATTCATCTTCAAAACTTTAAAAAAATCCATATCTACCAAATCATGAAGCTAAAAAATTATATCAACGGACAATGGATCGAAGGGTCGGGAAATGAAGTGCCTTTATATAACGCTGTAAATGGTGAATTGGTAGCGATTTCCGATACCGGCGGAATCAACTTTGAACAGGCTTTGGAGTACGGAAGAACCGTTGGTTATAAGAATCTTTCCTCAATGACGTTCTATGATCGCGGTGAAATGTTGAAGAAGGTAGCCTTGTATTTATTAGAAAGAAAGAAAAAATATTACGATTTATCCTATAAAACCGGTGCAACGCACGCAGATTCCTGGGTGGATATCGAAGGAGGATTCGGCACATTTTTCACCTATTCCGGTCTCGCAAAAAGAATGTTACCCAACACGCCTTTTTGGGTGGATGGCGACACGCAGAAACTCGGAGCCAACGGAACTTTTTTAGGAACGCATATCCTTACGCCAAGCGAAGGTGTTTCAGTACAAATTAATGCGTATAATTTCCCGGTTTGGGGAATGCTGGAAAAATTGTCAACTTCTCTTTTGGCCGGCGTACCCAGTATTGTAAAACCTGCAACTCCAGGTTCGTACCTGACCAATGCAGTGTTTCAGGACATGATCGAAAGTGGTTTTCTTCCTGAAGGAGCCATTCAACTGGTTTGTGGCGAACCCGGAAATATTCTCGATTACATGCAGGATGGAGATTCTGTTCTTTTTACAGGTTCTGCCACCACCGGAAAAAAATTAAAATCTTTGCCGACCGTTTCTAAAAATGCCGTCCGTTTCAATATGGAAGCCGATTCTTTAAACTGTTCCATTCTCGGCCTCGACGCGAAACCCGGCACTCCCGAATTTGATCTCTTTATCACAGAGGTTCGCACCGAAATGACCACAAAAGCCGGACAAAAATGTACTGCGATCCGCAGAATTATCGTTCCCGAAGATTTAGTTGGAGACGTTCAGAATGCTTTAAGCAAAGCGTTGGATCAAACAAAAATAGGTAATCCGTTAAGCCGCGAAACCCGCATGGGCTCCATCGTCGGCAAAAAAGAGATGGCAGTTCTTCAGGATAACATCGCATTGCTGAAACAGGAAACAGAACTCATCTACGATGGGAAACACGACCTGGTAGAAGCAGATTATGAAAAAGGTGCCTTTATGACGCCAAAAGTCTTTTACAACGATAAACCTTTTGAGAAAAATTCTTCCCACGAAGTAGAAGCTTTTGGCCCCGTTTCCACTTTAATGCCGTACAAAGATGCCGATGAAGCCGCCGCTTTGGCAAAACGCGGAAAAGGAAGTTTGGTGGGATCCATTATTTCTCGTGATGAAAAATTTGTTGCCGAAACCTCCTGGAAAATGGCCTCAAGTCATGGACGAATTTTTGTTTTAAATAGAGACAACGCGAAAGAATCAACCGGTCACGGGTCACCCTTACCAACTTTAATGCACGGTGGTCCGGGAAGAGCCGGCGGCGGTGAAGAGATGGGCGGCCTAAATGGGCTTCATTTCTTTTTGCAAAAAACAGCCATTCAAGGTTCGCCCGATATTTTGACGGCGATTACCAAAATTTACCAGCCAGGAGCCGATAAAAAATATTCCGATAAACATCCTTTCAACAAATATTTTGAGGAAGTTGAAATCGGTGATTCATTAGAAACTGCCGGAAGAACAGTGACAGAAGCAGATATCGTCAACTTTGCCAATGTTTCCTGGGATCATTTTTATGCTCACACCGATGCAACTTCCTTAAACGGAACCATTTTCGATAAAACCGTGGCGCATGGCTATTTTATTCTTTCTGCCGCAGCAGGATTATTTGTTTCGGGAAAAAAAGGTCCGGTCATCGCAAATTACGGTTTGGAAAATGCGAACTTCTTTAAGCCCGTTTATGCCGGCGACACCATCACGGTTTATTTAACGGCGAAAGAAAGAATCAATAAAGGCGTAAAAGGACGAAATGTTCCGAGCGGCGTCGTAAAATGGTTGGTCGAGGTGGTAAATCAGCGGGAAGAAACCGTTTGCGTTGCAACAATTTTAACCTTGGTTGCGAAAAAATCTCCTTTTATTAAAATTGATTATAAAGATTTTGCAAAACGCTTACATAATTTAACCGACAAATCTTTACCAAATTGGGGAAGAATGAAAGCTCAGGAAATGCTGGAACACTTAGAAACCACCATGAAATACAGCACGGGCGAACTGAAAACTTCTGAATGTAAAACGCCGGAAGAACATTTAGAGAAATATCAGGACTCACTGTATAATTTCCGCAAAATGCCCAAAGATTTTCCTGCCCCCTTCCTGGAAGAGGGAAAATTACCGGTACTGAAATATAAAAATTTAGAGGAAGCTAAAACGCATTTCCTCGAATCGGTGAAAAATTATCAGATCTATTACCGCGAAAACCCAGACGCAGAGCATTTGCATTTTGTCTTCGGAACTTTAAATAAGGAGATGATGGAATTGTTTCATCAAAAACATGTGACACATCATTTTGAACAGTTCGGAATTTTTTAAATACCTCAAATATGAAAGCAGCAGGATTCTTCAAGCACGCCGTGTTTTTTACTCTTTTTTTTGCGGGTTTTTCTTTTCATGCGCAGAATCAAAAGAAAAAAACGGATTTCATCTATATCGATGGCGTTAATCTGTACACGCCCAACCAGCAGAAATTTTTAATTCAGGGCACGAATCTGGGAAACTGGCTGAATCCGGAAGGTTATATGTTTTTTTTCGAGGGTGCTTCATCTTATCGGCTCATTAATGATGCTTTCTCCGAGATAGTAGGACCTCAGTTTACCGCCGAATTTTGGCGCCAGTTCAAGAAAAATTACGTTACAAAAGAAGATATTCTTTACATTAAATCGACGGGGATGAATACCGTGCGTGTTCCTTTTCATTACAAACTATTTACCGATGAGGATTATATGGGTCTTAAAAAAGACCAAAACGGTTTCGAGATTTTAGATGATGTGATTGGTTGGTGTAAGGAAGCGGGTTTGTATGTGATTCTCGATATGCACGATGCCCCGGGCGGACAAACCGGCGATAATATCGATGACGGTTACGGCTTTCCCTGGCTTTTCGAAAACAAAGAGAATCAGAAAGAATTTATCGAAATCTGGACAAAAATTGCAAGGAAATATGCAAGCGAACCCACCATTTTGGGTTATGACTTATTAAATGAGCCTATCGCGCATTATTTTACGGACGATTTACCAAAATTGAACGCTAAGTTGGAACCGCTGTACAAAGAATGTACGGCAGCCATAAGAACAGTGGACAAAAACCACATAATCTTGCTCGGCGGAGCGCAGTGGAACGGCAATTTCAGCATTGTTAAAGACTCAAAATTTGATGATAAAATAATGTACACACCGCACCGTTACTGGAGTGGCACCGAAACGAAAGATATTCAGGATTTTTTGGATTTCAGGGATAAGGTCAAATTACCCTTAATGATAGGCGAAACCGGCGAAAACACCGATGAATGGGTAGAAAAATTCCGTAAGACGTTCGAAGAAAACAATATTGGCTGGACCTTTTGGCCTTACAAGAAAATGGTACCAAAAAGTGCCATGGTTTATATACCAAAACCCGAAAACTGGGATTTAATCGTGGATTACACTAAAAAGGACCGCGGCGATTTTGCTAAAATTCGCGAGGCAAGACCCAACCAGGAATTGGTGAAAAAAGCCATGCTGGATTTGCTGGAAAACATGAAATTTAAAAACAACAAAAAACTAGAAGGGTACACGCGTGCTTTAGGAATGAAACCCTGATTAAATGAGCAAATCCATCGGCGAAAAAATAGTAGAATTTAACAGGAATTTGATCTTTTCAGATTCTCTTCCCACTGATTTCAATGTTCTCAATCCTTTCTTTGATAATCCCGAGACATTGACGGTAATGACGAAATTTTATCAAAAGTTTTACAATGATCATAATCAAAGAAAATTTATCATCGGAATCAACCCAAGCCGCCACGGAGCTGGAGTAACAGGCGTTCCGTTCACTGATACGAAGAGGTTGGAAAGCGTCTGCGGCATCGAAATGAAATCTGCGCACACGCACGAAATTTCTTCTCTTTTCCTGTATGAAGTCATCCACCAGTTCGGTGGTCCCGAAATTTTTTATAAAGAATTCTACATCAATTCACCGTTTCCACTTGCCATTACACGTCGAAACTTACGCGGAGCTATAAACGCTAATTATTATGATGATAAAAATCTTTTTGAAGCTGTAAAACCCTTTATGATTCAAAGTTTAAGGGACCATATCAGTTTGGGTTTAGATACTTCCGAAGTTTTTATTTTAGGAAAGAAGAATGCAGTTTTCATTGATAAGATCAACAGTCAGGAAAAGTTTTTTGATAAAATGACGGTTTTGGAACATCCCAGGTACATTCAACAATATAAAAGCAAAGAGAAACAATTATACATCGATAAATATTTAATAGCCCTAAATAAAGCCTTATGAACAACGGATTTGTAAACCGAGAACTTAAAAATAATATATCTGAAATCACCTTTGGAACGCCGAAAAGTAATTCTTTACCGGGAGAAATTTTAGAAAAGCTTGCCCAAACTATATTAGAAAGCGGCAAAGATCAAAATGTAAAAGCCATCCTTTTAAAATCCGAGGGTGAAAAAGCTTTCTGCGCCGGAGCCAGTTTTGATGAACTACTGGAGATCGAGGAACTGGAAAAATCAAAAATATTCTTTGGCGGTTTTGCAAAAGTTTTAAATACGATGCGATCGTGCGGGAAATTGGTCATTGTAAGAGTTCAGGGAAAAACAACCGGAGGTGGCGTTGGAATCGCTTGTGCCGCAGATTATTGTTTTGCCACCAAAGACGCCGCCATGGCTTTAACAGAATTAAATTTAGGGATCGGACCGTTTGTTATCGGGCCGTTTGTAGAAAGAAAAATAGGAAAATCAGCTTATTCAGCGATGTCGATCGATGCAGATTTCCGGAGTGCGGATTGGTGTGAAAAACACGATGTCTATCATTCCGTTTCGGAAAATATTCAAATGATGGATGAAGAAATTGATAAATTCTTAGAAAAATTATCAACCAGAAGTTCTGATGCTTTAGCTTTAATCAAGAAAGTTTCCTGGGAAGGAACGGAACATTTCGAACAGTTGATGCCGGAAAGAATTTTAATGAGTGCTTCTTTAATTTTAGAAGATTCTGCAAAAGAAAATATTGGTAAAATCAAAGAAAGACTTCGGGAGAAATAGTCGATGAATAATAATCTTCATAAAACTGTTCTAATTTTAGGCGCCAATTCCGATGTTGCGAAACAGTGTATTTTGCAATACCTGGAGAAGGGTTTTTCTATTATTGCTGCTTCCAGAGATCTTAATTCTCTCGAGCAATTTGTGAGTGAAAACACGATCGATTCTTCTAGAATTATTTTAAAATATTTTGATGCGGTTGATTTTTCTTTGCATCAAAAGTTTTATAATGAACTCCCAGCGAGACCCAATATCGTAATTTACGCTGCAGGTTTTCTCGTCGAAAATCAAAAAGCCCTTCACAATTTCACAAGTGCTAAACAAATGATGGAAGTGAATTATATGGGCGCAGTTTCTATTCTGAATATTATTGCGATGGATGAATCAAACAAAAATTTAGAAAGAATTATTGGTCTGTCTTCACTTTCCGGAGTTCGTGGTAGAAAAAGTAATTTCATTTACGGCAGTACAAAATCTGCATTTACCCAATATTTAGCGGGCCTCCGACAGGAATTAGCTTCGAGGAAAATTATCGTCAATGTTTTGGTGAGCGGATATATCAATACCAAAATTAATGCAGGTTTACAGCTTAATAAAAACCTGTTGATGGAGCCGGATTATGTAGCGAAACATATCGTCAATGCAGGAACTGATTTTTCGATTATCCCCAATTTCAAGTGGAAAATGATCTATTATATTCTAAAAATTCTACCCGAAAGTTTAGTTGCAAAATTGCCCTAAAAAAAAGCGGAAAAGATTACTTTTCCGCTTCCTTTTTTAAAATACGTTTTCGGTCACGATTTTCTATATAATCCAAAACCGCATCTTTGGTAGTGAGCCAGTTTCTGCCTTCTTTGAAAGCGTCTATTTTTCCTTGTCGGGCCAGTAAACTCACGTATTCCTGTCCGTAAGGAACGTCCGGCTCTTTCACGATATCTGTAATACTTTGGTACTGATCATAGGTATTATTAAGATTCCCAAGATAAATATCCAAAGTTCGCTCAACCGCCTGTAAAATCAAAAGCAACAATTTAGAATAGTCCTGATTGTTTGCCTGATTGAGCGCGTCATAATATTTTTTCCGATCATTTTTAAGAATAATCGCAGGTGGAAAACCACTTTTCATCAACAATAGATTCAGCAGCAGTCTTGCAGTTCTTCCATTGCCATCAAAAAACGGATGAATCCAAACAAAGCGATGGTGAAAAATCGCAGATCTTATCAAGATATCGACTTCTGGTTCGTTTGCAAAATCAATCAATTCGCTCATCAACTCATCAACTTTCAAAGCATTCGGCGGAACGAAATTAGCACCAGAAATCCGCACACCAGAAGTTCTGTATTTTCCGGCAAAATCCTTTTCTATTTTCTGCAATACAAGATGATGAACACTCAAAACATCTAATTTGTTAAGAATATACTCATTGGAAGCAAGTGACTCTACAAATTCGATGGCTTCCTGGTGATTCACCACTTCAAAATGTTCCCGAAGCGATTTTCCTTTAATGGTAAATCCATCTTCGATCACCATTTTTGTTTCCTGAAGCGTCAAAGTATTTCCTTCAATGCTGTTGGAATTATAAGTCCATTCAATGCTCAGACTGTCTCTTATACTTTTCAAAACATAGGTTGGAATAGGGCGTTTTTTATCCAGTTCACGTTTTTTTTCGTAAATTCTTTCGAGTTGTTTTTCTAAACCTTCAAAATAATATGGAAATATTTGCCATTTCATTCCCCAAATGTACAACATTATTATTAAAATCGGTTATGCATAAATATTTTATTATCCGATATTAAGAAAGTTTCAATAAAAAAAGGAAGCGAACCTCCTTTTAATTTTTTTAAATTTGAATTAACTTTTCAGTTCTACTTTCAAAGCCAACTCAGTCAACTGCTCATCAGCAATAGCACTTGGTGCGTCGATCATCACATCTCTTCCTGAATTGTTTTTCGGGAATGCGATATAGTCTCGGATCACTTCATTGCCATCGAGAATTGCAACCAAACGATCAAAACCTAAAGCTAAACCTGCATGTGGCGGCGCTCCATATTGGAAAGCGTTCATCAGGAATCCAAACTGTGCTTCTGCATCTTCTTTGGTGAATCCTAGTAAATTGAACATTTTAGCCTGTAAATCTTTATCGAAAATTCTGACCGAACCACCACCGATTTCGTTTCCGTTCAGGATTAAATCGTAAGCGTTTGCTCTGGCTTTTCCCGGATCGGTTTCCAGTAAATGAACATCTTCTGGTTTCGGAGAAGTAAACGGATGATGCATCGCGTGATAACGTTCTGTTTCTTCATCCCATTCTAACAAGGGGAAATCGATCACCCAAAGTGGTGCGAAAACTTTTGGATCTCTTAACCCTAATCTGTTACCCAATTCCATTCTGAGAGCGGAAAGTTGAGTTCTCACTTTATTTTCATTTCCGGACATGAGGAAAATTAAATCTCCTGCTTTTGCGCCGAATTTTTCTGCTATTTTCTTTAAATCTTCTTCGATATAAAATTTGTTTACAGAAGACGTCACAACGCCGTCATTTTGGAATTTAATCCAAATCATTCCATTGGCACCGATTTGCGGACGTTTTACCCAATCGATTAATTCGTCGATTTGTTTTCTGGTGTAGCCTGCACAACCTTCTACGTTAATTCCGACCACCAATTCTGCCTCGTCGAAAATTTTGAAATCTTTTCCTTTGACCAAATCATTAACTTCTACGAACTCCATTCCAAATCTGATGTCCGGTTTATCGTTCCCGTATTTTTTCATCGCGTCGGCAAAAGTCATTCTTGGAAATTTTCCGAATTCTTTCCCGGCGATATCTTTCAATAAAGTCGCGGTCATTCCTTCGAAGATTTCCAAAACATCTTCTTGCTCCACAAATGCCATTTCGCAATCGATTTGTGTGAATTCCGGTTGTCTGTCGGCTCTTAAATCTTCATCCCGAAAACATTTTACAATCTGGAAATAACGGTCCATTCCACCGATCATCAATAATTGTTTGAAAGTTTGTGGCGATTGTGGTAAGGCATAAAACTGCCCGGGATTCATACGGCTTGGAACTACGAAATCACGCGCGCCTTCCGGAGTAGATTTAATCAAAACTGGAGTTTCTACTTCGATGAAATTTTGATCAGACAAATAGTTTCTGACTTTCTGCGCCATTTTGTGACGGAAAATCAATTTGTCTTTCACCGGATTTCTGCGGATGTCCAAATACCTGTATTTCATACGAAGTTCTTCACCGCCGTCAGTTTGGTCTTCAATGGTAAATGGTGGAACTTCTGATTCGTTTAAAATCGTTAATTTTTCAACAAGGATTTCGATTTGTCCCGTTGGGATTTTTGGATTTTTGCTTTGGCGCTCGATCACTTTTCCTTCCACCTGAATCACAAATTCGCGACCTAATTTTGAGGCTTTTTCTAAAAGTTCTGTTGAAGACCGGTCTGAATCAAATACCAATTGTGTAATTCCGTAGCGATCACGCAGATCGATCCACATCATAAAACCTTTATCACGAATGGTTTGAACCCAGCCGGAAAGGGTAACGTTTTCATCAAGATTTTTAAGCGATAATTCTCCATTAGTGTGCGTACGAAACATATTTTTTGGATATTTGAGTTAGACTCTGGATATTAGAAATGGTCTAAAATTTCAGGTGCAAATATAAGATTTTTGTGTGGAAGACGTTGATAAAAACCTCGTTTTTAGTAAGTGAGCTATTGTGAAAATTGCCGTGTTTTTTTTGTTAGGTATCTTTTTTAATCCTCAGATTGAAATTCAAGTAAATCTGCTGGTTGGCAGTCTAAAGCCTTGCAAATGGCCTCCAAAGTAGAGAGTTTTAATGCCTTTGCTTTTCCCGTTTTCAGAATGGAGAGGTTTGCGGGAGTAATACCTATTTTCTCTGCTAATTCCTGGCTCTGCATCTTCCGTTTTGCGAGCATCACGTCGATATTAATAATGATCGCCATAATTATATTGTTAAATCATTTTCAGATTGCAATTCATATCCTTTTTTGAAGAAGGCCACAATAAAGAGAACCATGCTCCCCAGAAAAACCAGAAAAAAGAACTGAAAAAAAGAAGAAGTAGAAATTTTATTATATCCTATACCTTCCACTAAAGATAATATTCCGAAAATTAAATTGAGATATCCGAATCTTTGTAACCACTTAATTGCATTTGGATTAAAGATTTTATCCGAACTCATTTCTTTAAAGCTTCTATAAGAAAAGTAGAAAAATAAAGTCACGAAGAGCATTCCAATGATATTGTAAATGATTTGAGTGCTTCCAAAAACACCTGTTGAAACCTGTAGGTCTGTAAATGGATAGTTGATTCTGAATTTCAGTAAGTCCTTCAATGGATTGGTCCACTTGTTTTGAGTCCAGCCAACATCGTTGTTCAAAATAAAAGTTTGAGAAAACATTTGACTTCCTGTTTTAAACTTGTACGCGAGGATCGAGTGCCCAATTATCATATAAAGAAAATGAACAGCACAAACAAAAAATATAAAAAAGAGAACGTAGCTAACGTACAATGAGAGCGATTTTTTTCCTATGATTTTCATAATGACATTCTTTAATTATATTGTAAATGTATAAATAATTATTGTACGACAATAATTATTTACTAAATATTTGATATTTAATTTACGTGGCGCGAGCGAGGCGAGCGCCAGTAAGGATAGTAATCAGCGCTGTTAGAGCTTCAAGCTCTAACAGCGCTTCCTTTATTAATTTTTTCTCCATGTTTCGAATCGCGCTCACCGCGTGAGGGATTGCAATGGAAATCCCGGAATGCAGCGAAGCGGAATGAGGAATTGGAATGAAAAGCCCGACCCGAGCCGCGGCAAACAAACGCATCTAATTGTAAGCGCCGGAAAGGGGCACGCCCAAAAAACTTTATGAATTTTTAAGATTCGGCTTGCGGCTTTTTTACTTAACTTTGAATTCAATCAACTTCAAAAAAAAATAGTTTTATTATGGGAAAAGGAGATCAAAAATCGAAACGTGGAAAAATTAATGCCGGAAGCTACGGAAATAAACGACCGAGAAAATCTTCCTCAGTGAAAAATATTCCGGTTAATGTGTTGGACGAAGACGACAAAAAAGCGCCAAAAACTAAAGTAAGAAAAGAAGTGGGTTATCCGGCTGATCAATCCGAAAACGCAGAAATGCCAAAAGAAACAAAACCAAAAGCTGCTGCGAAACCGAAAGCGGAAAAAGCAGACGATAAAAAAGAAGTTAAACCAAAAGCACCGAAAGCAGAAAAAGCCGAGGAACCTAAGGAAACCAAAACCAAAAAAACCGAAGAATAATCTTCGGTTTTTTTATGTTGAAACTTAACGTTTCAGATCGTTTTATGTGCGGGAAAATTATCTTCCGCCGCCTAAAATATTTCCTAACAGTCCGCCCAGGCCGCCTTGTTGCTGCTGCTGACTGCCGCCACCAAGCATTCCGCCCAGGAGATCATTTAAGGGGTTTCCACCGGTATTTGCCTGGGAACCGCCACCGAGAACGCTTCCCAAAATGTCATTTAAAGGATTGGAAGGTTCAGCCTGAGCCTGGCTTTGCGCCCCGCCTAAAATTCCACCCAACAAATCGCCCAAACCACCGCCGGAAGTTACGCCGTTGGACTGTTTCTGCTTGCCAATATAACCCATGATAATTGGAGCTAACATACCGAGAATTGGCCCGATCTTGTCCATGGAAATTCCTGTTTTCTGAGAGAGTTGATTTTCCACGGTTGATTTTTCGCCGCCGAAAACATGGTCCAAAATAGAACCACCTTCCTGCTGGCGTGCCTCGACCTGAGAAGGATTGTCTAAAATACTTCCGTCGTGATCTTTGTCCAGCGCACTGTTCAGGGCTTCTGCCTCATTGGGATCTTCCTGCGATTTTTTTCTTAAATAGGAAATTACCAAAGGCGCCGCCACGGCCAAAAGCGCGATGATTTGGTTTTTGCTGATGCCAAATTTGTTTTCTGCCTGTGTAGCCACTTCGTTGCCGGCGTTTCCGGTTATTAAATCGATTAAACTCATGATTTGTAATTTATAGTGTTAAAAATTCAGATCGTATTTACCAAAAACTGTTCCTCTTATTTTTAAAGCAAATTCCACATCGATCACGTGTTAATTTTTAAAAATCGGCACATTTGAACAGGCTTCTCCAAACATCAGCGATTTTACGAGCGGTTTCAGGTGTTCTACCAACTCGATGTAGGCGTTTTCCGGAATACTCTCATCGGAGCAGCCTTTAACCAAAACCCTCTTTCCCGTCATTGCTGTAAAATCGTAGGTTTGAACGGCGTTGTGCATAAGCAAAACTTCGAGATCTTCGCGGTTTCCGTACACGATTTTCTTTGCGGTTTCCGTCAGTTTTGCGGTAAGAAGGAAGTATGCCCACAAAGGCACAATCGCATCCGCGGAGTTGTAAATATAAAGGTAGGCATCGGCGTAATCCGCTGCATTGAGGGCAGCGACTTTTTCCCGAAAATCTTTTTCTTTAAGGATCAATCCCTCAAAAAGAAAATCTTTTAAGTCGATTCCCACACGTTTTCCTTTCGGCAGAAGCTGGCTGAGATCGAAATTGACGAGACCGCTTTCCGCTACTTTGTTTTTAATATCTAAATCGGACATTTTTTTTATTTTATCTTTGAACAAATTTACAATTTTTTACTACGTGAAATACTATATCATCGCAGGAGAAGCCTCGGGAGATTTGCATGCTTCCAATTTAATGAAGTCGATTTTGAAGAAGGATCCTGCCGCAGAATTTCGGTTTTGGGGCGGAGATTTAATGACGCAAGTTGCGGGATATCCACCTGTAAAACATTACAGAGATCTTGCTTTCATGGGGTTTTTGGAAGTAGCGAAAAACATCACCACGATCCTGAAAAATATTAAATTTTGTAAAAATGATATTCAGCAATACCAACCCGATGTTTTAATTTTAGTCGATTATCCGGGCTTTAATTTGCGGATTGCGGAATTTGCAAAAGGTTTGGGCATCAAAATCGTCTATTACATTTCGCCGCAATTGTGGGCGTGGAAGGAAGGCCGCGTCGAAAAGATTCGCAAGTTTGTGGATGAAATGCTCGTGATTCTTCCTTTTGAAAAAGATTTTTACAAAAAACACGAAGTTGAGGCACACTTTGTGGGCCATCCTTTGCTGGACGCTATTTCTGAGGTAAAGCCAATCGATGTCGAAAATTTTAAAGAAGAAAATCAACTCAACGAAAAAGAAATTATCGCATTATTGCCGGGTTCACGCGAACAGGAAGTCACGAAAATGCTGGAATTGATGCTTTCCGTTCGGCCTTATTTTAAAGAATATCAGTTTGTAATTGCCGGTGCGCCAAGTTTGCCGAAAGAATTTTACGAGAACTTTGTGGACGAAAATGTACATTTCGTTTCAAACAGAACCTATGACCTGCTTCGCTGTTCGAAAGCAGCCTTGGTTACGTCGGGCACGGCAACTTTAGAAACCGCTTTGCTTAACATTCCGGAAGTCGTCTGTTACCGCAGCAGCCGGATTTCCTACGAAATTGGAAAGCGTGTGGTGAAAAATATTAAATATATTTCTTTGGTCAATTTAATTATGGACCGCGAGATTGTGACGGAACTGATTCAAAGCGAATTAACAACGAAAAATCTATTAAAAGAACTGGAGCGAATACTAAAAGGAACTTCCAGAGAAAAAATGTTATACGATTTTGAGTTGCTGCGCGAAAAACTGGGCGGAGAGGGCGCAAGCGATCATGCCGCGGATATTATTTTGAAAGGGTGATTTTACGGGCGATTGTATCGGCGGAAGTCGATACTTTTACGTGAAAACACCGTTGCATAAACAACCTTTACTCATTCTCTGCGTCTGTTTTATTCTGGGAATTTTCTTTCAGGATTTTTTTCTTTTGAAACTGAATGCAATCTATATTTTACTGATTTTAAGTTTTCTTACCTTAATCATCTTTCTTTTTAATGGCTTTTATTTTTACCGTTTAAGGCCCATTTCTCTTTTCCTTTTATTTTTCTCTCTGGGGATTTTTGCGCATCGCTTAAATTCTGAAAAACCGAAGCTTCCCAATTTGGCAGGAAAGGAAAATATTCTTTTTAAAATCACAAAAAAACTCAATTCAAACGAGAAAAACCGTCGCTACGAAATCAACGCGTGGAAGGGAAATGAAATGTTTAAAAGTGTTCTGTCCCTGCCAAAATCCGATGTAGAACTGGATTATCTTCATTACTATAAAGGCGCGGTTTACATCAATAAAATAGAAAAACCATACAGCGATTTTCAGTTTGATTATGGGAAGTATCTGGCGCGAAAGAAGATTTACTTTCAAAGTTACTTACCCAATTCTTTTGAAACCGGCGAAAGAAATGATCTGTCGTTTTCGGAAAAAATTCGCCAGAAAAGACTCGAAACTTTGCACAAAATCGATCTGGCAAAACTGTCGAAGCCCGCGCGCGAATTCACGAAAGGAATCATCCTCGCCGACCGCACAGAAATGGACAGAGATGTGGTGCAGGATTTCAGCAAATCCGGTCTGGTGCATATTTTAGCGATTTCCGGGTCGCACATGGCGATCATTTTCTGGCTTATTTTAAAAGTTTTGAATCCTCTTTTTCCGCCAAGATTCCGAAACGGGAAGATCATTATTTCTCTGCTTTTAATTTGGACTTTCGCTGTGTTCATCGATTACGGAAGTTCGGTGATGCGAAGCTGCATTATGATTTCAGCGTACTATATTTTTACATTGCTCCAGCGCAAAAGCGATCTCCTGCATTCCATGGCAGTTGCGGCGTTCGTAATTTTAATTGCGGATACGAACCAGCTTTTCGATGTGGGATTTCAGTTAAGTTTTCTGGCAGTGTTCGGCATTTTTTGGTTTAATCAGCCTCTGTTGAAATATCTGCCAAAACCGAAAAACACTTTTCAGGAGAAGCTGTTTAGTATCATCTCAATCAGCATTTCGGCGCAGCTCGCCACTTTTCCCCTCGTAATTTATTACTTTCATCAGTATTCTTTTATTTCGATTATCGCGAACCTCGTCGTTATTCCTTTTTCTGAATTTCTGATTATTTTTTCTTTACTGATGACGTTCCTGATCGGCTTTTCTTTGCAATTTCCTTTGTTGAATCTACTGTTTGACGCCGCAGTAACGTACACGTTAAAGGTGATTCACTTTTTTGCGGAAGTCGATTTCGCTTTTTATAAAATGATTCGCATGACGCTTCTGGAAGTGGTGGTGGCGTTTATTATTCTGTATTTTGTGAGGTTTACCCTCGTAAAATTGAATTTAAAAAATATGCTGCGCGCAACCTATTTTGTCTTGATTTTTATTGCACTGCGTTTTCTTTTAAATTTTAAAGCGGCTGAAATGAAGGAAGTTTTAGAACATCAATATTATAAGGAAAAAATTATTTCCGTGAAAAGCGGATCGAAAGTTCAGTTCATGATGAAGGAAAATGCTGATCAGTTGAAAATTCAGAAATATATAATCGAGCCTTACCTTACGTCGAGAAGAGCACGTGATTTTGTGGTCTTAAAGATCCCGAACACCACCAGCAAAATCAACATTAACGGAAAAATTTACGATATGAATCATTAAAATCATAATAACGTTGGTAATTCTGTGTAATAGAGATGTTATTTAGAAGGATTACAAACTGAAAAATTCTGACTTTTCTCACCTCGAACTAGCTTAACATTTTTTTAACTTTGTGAAAATTCAAATTTAAATATAATTATGGCAAGTTTAACCACTTCTTCGATCGGTAGAAAATATGCTATGGCACTTTCGGCGATGTTTTTGCTCTCTTTTTTGGTGTTGCATTTAGTTGTAAATCTGCTCTCGCTCTTCGGTCCGGAAGTTTACAATAACGCGTCCCAGTTTATGGGCTACAATCCTTTGGTGCAATTTGTAATGCAGCCTATCCTGGTAGCCGGCGTTATTTTTCACTTTGTGTTGGGGTTCATTTTGGAAATCCGAAACCGGGCTGCAAGACCCATTAAATACGGAACCAACAATCCTTCTGAAAATTCTACATGGATGTCCAGAAATATGATTATTTCCGGTTTGGTGATTCTGGCCTTCCTCGGGTTGCACATGTACGACTTTTGGTACCATGAGATGAATTATAAGTATATTGAAGGACTTCCAATTGAGGAAAACAGATTCTATACCGATCTTCATGCCAAATTTGAAAATCCGATTAGAGTGGGTATTTATATCGTTTCTTTTGTGCTTTTAGGTTTACACCTGGCGCACGGCTTTCAGTCTTCCTTCCAGTCGGTGGGTGCGAGACATCCAAAATATACGCCGGTTTTAAAAGCTTTTGGAACCTGGTTTTCCATTATCATTCCTGCCGGTTTTATCCTTATAGCATTATTTCACTTCCTAACTCAATAATCATCGTATTATGAACAAATTAGATTCAAAAATTCCATCCGGCCCGGTCGCGGATAAATGGACCAATCATAAAAACCACATGAATCTTGTTGCGCCAAATAACCGTGACAAAATTGACATTATTGTAGTTGGAACCGGGTTGGCAGGTGGTTCGGCCGCCGCAACTTTGGCAGAACAGGGATATAATGTAAAGGCGTTTTGCTATCAGGATTCCCCAAGAAGAGCGCATTCAATTGCTGCACAAGGTGGTATTAACGCCGCAAAAAATTATCAGGGAGACGGAGATTCAACCTACCGGTTGTTTTATGATACCATAAAAGGTGGCGATTACCGCTCCCGGGAAGCAAACGTGTACAGACTTGCAGAAGTTTCTGCCTCCATTATCGACCAGTGTGTGGCACAAGGTGTTCCCTTTGGCAGAGATTATGGCGGCCAGTTAGATAACCGTTCTTTCGGTGGTGTTCAGGTAAAAAGAACGTTTTACGCGAAAGGTCAAACCGGACAGCAGCTTTTATTGGGAGCTTATTCCGCAATGAGCCGACAAATCGGAAAGGGCAGAATTAAAATGTTTAACCGTCACGAAATGCTAGATTTAGTAATCGTGGATGGTAAAGCCAGGGGAATTATCGCTAGAAATTTGGTAACCGGCGAAATTGAAAGACATTCTGCACACGCGGTGGTTATTGCTTCCGGGGGTTACGGAAATGTTTATTTTCTGTCCACAAACGCGATGGGTTCCAACGTTTCTGCCGCTTGGAAAATTCATAAAAGAGGCGCGTATTTCGCAAATCCTTGTTACGTTCAAATCCACCCAACCTGTATTCCGGTGCACGGAACACAGCAGTCGAAACTGACGTTGATGTCGGAATCGCTGAGAAATTCCGGGAGAATTTGGGTTCCCAAAAATATTGAAGATGCAGAAGCAATTCGAGCCGGAAAATTAAGACCGGAAAGCATTGCCCCTGAAAACCGCGATTATTATCTGGAAAGAAGATATCCTGCTTTTGGAAATTTGGTCCCGCGTGACGTGGCTTCCAGAGCGGCGAAAGAAAGATGCGACGCTGGGTACGGCATCGAAAATAACGATACGAAAGAAGGTGTTTTCTTAGATTTCTCTACGGAAGTCATTAAAAAAGGAAGAGAAGCCGCCTTGGAACAGAATATTCACAACCCGACCGAGCAGCAGATCAGCGATCTTGGTAAAGCCTGGATTGAGGAAAAATACGGAAACCTTTTCGTGATGTATGAAAAGATTACAGGAGAAAATCCCTACGTAACGCCAATGAAAATATACCCTGCAGTTCATTACACGATGGGCGGTGTTTGGGTCGATTATAATTTACAGTCCACCATTCCGGGATGTTTCGTGATTGGTGAAGCTAATTTCTCCGACCACGGTGCGAACAGATTGGGCGCGTCCGCTTTGATGCAAGGTTTGGCAGATGGTTATTTCGTCCTTCCGTACACGATTGCAGATTATCTTTCTAATGACATCCGAACCGGCGCAATACCAACGAACACCGCCGATTTCAATAAAGCAGAACAGGAAGTTAAGGATAAAATAAATTTCTTTATGACCAATAACGGAACGCATTCGGTCGACCATTTCCATAAACGATTAGGACACATTATGTGGAATAAAGTAGGCATGGGAAGAACGCCCGAAGGTTTGAAAGAAGCGATCCAGGAAATTGAAGAGGTTCGAAATGATTTCTGGAAAAACGTAAAAGTGATTGGCGACCCTAACAGCATGAATCCCGAACTGGAAAAAGCCTTCAGGGTCGCAGACTTTTTAGAATTAGGACAGTTAATGGCAATTGATGCGTTGAACAGAGAAGAATCCTGTGGAGGCCACTTCCGTTGGGATCACGCAACTCCGGAAGGCGAAGCAGAAAGAGACGACGAAAATTACAAATTCGTGTCTTCCTGGGAATATCAAGGTCCGGACATCAAGCAGGAAGTGCTGCATAAAGAAGATTTGATTTATGAGAACATCGAAGTTAAAACAAGAAGTTATAAATAATAGAATATGAATAATTTAAAAAAAATAGTACTTCTTATTGCTTTCTTTTTTGGAATAATCTCTATTTCATCGCAAAAAATTACTACCCAAGAAATTGTAAAACCTTCGGAAGGTAAATCTCTAGTGTATTTTCTCCGAACGGGAGCAGGACCCTTGCTAAATTTTAGAATTTATGATAACGATAAATTTCTGGGTGCACTTTCTGGGTTTAAATATTTGGTGTATGAATGCGAACCGGGACAGCACGTATTTTGGGCTGCCTCTGAAAACAGAGATTATATAGAAGCGAATCTGGAACCCAATGCCGTTTATGTTTTAAATGCAGAAGGGCAAATGGGCGCATTTATCGCCAGCGTTGGTTTTTTACCTCTTAATCCAAATGAATTTAGAGACAGAAGAACTTTCTACCAGGTAGTTAAAGGAGCTAAAAAGCAGGATTACGCACTTACTGATGTGGATAAATCCGAAAATATTCAAAAAGGTTTACAGAAATATGAGGATTTAAAAGCCGGCAATTCCAAGAAAATTAAAGTTTTGGATGCAAGTTGGAAATTCGAAAATGCCGACAAACCTATTAAACAATAATCTCCAGTAAACTAAATAAGAAAATGAGTACACAAAAAGGATTAAACCTGACTCTTAAAATTTGGAGACAGAAAAACAATAAAACGAAAGGTCAGTTCGAAACCTACAAAATATCCGATGTTTCTACGGCATCTTCATTTCTCGAAATGCTGGACATGCTGAACGAAAATCTGATTAATGAAGGAAAAGAAGCAATCGCATTCGACCACGACTGCAGAGAAGGAATTTGTGGAATGTGTTCCCTTTACATCAACGGGCGACCCCATGGTCCCGATACCGGAATTACAACGTGCCAGCTTCACATGAGAATGTTTAAAGATGGCGAAACTATTCATATCGAACCCTGGAGAAGCGCAGCTTTTCCCGTCATCAAAGATTTGGTGGTCGACAGAAGTTCCTTTGACCGGATTATGGCTGCAGGCGGATTTATCTCGGTAAACACGTCCGGGCATACCACGGATGCGAATTCCATTTTAGTGCCGAAAGAAGAGGCAGACAAAGCCATGGATGCAGCAGCTTGTATCGCCTGTGGAGCTTGCGTTGCAACGTGTAAAAACGGCTCTGCCATGTTGTTTGTGGGGGCTAAAGTTTCTCAGTATGCTTTACTGCCGCAAGGTAAGGTAGAAGCAAAACGCAGAGTGCTGAATATGGTGAAAGCCATGGATGAGGAAGGCTTTGGAAACTGCTCCAATACCGGCGCCTGCGAAGTGGAGTGTCCAAAAGGAATTACCCTCGAGGTAATCGCCAGAATGAACCGGGAATACGCGGTGGCCTCTTTGGATAAAGAATAAACAAATCCAGTTTTCAATAAAAATTAAAATCGTCTTCTACCGGAAGGCGATTTTTTTTTGAACCTTATTTTAAAGTCTTACTAAAGTGCTTTAATTTAATAGATCTTAACGAATTTTGTGAAGACACACGTCCGGCTTTCAAAATAAAACACCTATTTTTGCGGAAATTTAAATTTAAACGATGAAAAATTATTTGTTGATGCTTTTCGTTGCTATTGCAACGATGTCATGTTCAAAAAAAGTAGAAGTAAAAGGTAATTTCGCCGGGGGTTCGCCGCTGGAAAGAATCGAGTTTGTAGAAGCTTCAGGAGTTGCCACTTTACCTTTAGCCAATATAGGTGTAGACAGCAAAGGAAGTTTTTCCGGAAGTTTCGAAGTCCCAAAAGACGGAATGTATATTATGTCTTACGCCGGCAAAACAGCCATGATTTATTTGAAAGGCGGTCAGGATTTAAATATTTCCGGGCAGGCTGCTAATTTCCCGAATCAGTTTACCATTACGGGTGATGCCAAAAATAACAACGATTTCTTGTTGGAAGTTCAAAAGTTTATTCAAACCTACGCGGCAAAAATTAATGTTGGCGAATTGGTTACAAAAGACGAAGCTGCTTTTTTGAAAGAAGCCAACAAAATTAAAAACGACATCGAAAAAAACATCGATATTGCAGCCAAGAAAACCTCTGCCGATAAAGATGCCGTACAATGGAAGAAGGATGAACTTCGCGCAAGTGTTTTAGGTTTAATGAACCAATACGAGATTAATCATCCACAGGCCACCCAAAATCCCAATTACAAACCTTCAAAAGCATTTACCGAGGCAGTGGCAAAACTCGACAGCGATTCCGACAGAATGTTAAAAACGCAGCCGATCTACCGTAATTATCTTTTAGGTAAATTAAGCCCGGAAATTCAAACTTTTGGCACCACAAATTCAAAAGGAGATTCTGAATTGTCTTCTTCAATGTTTTCGAGATTTTTGGATACGAAAAAAGACATGCCGCAATTGAGGAAAGATTATTTGTTGGCGTACGTCTTAAGCAGCGATATTACGCCTGGCATGACGCCGGAAAATTCAGCAACGGTGACCAAAATCATCAACGAGAAGATTAAAGACGGTGATATTAAAAAAGAGCTGGAGCGTATTCAGTTTGTGATTACCGGCCCGAAAATCGGCGAAGCCGTACCAACTTCAAAACTCATTAAGCAGGATGGCAGCGATTTTAAATTGGGCGACGTAAAAGGAAAACCAACCTTGGTGATGTTTTACGCCTCCTGGAATCCTTACATTGCAGAAGGAACTGTTCCGGTATTGCGGGAAGTTGTTAATTTCTATAAGTCGAAAATGGATTTTACTTTCGTAAATCTAGACGATACCAAAGAACAGTTTGCGAAAACAAGTAACGCCATGCTGAAAGGAATTCCCGGCAATAATGTTTACGGCGAAGGCGGCTTAAATTCTCAAATTGCGAAAGACCTGGGACTTTACGGTTTCAAACTCCCTTCTTTTGTGGTGTTGGATAAAGACGGAAAAATTGCAAGCCGTTTTTTCTCCAACTTAGGGGATGAAGAAATTATTACCGTTCTGGATAAAGTTTCCGGCCTGAAAGCGCCAACCGCGCAACCCGATGTGCAATTGCAAAACGATCTTATGGCGCCGCAAAATCAAATGCCGCAACCTGCTCCAACAAAGTAGATCAAAAAAATAAAATCAAATTCCTGAAAGAACCGATCTTTCAGGAATTTTTTATAGATATAATTCAAATGTAATGATGAACACCAAACTGCTGATTCCCGCTGAAAAACTTTATTTTATCGCGCTTTTTGGCGTTGTATTTTCGGTTATGACAGTCAGTTTCAGTGCGTCCGCGTTCGGTCTTCCGTCAGTCGTGGGAAATTTGTTGACCGGCCTGGCGCTTTTGTGCAGCTTCGTCACGGTGGTGGTTTTAATCATCGATGTCTTCAAAAACAATGTTCCCGGCAAATACCTGTGGACTTTAGGCTTTCTTTTCACTGCCGGCATTACAGGTTTGTTTTACCTTAGAAGCCGTTCGCGATATTCGAAGTCATCTTAAAACGCTTGATTGTGAGGAAACTTACCGCCTAATTTTTCAATTGTGAGCGAGGCTAAATTAGAAAGACAAGGCGATTTATCGTCTTTTTTTTATTTTAAAACCTTACTTTTGCGCCATTAAAAGTTCCATGAGAAAGAAAAATAAAAATATAGTTCTAGAAAATATCCGAATGGTTTCTGCAGGAGCCAAAGGCATCGCCGTTGGCAGAACAGCAGAAGGAAAAACCGTTTTGGTTTCCGGCGCCGTTCCGGGAGATCTGGTAAATGTGCGCGTGAAAAAATCAAAATCAAAATATTTTGAAGCCGAAGCCATTGAAATTTTGGAGCCCTCGCCCTTTCGTGTAGAACCTAAATGTATTCATTTCGGTGTTTGTGGCGGTTGCAAATGGCAGAATCTTTCCTACGAAAAACAGCTGGACATTAAAAATGATGAGGTGTACAATAACATCAAAAGAATTGGCGGCGTTGAAGATTTCGAGACGTTACCAATTTTAGGCAGCGAAGAGCAGTATTTTTACCGCAATAAGATGGAGTTTTCCTTCTCCAACGCCCGCTGGCTGACGCAATATGAGATTAGTTCCGAAGAAAACTTTGGCAACCGAGATGCTTTAGGTTTTCACATTCCGGGCATGTGGAGCAAGATTTTAGATCTGAAGGAATGTCTTCTGCAGGAAGATCCTTCCAATGCCATTCGGCTGGCCGTAAAAAACTACGCCGTAAAAAATGGTTTGGAGTTTTTTGATGTAAAAGAACAGAAAGGAT
The DNA here is from genome assembly GCF_021513235.1 of Kaistella sp. 97-N-M2. Taxonomy (NCBI): domain Bacteria; kingdom Pseudomonadati; phylum Bacteroidota; class Flavobacteriia; order Flavobacteriales; family Weeksellaceae; genus Kaistella; species Kaistella sp. 97-N-M2. Next base: position 717,847 of record NZ_CP090976.1, on the reverse strand, counting down.
TTTTGCGGACTTTAATGCTGCGTCAGAATTCAAAAGGCGAATGGATGGTTTTATTTCAGCTTTTCCGTGAAGAAAAGGAAAACCGAAAGAATTTATTTGACTATTTACTCGCGGAATTTCCGCAAATCACCACATTGGTTTACTGCATCAATTCCAAACAAAACGATTCAATTTACGATCAGGACGTTCAAACCTATTTCGGCGAAGGCTTTATTATGGAAGAAATGGATGGTTTGCAGTTTAAAATTGGGCCAAAATCTTTTTTTCAAACCAATTACAAACAGGCTTTGGAACTCTACCGCAAAACCCTGGAATTTGCCGATCTACAAGGTACCGAAGTCGTTTACGATTTATACACCGGAACAGGAACCATCGCGCAGTATGTTGCAAGAAATGCCCAGCACGTTATTGGGATCGAATCGGTTCCGGAAGCCATTGAGGCAGCAAGAGCGCACGCAGAACTGAACGGGCTGAGTAACTGTACTTTCTATTGCGGCGATATGAAAGAAATTTTCAATGATGAATTTTTGTCGCTGCATCCAAAAGCAGATGTCTTAATTACCGATCCGCCAAGGGACGGAATGCACCAGAAAGTGGTGGAGCAGATCCTGAAGCTTTCCCCGGAGAAAATTGTTTATGTGAGCTGCAATTCGGCCACACAGGCGAGAGACATCGCTTTGATGAAAGATCACTATCGTTTGGTAAAAATTCTTCCCGTAGATATGTTTCCACAAACGCATCACGTAGAGAATATTGCACTTTTGGTGAAAATTTAATTTACCTAAATTTGATTCATGAAGTTTCTGAAAATATTTCTGATCCCGCTGTTTTTATGTTTTCTTTTTTCCTGCGGAAGCGACGACGATATTTGCATCGGCGGGGAGGCGACGCCCAGAATGAAGATCAAATTCAAGACGAAAGCCACCGGAAAATTAAAAACTTTGGACTCGCTGTATATTAATGTGGACTATGGGAGCGGTCCCGTGTCTGTGGTGGCAACCAAATCCAAAACAGATTCGGTTTTGATTCCGTTACGGGTAGATGATGCTGCGTTCACAAAAATGTTTGTTGGGACCTCAAAAGCAGCGATTACTTCGGAAATTAAGATAAATTATACGACAAACTCCTCCTACGTCTCTCCTGCATGCGGCATAAAGAAAATATATGAAAACGTAAGTGCACTTTTAGAAGTGCCAAATCCCGTGCTCGATGTTGAAAAGAACCAAAACCAAATTGTTGATGAATCCAAAACTCATTTTTACCTTCTTTTTTAGTTTGATGTTTTCTTTCGCTCTAGCGCAGCAGGATACGCTTGCGAAAAAGTGGAAGTATGAACCCAATTTTATGGTGGGTTTTGATGTTTTGAACGCCGGAGTTGGCGTGTTTTCAGATCGAAAACTCTTTCAGGCCTTTGTATCGTCGCGGATTTCGAAAAAAATTCATGCTGTTGCGGAAGGTGGTTTCGAAAAAAATATCTATCAGAAAAATGGCTATGATGCGGCCGCGAACGGACCTTTTTTAAAGCTCGGCGCCTTCTACATGCTGGCCAATGATAAAGAAAATGTGCTGAATGGTTTTTACGCCGGTGGAAAATTGGGCGGTTCATTCTACACCCAGGAATATAAGGCCGTGCCTGTTCGCGGTTTTGGAGGCAGCGAAACTTCCGTCGCCTTTCCCTCGTCGTCGCAAAGTTCTTATTGGGTTGAAGGGACTGTTGGCGGTCGGGTACAGCTTTTCGACTCGCCGTTTTATATTGACGTCAATATGCAGCCGCGCTATCTGGTTTTTTCTACCACGCAGGAGGAAATTAAACCAATGATTGTCCCAGGTTTCGGCAAAAGTTCGGCAAAATTCAATATGGGGTTTTCCTGGAATGTCGCTTATCACTTCTAAAGAAATTCAATTTGCTATGCGATAAATAGTTTATTGATATTTTTCTTGACTTTAATTTGGGAGTAATTTCTTAAAATTTTTAGATCATTTAAAAATTTAGCAAAATAGTAGTTAAATTTCCGATAAATCGGCAATGATACCTTCATCTGTTTGACTTGTTTTTGTTAAAACCGCACAAAATTTTAACATTTTTATTTTGATTTCGATATAAAATTAATCTACTTTTGAGAAACATTTTTAAAAAGTTAATTTTATGAAGAAAATTTTTACTTCTTTACTTTTAGGATTGATGAGTACGGCAGCCATTGCACAATGGAGCCCCACATCCATGAAGGGAGAAAAGATCCGTGCGACGTTTAACGTTACGAGTTATTATTCATTAGATCTTAATGCGTTAAGATCTACACTGGCAAACGCCCAGGAAACAGGGAACGGTGCAGTTCCTGTAGAAATTAAATTACCTACACTTGACGGGAAAATTGAAAGATTTGCAGTTTACAGCGCGCCTGTAGTAGTAAAATCTTTGGCGGACCGCTACCAGTTGGGTTCTTACATCGGCGTAGGCATCGATGATCCTGCGGCTTATGTAAGATTCAGTATTGCTCCGAATGATTTTCAGTCCATGACTTTCAGAAAGGGCGCTTATGAGTTTATCGAGCCTCAAAACACTGATAAATCCGTTTACGGCGTTCATCCAAAAACAAATAAATCTGAAGAAGACAAAGCCTTTGTTTGCTCTACAAGCGAAGCGCCACTTACAAAGAAGCAAATCGACCAAATGTACATGTCTGGAAAAAGTTTCGCGAATAATCCATCGGATTTCAGCAAAGCTTCCGACAAAAAGTACAGAACCATGCGTTTGGTTATGACCACTAATGGTGAATATACGCAGTATCACGGTGGTCTGGCAGGAGCAATGGCTGCAATTAATGCCACGGTAACCCGTTGTAACGGTGTCTTCGAAAAAGATTTCGGGTTGCACTTGATTCTTCAGGATTTCCCCGCCTTAATTTATTTGGATCCGGCTACAGATCCTTACAGTACTACGCTTTCCAGCTGGAATTTAGCAGCTCAAAAAGCCATTACGGCCGTAGCTGGAGAAGCAAATTATGACATTGGTCATATGTTTGGTGCTTCCGGAGGTGGTGGTAATGCAGGTTGTATCGGTTGTGTATGTATCAGCCCGCCATTAAATGGATCCGGTGTACCAACAGGAAACGGAAAAGGTTCCGGTATTACTTCACCTGCAGATGGCATCCCAATGGGAGACAACTTCGACATCGATTTTGTAGCGCACGAAATGGGTCACCAACTTGGTGGTAATCATACCTTCTCTATGAGTTTAGAAGGAACGGGCCAAAATGTTGAGCCGGGTTCTGGTTCTACCATTATGGGTTACGCGGGTATTACCGGTGCTACCGATGTGCAGCAACACTCTGATGCTTATTTCCACATCAATTCCATTATTCAAGTTCAAAATAATTTAACTGCGAAGACTTGTGATATTGAAACTCCTGTGACGAATGATCCACCGGTAATTACCCCAATGGCTGATATAACCATTCCTAAATCAACCGCGTTTGTTTTAACTGCGCAGGCTACAGACCCACAAGGTGATCCAATCACTTATAACTGGGAAGAAGTTGATGATGCCACGGTAACCATCTCCAAAACCAATCTTGGAAATACAACTAGTGGTGCAAGCTTCAGATCTTTGAACAGCACAACAAGCCCAGTGCGATATTTCCCTAAATTCGCTACAGTTCTTGCCGGGTCGGTAAAAAACGTGAACGAATGGGAAGCTGCGTCTACTGTAGCAAGAGCATCAAACTTCAGAGTGACTGTAAGAGATAATAACGCGAATGTTGCGCAACAGCAAACACAACAAGCTTTGCAAAAAGTAACTGTTAGTGCCAACGGACCCTTTAAAATTACATCTACAAAAGTATACAACAATGCTACAGCACCTTTAACGTGGGATGTAGTTGGTACGGACGTTGCGCCATTTAATTCTCCAAATGTAAAAATTGATTATACAGCAGATAACGGTGCTACCTGGGTGGTATTGGCTGCTTCTACACCAAATGACGGTACTGAAGATTTTAATTTTTCAGCTTTTGCCACCAATACTGTATTAAAAGTAAGAATCTCTGCGATCGGTAACGTATTTTATACAATTGCGCCGGTAACAGTTTCTGCGATTGTGCCATGTGACGGCAGCGCTCCTGCAGGTCTAACGGTTTCCACAGTAACGACTGAATCCGCAGCGGTTTCCTGGGATCCTATCGTAGGTGCTACCTATGTGGTACGTTACAAAAAAACTACAGATGCTACATGGACAAGTGTTCCTGTTGCAGTGAACTCTTACACTATTACAGGTTTAGAAGAAGGTACACCTTATGATGTACAGGTTGCTTCTGTTTGTACAGGTACTACAGGCACTTTCTCCGCAACGGTAAACTTTACTACAAGTATGATTGCTTACTGTACACTATCTTCTACAAATTCAGGTGATGAATACATTTCAAATGTAAGCATCAGTGCAGAAGGTGCAAGTGGAGGAACAAGTACTTCCGGTGCTTCAAATTACACGAATTATTCAGCAGATCCTGCAAGATTGATGAAATTAGCAAAAGGAACTACAAATAATACGATCTCAGTAACAAAAGCATGGACCGGAACTCAGTATAGCGAAGCTGTTACAGTTTGGATCGATTTCGACCGCAGCGGAACTTATGAGGCCAGTGAAATGGTAATGTCAAGTACACCGTCAACTGTAAATCCTGCTACCCAAACGTTTGCAGTACCTGCAACAGCTTACTCCGGTGACAAAACAGTGGGTATGAGAGTTGCATTGAGATTCAACACTGCTCAAACCACACCTTGTGGTACATATACTTATGGTGAGGTTGAGGACTATGCAGTATCAATTTCCCCTACTTTAGGTGTAAACGATAGCGCTGCAAGCCAATCAGTTCAGGTTTATCCAAACCCTGCTGTTGATGTTTTAAACGTAACCAAGGTTTCTAACAATGCCGATTATGCAATTTACAATGCTGCCGGCCAGTTAGTTTCTAAAGGTAAAGTGTCCAATAATCAGGTACAGGTTTCCAAATTAGTGAAAGGTGTATATGTGATTACTGTAGACAACAACGGTGAAGTCAACAAAGTGAAGTTTATTAAAAAATAATCATCGTTAAATATTAATTGAATCCCCGGAATTTCCGGGGATTTTTTTTTGATGTTTTTACCGGTGGAATTCCTTGTGCTTCATTTAACAGTAATTGGTAGTATTTAACCAAAATTTAACCCGTCTATTACCGATAAACAAGATGATACTGGGAAAATATAATTATTTTTGCCGTCTATATGAAGCGATTTTTTCTGCTTGCAACATTATTCATATTAAGTAATGTTCAGGCGCAGTTTTTTTCCGGCGATATTATCATCAGAGACAACTCGGTATATTATCTTAATCAGGTTTACGTGACCAACCTTACGGCACAAAAAACAATTTACACCGATTATTTCGGCAAATTCAAAATCCCGGCAAAAGTGGGCGACGTGATCCGTTTTACCTCAATTATGACCGATCGGCAAGATGTAAAAGTAACTGCAGAAAATCTTCAAAATCCCGGCAATTTTGTCGAACTGAAAATTGCCTACTACGATATTCAGGAGGTCATCATCAGCAGATTTAAACCTACAGGCAATCTCAGAAAAGACGTAAGTTCTCTAAAAACAGGAGAAAAAGCACTCGCCTTGCAGAAAATGATTGGTCTGCCGGTTCCGAAAGGAGACGGACTGCCCACACAGCTACCCGTTGCGGGATTTTCCGGGGGCGGATTAACTTTTGGTTTAGAAAGTATTTACGATATGATTTCCGGCGAGCGCAAAAAGAAAGAACGCGCCAGCGAGTATGAGAAAATGAACAAGACCATATCGGGAATCAAGAATTATTATGGCGTAGAATATTTTGCAAATCTAAAAATTCCTGCCAATCTTATCGATAATTTCCTGCAGTTCGTGTACACATCTGATAATCTCTATCCTTTTATCAAGGCCAATAATTACGAAGCCGCAGCCATTTATATCGAAAAATATCTGCCGATCTACCAACGCAGATTGAAAAATTCGCATTTAATGGATATAAATAAATAAGGTTTTTACTTTTATAAGGCCCTGCGCAGGCTTTTTAAGTGTTGGATCATAAGTTTTTAGTATTTATTGCGTTATCAGTTTTAGACTTAATAATGTGATGATTGTCATAAAATAGTTTTGTACATGTTTTCAGTTAAAAATATTTTATTGCTCCTCTTTTTCTTTTCTTTTTCCACCGTTTCTGCGCAACAAAAGATCAAGGATTACCGCAACATTCTTTACAGCAAAAACATCTACGAGATCGATGCTTTTTTACGCGATGCCCATCCCGATGATCCAAAGCGATCGGTGCTCAAACCGCGTCTTATTAAAATGCTTAAAGAATACATCAAAAATGCACATCCCGCCGATCAGCGTGTGAAAGATTTTCAGGAAAAAATCGCGCTTCTCCGTAAAAGACCGTCCACCCGAATTAGTTTTGACGAAATGAACGAAATCATTCGGCAAAAACAAATCGCAAAATTTAAAGAGGAACTTGAAAAAAAGGAAGGCAGCACCATTACTTATGTTACCACCGTTTATGGCAGCGGAGCCAGCGCTAATACGCCGACAAGTTTCGGCGACTACGTTGATCTGGAAAAGGACGAATTTGCCATGCTGCTTTCTGTAAGTCCCATGGAGCACAAAAACAATACGGTTAAAATTTTAAACTCGCTCTTCGACAACGATCCTAACAGCAAGGAAAGTATTGTCTTGATCGAAAATAAATCGGACTGCAATCTTATTATGCGGATTGAAGGCGTAGGCAATACCAAATACCGTTTACCGGTGCCTGCGCACGCGCAAAATACAATCGTTGTTGCAAAGGGCGACTATTTGTTTTCCAGTTTGGTTTGCGGCGCGCAATACGCTTCCCAAAAGACCGTACAGAAAGCGATCATGGTTTCGTTGGGAGATTCGCCCGCAAAATAATTACGAATTATAGGAAGAACTGTGCAATTTATTATATTTTTGCACGTTTTTGAATGAGCAATGGGTAAAAATAAGTTGGCAAGATTTGCCGAAAACGAGACACTTCCGAATGTATTTCAACCAACGAGAGCCGAGGCTCTCGATAATTATGAGCTGAAAGGGAGGTGGCGAAAAGAGGTTTTTAAAAATGAAAATCCGGTGGTTTTGGAACTCGGTTGCGGAAAAGGGGAGTATTCCGTTGGTTTAGCAAAAGCTTTTCCTGATAAAAATTTTATCGGAATCGATATTAAAGGAGCGCGGTTTTGGTTTGGTGCGAAGGAAGCCATCGAAGAAAACCTCACCAACGTAGCTTTTCTCCGAACGCAGATCGAACTGGTTGATCAGTTTTTTGCGGAAGATGAGATAGACGAAATCTGGATTACGTTTCCTGATCCTCAAATCAAATACCGACGAACAAAGCACCGCATGACGGGTCCCGAGTTTTTGGAACGCTACCAAAAGATCTTGAAGAAAGATGGAATTATGCATTTGAAAACGGACTCGGAATTTCTGCACGGCTACACGTTGGGTTTGCTTCAGGGTTTAGGCCACGAAATACTTTTTGCGAACCACGATATTTACGGTGCGCCGGAATTCGATCCGGAGACGCCGCTTTTGAGAGAAATTAAAACCTATTATGAAGGGCTTTTTTCTGCAAAAGGCAAAACAATTACCTATATAAAATTCAAAATTAAATAATCAGTCCGCGTAAATGAAGAAAGCTGCTCTTATTCTTACGGTTTTCAGTGCGCTACATCTTTCTGCACAAAAAAAGAAATCCGATATTTTAAAAAGCACCAATATAAAGGAAATTGAAAATTTTCTTCGCGTTGCACATCCCGATGATCCCCGAAGATCCGTGCTGAAGCCAAAATTAATTTCCCTGCGAAATTCTACCTGGATGAAAGCGGGCAAAACGTCTTTCGCTTCGTTAAAGCCAGTGGTAACCGAAATCCCGAGGAGTGTTGTGCAACAAAAACATAACGCTGAAGCCGAAGAGTTTCGAAAACTGTTGGACGAAAATTCCGGCAATCACCAGAAAAAAACAGTGAAACTTCTAAACCAGCTTTTCAATAATGATGTTTCGAATAAAGAGGCAATTCTGCTGCTGCAAAATAATTCCGACTGTAATATGATTGTCCGGATTCAGGGTGAATATTATTACAACCTTGCGGTTCCGGCACATGGGGAAAATTCGGTGGTTATAAAAAAAGGAGATTATCAGCTCAGCAGCAACGTTTGCGATGCGCGGTACAGTTCTACCAAAAATATTGCAAAAAATATGCTGGTGATTTTAAACAACCCGGTGGTACAACTTCAGTCCTACGCGCAGGGTAGAAACGGCGCATCAAATTGAGTTAAATAACTAGCGTAGGGTTATATATAAAGGTTAGAAGAAATTAATCAGAAGGAAGCGGGCTTAAGCCTGCTTTTCCGTTTGTAAGGCTTCGGCAGATAAATATCGGGAAGTTTAAACGGAACTTTTCTTCGGGGGCACGGCTTTTTAAATAAGAGATAAAAAAAAGGTTCAGAAAAATTCTGAACCTTTTTGTATTTGAAGATAAAATCTTATTCTGCTGCAGTTGCAGGAGCTTCAGAATCGAAATCAGCATCAGCATCTGCTGAAACCTTTTCGCCTTCTTCTTTGGATTTTTCTTTGTCTGCTTTTCTTTGAGACAATCCGTCTTTGATGGAAGATGAAACAATGCTCAACAACATATCAATAGATTTGGATGCATCATCGTTTCCTGGGATAACGTATTCTACTTTTCTTGGATCAGAATTCGTATCAACGATCGCGAAAATTGGAATTCCCAATTTTTTTGCTTCGGTAACGGCGATGTGCTCTTTCATAATATCAACCACAAAAAGTGCTGATGGTAGACGAACCATGTCGGAGATTGAACCTAAATTTTTCTCCAGGTTTGCTCTTTGACGGTCAACCTGAAGTCTTTCTTTTTTAGATAAAGTTTCGAAAGTTCCGTCTTTCTTCATTTTATCAATCTGGTTCATTTTCTTAACCGCTTTTCGGATGGTAACAAAATTTGTTAACATTCCTCCGGGCCATCTTTCAGTAATATAAGGCATATTAAGTTCAGCAGCATATTTTGCTACCACTTCTTTCGCTTGCTTTTTAGTTGCTACGAAAAGAACTTTTTTACCTGCAGAGGTAATTTTTTCCAAAGCGGAACACGCTTCGTCCAATTTTACTGCTGTTTTATGTAAGTCTACGATGTGAATACCGTTTTTCTCCATAAAAATGTATGGAGCCATATTTGGATTCCACTTACGGGTCATGTGACCAAAGTGTACGCCTGCCTCTAAAAGGTCTTTAACATTTGCTTTTGCCATGTCTCTTTTTTGTTTTTAGTTTACGTGCCGCTTTATGCAATCAACAATTTCTTTAGATGGGAGAAATGTTTGGGTGCTAAACTAATGGGGCATTTTGTTATTAGATAATAGATGAATAGATAACAGACACGAGACAAAAAAGTCTCTGATCTCAAATCTATAAGTCTCCAGTCTCGTATTAACGTTTGGAGAATTGGAATTTCTTTCTTGCTTTTTTCTGACCTGGTTTTTTTCTTTCAACCATTCTTGCGTCTCTTGTAAGCAATCCGTGTGGCTTCAAAAGCAAACGGAATTCTTCGTTGATTTCGCATAAAGCTCTGGAAACTCCCAGTCTGATTGCTTCAGCCTGTCCTGTGATACCACCACCGAAAACATTCACAGTTACGTCGTACTGACCCGCTGTTTCTGTTAATAAAAATGGCTGATTCACTTTGTAAACCAAAACGTCAGTTCCAAAGTATTCCTTAGAATCCTTTTTGTTTATCGTGATCACACCAGAACCTGGTCTCACGTAAACTCTTGCAACAGAAGTTTTTCTTCTTCCGATTTTATGAACTATTGACATATTAATTATTTGAATTCGTTAATATTAATTACTTTCGGCTGTTGCGCTTCATGTTTGTGCTCAGTTCCTTCATATAAATAAAGGTTTTTGAACAGTTGATTCCCTAATTTAGTTTTTGGAATCATTCCTTTTACAGATTTTTCCAATACTTTCAAAGAATCTTTCTTTTGAAGTTCAAGAGCAGTCATAGACTTTTGACCGCCTGGATAACCAGTATGCCAAATGTAAGTTTTGTCAGCCCACTTGTTTCCGGAAAGAGTAATCTTTCCAGCATTCAAAACGATCACATTATCTCCGCAATCTGCGTGAGGGGTGAAATTCGTTTTGTGCTTACCTCTCAAAATCTTTGCAACCTTGGAAGCTAATCTTCCTAAAGGTTGTCCTTCAGCGTCTACCACAACCCATTCTTTATTTGCAGTAGCTTTGTTAGCCGAGACGGTTTTGTAACTTAATGTATTCACACTTTTTTCGTTTACGATTAAACATAATTTTTCCCTTAAAAAGGGTGTGCAAAGGTATGAATTTTTTTTCTACCAAAAAATGTTTTCGGAAAGATTATTCCAGAGATTTGAAAATGAATTTCTTGGACGAAATTATTTTCAGTTGAAATTGCAGTAAAACAAATGTTTCTGAAGCTTACTGACGCAAAGATTTCGACCGGCGGAAACTCGCAATTAAATAGTACGCCACAAAGACCATCGAAAATTTAATGACGGACGGAACCGCAAGTTCAAAATTGAAAATCAGTGTTCCCAGGACGGCTAAAAGTCCCATAGCGATAAATGAAATTGAAAATTTCTGCGCCAGGGTGAATTTTACATCATCTAAAAAGTACGCAATTCCCCACGCCAAACCAAAGGAAAATCCGTAAAACAGATCCAATTCCCAGCCCTGACTTCCCAAAATAAAATAATTGAGGAGAAAACTCACCGCAGTTCCGGCGATAAAATAGAGGAGCGCTCGTTGCATTGTAGAAATATTTAGCGCAAAAATAAAACTTTAAAATTGAATGCATCATTTATTTAATGGAACCTAGTTTGGATTATGAAAAGGAAACGCTTCAGAAGTTTTTATCTTTTTTCCCGGAGCCGAAAGCCAAAAACCAAATTCCGGAGTCATAATATTCTGGCCCAGCAAACTGTTTCTTTTTGATATAAACTTAATTTTGAGAGAGAAGGTGACTCCAAATGATTACGAACGTAACCCTCAAACCCCTTTCAAAATACTTGAAAGGGTTTTCTTTTCTCAAAATTCTAAAAATCCCTACCTTTGAAATCTATCCAAAAGATTATGAATCAAGAAAAATATACGCCCAAAAACAAAGTTAGAGTCGTAACCGCTGCCTCCTTATTCGACGGCCACGATGCTGCCATCAATATTATGCGAAGAATGATTCAGGCCACCGGCGCCGAAGTTATTCATCTCGGTCACGATAAGTCTGCAGAAGAAGTCGTGGACTGCGCTATTCAGGAAGATGCGAACGCTATTGCTTTAACTTCTTATCAAGGCGGGCACAACGAATATTTTAAATATATCTACGACCTTTTACGACAAAAAGGCGCGCCTCAGATCAAGATTTTTGGCGGTGGTGGCGGCGTAATTCTGCCCGAAGAAATCCGCGAACTGATGGATTACGGCATCGATCGCATTTACTCGCCGGATGATGGGCGCGAAATGGGATTACAGGGAATGATTAACGATTTGGTGCAAAAATCGGATTTTGCAACGGGTGAAAAAATTGAAGTTCGCGACCTCGACAAAATTAAGTTTGAAAATTCCAAATCCATTGCAGAGGTTATTTCTGCCGTGGAAAACTTCTCCGAGGAGAAACCGGATCTTGTCGCGGAGATCCATAAAAGAGCCTCTGCTCCCCTCTCCTCCGGAGAGGGGCCGGGGGTGAGGAAAATTCCCATCATCGGAATTACAGGAACCGGTGGGGCCGGAAAATCTTCCTTGACGGACGAACTCGTTCGCCGTTTTTTGCGTTCCAACCCCGATCAAAAAATCGCCATCGTTTCTGTGGATCCTTCCAAAAAGAAAACCGGCGGCGCGTTATTAGGCGACCGGATCCGAATGAACTCCATCAATGATCCGCGTGTTTATATGCGTTCTATGGCTACGCGCGAGAATAATGTTTCGGTATCGAAATTTATCCATTCCACCTTAGATGTCTTAAAATTAGCCAAACCCAATATTATCATTTTGGAAACTTCCGGAATCGGGCAGTCAGGTTCAGAAATTACCGATATCGCTGATGTTTCGATGTACGTGATGACGCCGGAATACGGTGCGAGTACGCAGCTCGAAAAAATCGATATGCTGGATTATGCGGATTTGATCGCTTTAAATAAATCGGACAAGCGCGGCGCTTTAGACGCATTGCAGGCGGTTCGAAAAACCTACCAGCGGAATCACACGGCTTTTGATCAGCCTTTGGAAGCGATGCCGGTATTTTCCACGAAAGCCAGTCAGTTCAATGATTACGGAACTACGGAACTTTACAATGCTTTAATTAACAAAGTGAATTCCAAACTTAAACAAACGCAGGGCGAGAATGCACCGAAATTCAAAGAGTTTGTAGAGCAGAATGTTTCTGATGATATCACCGTGATTCCTGCGAAGCGCGTGCGGTACCTTTCTGAAATTGTAGAATCCAATCATGCATACGACAAAGAAGTGGAGCAGCAGGCCTTGGTCGCGAAGAAAATGTACCTTTTGGAAGGCGCGAAAGTTTTAATCACCGATGATCAAAATACCGTAGATAAACTGGAAAAAGTTTTCCTAAAGACGAAAAAAGAACTTTCCGAAGAAAATATTGCCTTTTTAAAGGGATGGCATCATTTCAAAGAAGAAATGGCGGGTGATTCCTTTTCTTATTTCGTGCGCGGGAAAGAAATTAAGGTAGAAACCAAATACGAATCTTTGTCGCATTTAAAAATTCCAAAACTTTCCTTACCGAAATTTCAGGACTGGGGCGATTTGCTGAGATGGAAAGGCCAGGAAAATGTTCCCGGACAATTTCCTTACACGGCAGGATTATTTCCATTTAAAAGAACGGGCGAAGATCCTACAAGAATGTTTGCGGGAGAAGGCGGCCCCGAAAGAACGAACAGACGATTCCATTATGTTTCCGCCGATATGGATGCCAAACGTCTGTCGACGGCTTTTGATTCCGTTACTTTATATGGACAGGATCCGGCGTTCCCGCCAGATATCTTTGGTAAAATTGGAAATGCGGGAGTTTCAATTGCCACGCTCGATGACGCGAAAAAACTCTATTCCGGTTTCGATCTGGTTAACGCCATGACGTCGGTTTCAATGACGATTAACGGTCCGGCGCCGATGCTGCTCGCTTTCTTTATGAATGCCGCCATCGATCAGAATGTCGAAAAATACTTGTCGGAAAATAATCTTTGGGAGGCCGTAGAAGCACAGCTGAAAGCAAAATTCGACGACAAAGGTTTGAAAAGACCAGCTTATGAAGGCGAACTTCCAAAAGGAAATAACGGTTTAGGTTTAAAACTGTTAGGAATTACGGGCGACGAAGTGATCGACCGGGAAATTTACAATAAAATTAAAGCCGATACCATCGCCACGGTTCGTGGAACGGTTCAGGCAGATATTTTGAAAGAAGATCAGGCGCAAAACACCTGTATTTTCTCCACGGAATTTGCGTTGAGATTAATGGGCGATGTTCAGCAATACTTCATCGATCAAAAAGTAAGAAACTTTTATTCGGTTTCCATTTCCGGTTATCACATTGCAGAAGCGGGCGCCAATCCGATTTCGCAGTTGGCATTTACGCTGGCTAATGGCTTCACGTACGTGGAATATTATTTGAGCCGCGGCATGAACATTAATGATTTCGCGCCGAATTTGTCTTTCTTCTTTTCCAACGGTCTGGATCCGGAATATGCCGTAATCGGACGTGTAGCCCGAAGAATTTGGGCGAAAGCCATGAAGCTGAAATATCATGCGAACGAAAGAAGCCAAATGCTGAAATACCACATTCAAACCTCCGGGCGTTCCCTTCACGCACAGGAAATCGACTTTAACGATATCAGAACCACTTTGCAGGCCTTGTATGCGATTTACGACAACTGTAACTCGCTTCATACCAATGCTTACGACGAAGCCATCACCACCCCGACCGAAGATTCCGTACGACGGGCCATGGCCATCCAGCTCATCATCAATAAAGAATTAGGTTTAGCGAAAAACGAAAATCCCTTACAAGGTTCCTTTATTATTGAGGAATTAACCGATTTGGTTGAAGAAGCCGTTTACACCGAATTCGACCGCATCACCGAAAGAGGCGGCGTTTTGGGTGCTATGGAAACCATGTATCAACGCTCCAAAATTCAGGAGGAAAGCATGCATTACGAAATGCTAAAACATACGGGCGAATTTCCCATTATCGGCGTGAACACCTTCTTAGGTAAAGACGGTTCCCCAACGGTTCGTCCGGGAGAAGTAATCCGGTCCACTGAGGAAGAAAAGCAGCTGCAGATTCAGAATTTAGAAAATTTCCAGAAATCGCATGCTGATAAAAGCGGGCAGATTTTGAAAGATCTTCAAACCGCAGCCATCAATCAGGAAAACCTCTTTGAAAAAATGATGGAAGCCGTGAAATACTGTTCTCTGGGTCAAATTACAAACGCTTTATTCGAAGTGGGCGGAATGTACAGACGAAATATGTAGGTTTCCGACCATCTAATCTTAAAATTATATTACCGTGTCAAGATTTAAAATCTGGACACGGTTTTTTTTGAATGGTGATGGCGATAATTTTTTCTTTCAGTTTAAATTCAATATTTTTAAAAAAAATCAACGTGCTTCAAAAAATTCGACCCTTTTATATCATCTTTTCGTTCCTGCTTATTTTTTCCTGTAAATCGGACGCAGAAAAAGTCGCGGAAAAAACTGCAGCGAGAAATGCGGTTATCGACAGCACCGTTCAGCTTTTTCAGCGGAAATTGTTAAAAGCGCAGATTGATTCGGTGTTTTCGAAGACGCAGTTTAACGGCAGTGTTTCTATCCGTCAGAATGAGGAAATTTTATATGAAAAGGAAAGCGGCTTCGAAGATTTCAGCACCAAAGCGAAACTCGACAGCAGTTCCATTTTTGCGATCGGCTCCATAAGCAAGCAGTTTACTGCGGTTCTGGTTTTATTGCAGGAGGAAGAGGGGAAACTTTCTACGGAAGATAAGGTTTCAAAATATTTAAAGGAGTTTCAACCGAAACAGTTCGAAAACATTACTATTAAAGAACTCTTGAATCATACGTCCGGCCTCAGCGATTTCGGAAATGGATTGCTTTCGCAGCCCGGCGCGGAGTTTCATTATTCCAACAAAGGTTTTCATTATTTAGGCAAGATTATCGAAAAAGTATCGGGAAAATCGTATGATGAGAATGCTTTGAAACTTTTTAAAAGAGCCGGAATGACGAACTCTTCCACTGCCAAAATTTTTAAAGGAAAACATTTTGCCTCAGCTTACATTGGAAATGCGCAGAATTTTGAAAGAATAGAAAATATGCCGCAGCGGCTGTCCAATATTTCGATATCTGTTCCTGCAGGTGGAATTTTATCCACCACCAATGATCTGCATCGCTGGAACATCGCTTTATTTACAGGGAAAATTCTGACCGCTTCCTCTTTAAAAAAGATGACTGAAAAATCTGCCAAAAGAAATCATGCCATTTTGGGCAAAATGAATTACGGTTTAGGCATCATGATGAAAGTGGAAAAGCCTGAAGTTTACTTTCATACCGGCTATGTAAAAGGGTCGCCATCTTTAAATATGTATTATCCGGAGACAAAAACCTCCGTAGTGATCCTGTCGAATATTGCTAACGAAAGCAAAGGCAAAAATGCTTTTTTCGAGCCACACAAAGCAGTTAAGAAAGCCGCCGATCCGGTGGAAATTGCTGTGGTAGAATTGCGGCAGCAAATGTTGAACATTCAAATTCCCAAATAAATGATCCGGCACATTAAGTGCACCGGATCATCAGATTTATTGCTTAGTCCTTTACTCCTTAATAATTTTCTGCGAAAGAATTAATACATCGTTTTCATAAACTTTAATGATATAAGTTTGTGGTAAAAGCCCTGCAAGATCCACAGAAACTTCGCCGGAACTTAATGTTTTTGCTTTTAGTTTCTTTACACTTCTTCCTGACGCATCAAAAATAGCGACTGAAACATTCTTCAAATTATTTTTCTGGTCTTTAATAAAAATCTGCGCGGTAGCGGGATTTGGATAAACGGCGAAAGACCGCACAGAACTGTTGACATCGACCGCGGAAAGGGTTTTGTTGACCGTCCAGAGAACCGTAGAAACGTGGAGAGCCGCGTGATTATCAACTTTCAGGAGACTGTTATTATCAATCACGGAAAACTGCACGGTATTTACGCCGTTTGTAAAGTCAGCAGCCGCAATATTAACCGAACTGGCGGTCTCACTCAGGGGATTTCCATTTAAAGTCCACGTATTTTCTAAAGTATTGGGGTTGGGTAGAATTTCGTTCACCGTAAAAATAATTGGTCCCGAAAGATTAATTCCGGAAGAATTATCCGGGGTAAACGAGTCGATGGGCGTTTGCAAAGTGTGAACTCTTTCAATCAATTGTTGTCTGCAAACGGCGCAAAATTCGCGGTTCAGATAGCGCATTTCGCAATTTTGATGAGGCCGGAACCAGGTGGGACTTTCTTCGTAAGGGTAAATTCCCACCGAATTAAGTCCAATCCAATTCTTCCATCTGTTGGTAGCCGGGTTGCTGTCTTTTGTTTTGTTGGGGGATTCTCCTGTTCCCGAAAACCAATACTCATCGGCTAATTTCCCAAAAGAATGTCCCAGTTCATGAACCACAATTTCATTGGCCTGCGAATGTTTCGACAGAAAGGCATATGTTCCGCCGCAGCCGCCGTATTCCGGCGAATTTCCGAGTATAAAGGCAATGTCGAAATCCGGAACATTGCTCGCCAAAACGTTCGTCACTTTATTCGTGCTGCTGGAGTACAGACACCGGTGCGTTCCGCCCACATCAAAAGAACTTCCAAGAAAATTATTCGGGTTGGTTATGGGAATAACAGGTTCGGTAACGTCGGTGGCATTTCCAGGATGTTTTACGCCCGTTTCCGGAGAAATTACTTTAATCGCATAAACATTAAAATAGTTTTTGTATTGTGCGTACGGTACCTTGCTGAAAATATAATCCACAAGAGAAGTTGCATTGGTTACGAAATCTGCCTGCTGATCTGCCGTAAACCCGTCGCCCATCACCACCATATTGATTCTTTTTTCTTTCGGACCGTTTTCGAAGATCGGAATGGTTTCAAAAACCTGAGAGAAACACCATGGACTCATCAATAAAAGAAGTAAAAGTTTTTTCATATTGTTAAAGTTGAACGGTTATGAGATGTGTTTTCGAAGTGGGTGTTATTTTATCCAGTTGAACAGCGGAAATATTCCCTGTTTGATTAAACCGAATGCTGAATTCTGCTTTTGGTAAGGTCATTTTTTCGCGGTGTAAACCTTCTTCAGAATAGGTTTCCATTGTTGGATTCAACGGATCTTCGATGATTCTTGTCCAAATCTTTTCTCCGTTTTTCCCGAGGAAATTTACTGTAATGTTTCCGGGGATATTTTCTTTATGATCGATGGATCCTTCTTTCATTATACCGGAGGTTATCTTCGTATCGGTATGTTTTACGGTTTCGTCGCCATTTGCTGTTTTTTCTATTTCAAAAAAAAGATAAACGATCGATTGTTCCTGCTTCAGAGCTGTCGGAACCGATTTATTTTCCAATGAAATGGACGTCTGCGGATCGCAGCTTACATTTAAAAAAGACAGTATAAAAATTAGGGTAAGAAAAAACGATCTCATAATCAATGCGTTAAATGGTGCTGAACAAATTTAATATTTTTTAGAAAAAAAATCACTTTGTTCTTCTATTTATTTTAAAGACTTAATTTTGCAGGGTGCAAACAGAAAAAATTATTTTAGGAATCGATCCCGGAACCAGTATTATGGGTTTTGGACTTATCTCAATAAAGGCCGGTAAGATGGAAATGATTTCCATGCACGAACTTCTTCTGAGCAAATATCCGAACCACGAGACGAAACTGAAATATATTTTCGACCGAACTTTATCTTTGATCGATGAGTTTCATCCGGATGAAGTGGCGCTTGAAGCTCCTTTCTTCGGAAAAAATGTACAGTCTATGCTGAAACTCGGCCGCGCCCAGGGTGTTGCAATGGCAGCCTCGCTTCACCGCGATGTCCCGATTACCGAATATTCGCCGAAAAAAATTAAAATGTCGATTACCGGAAACGGAAATGCCAGTAAAGAGCAGGTTGCAGGAATGCTGAAAAGTCTTCTGAACCTGAAAGAATTTCCGACCAAATATCTGGACGCTTCCGATGGTTTAGCCGTGGCAGTTTGCCATCATTTCAATTCGGGAAACCTCACTTCGGAAAAATCTTTTACCGGTTGGGAAAGTTTTCTGAAACAGAACCCGGATCGCTTAAAATAATTTAAAACATTAATTGCCAATCGGTTATTTCGTAAATTTACTTTACAAAAAGTACACAAAGCTTTTACTTGGCTAAACATAATACTATCTGTAACATTGTTGCGTTTTAAAAGACCAATTCTTTAGTGACTAAAATTTAAGAGATGAGCACACAGAAAATTATCCCCTCCAATCAGGCCAGCCATTCGATGAACTGGTTTCAGAAATTTCTTATGGTTTGTTCCGGCGGAAATATTCATATTTTAAGAAAGACGCCGAGCGAGTGGAACAAATTCGCCGGCATTGGCGGCATCGTCTTATTTACGGCTATTTTTGCTACGTTGTCTGCCGGTTATGCCATGTTCACAGTTTTCGACGATATCTGGATTTCCACGGGTTTTGCTCTTTTGTGGGGTTTGATGATTTTTAATCTGGATCGATACATCGTCTCTTCCATCAAGAAAACCGGGACGTGGTGGAACCAGATATTAATGGCAATTCCGCGCTTGATTTTAGCGGCCTTCCTCGGAATTATTATTTCAAAACCTTTGGAACTGAAAATTTTCGAAAAAGAAGTTAACAAACAGCTGAACACCATCATTCAACGCAACAAAACACAGCTGCAGGCAGAAATGAACGGCAGAATTCTACAACAGTCCGGGCCTTTTGAAACGGAGAAGAAACAAATTCAAACCAAAATAGCGGACTATCAAAGATCTTATGATTCGGCTTCCGTGGAACTCGAGAAAGAAATTCTGGGCAAGCAAAGCGGCTTAACCAGCGGAAAAGTCGGTTATGGCACCAATGCGAAACGAAAAGC
The DNA here is from genome assembly GCF_021513235.1 of Kaistella sp. 97-N-M2. Classification (NCBI taxonomy): domain Bacteria; kingdom Pseudomonadati; phylum Bacteroidota; class Flavobacteriia; order Flavobacteriales; family Weeksellaceae; genus Kaistella; species Kaistella sp. 97-N-M2. The sequence continues at coordinate 698,589 of NZ_CP090976.1, read as the reverse complement.
CGAACTGAAAGAACAGCGCCGGCAGGATCTGGAAAATTACCGGCAACAAATCGCGCCGCGACAGGATTATTTAGATAAAGAAATTTCGAAAGTTTATACCAATATCGAAACAGAGCGAACGAAAACCGAAACCTTCGAAGATAAATTTAACGGGTTTGCCGCGCGGCTTCAGGCGTTGGATGAACTCGGAAAAAATACGGCCATCATTGGCGTTGCCGCAGCTTTCATTATGGGACTTTTTATTTCCCTCGAAATTGCGCCGGTTTTGGTGAAATTAATTTCGGCTGTGGGACCTTACGATTATCTCCTGGAAAAAACCGAAAATGATTTCCGTTTATATTCAAAAGAAAAAATTGAAAAAGGAAATGCCGGCACCGATTGGCGCATTGATGATTTTAAAGACCGACTCGGAAAAGATAATCCGGATATTTAAAACAAAAAAGCCTGCAACTATTAATTTTGCAGGCTTTTTTAATGGCAAGTATTTTATTTCAACCCGTTCACGGTTTTTGCTATGGCGTCGAAATTTACCGTTCCTTCTTCCTGACTAATCATTTCACCTTTTTTATTAAAAATACTGATGATGTTGGAGTGGGAAAAGATAATGGGTGTAATTTTTTTGTATTTCACCGCCAAAACATTCGCAAACTCGCGCGTTGATTCGAGGTCGGTTCGCAGGAAAATCCAGGGTTCGCCTTCCATATTTCTTTGCTGAGCGTATTTTTTCAAGACTTCGGGCGTATCGTTTTCCGGGTCGATGGTAATTAAAACTAGCGACGTTTCTTTCAGTTTTTTGGCATCAATCTTCGATTCTACTTTTTTCATGTCTGCAACCAAAAGCGGACACGCCGTTTGGCAACTCGTGAAGATCATCGCTATGACAAGGTTTTTGCCTTTTAAATCTTCCAGCTTCATTTCTTTACCCTCCTGATTCTGCCATTTAGAATCCAGTAAAAAAATGGAATCGGCTGTTTTTTCATTAACGATCTCTTTCTCTTCCTGATTTTCCGTACAGCCGAAACAAAGGAAAAAAGAAAAGAGAATGATGAATAATTTTTTCATTTTGAATTTTTTTGAAGGTCTTTTGCACATCTAAAACCAAGATTTTCGACCGTGTAATTCGCTTTTAAACTCGATCTGAAGGCGTACCGCATAAATGATGCGTAATTCAGCACATCTGCCGCACTTGTGGCTGCCGATGCGCAGAAAAGTCCCTTGTCATCGAAGTCGCCGGTTCGGGAATCTGCGGTGGTCATAATCGAATTAAAATCATCCGTCCATTCCCAAACCAGATCGAACATATTGTAAACGCCGTAGTAATTGGGTTTTGAAAGTTGTACTTTCTTTTTCTCTCTCAATTTTTCATTATAAAGATTGATGAGGTGTGCAGAATATTCGGATTTGTTCCGCGCGTTTGCACTTTCTTCGTCGGCCATCGCCACGTATTCCCATTCGTCTAAAGTTGGAAGTCTTTTACCAGCACTTTTAGCGAAAGCTTTTGCCGCAAACCAGGAAACAAATGTTACAGGCGCCTCAGGGTCCGCATTTTTGGGAAGCGTTTCGTCATCCTGCCAGTTTTTCAGATACGTGTCGTCTGCAAAAAGTGTTTTAATGTTGCTGCGTTTCCATTTCGGATTTTTCTTTACGAAATCTAAAAATTCTGCGTTCGTTACAGGTCTTTCATCCAGAAGAAAATCCTGAACTTCCACCAAAGAACTGTCTCCGTAAAAGGGCAGATATTTTCCGCCTTTAATGGAAACCATTTTCACATTTGGCGTGATTTGGATTTCTTTTGTGGAAAAAGTTGAAGCATCTTTCTCCTTAGTTCCCGCCGGTTTTTTCGAACAGGCCTGAAAAATAAAAAAGAAACTGCCGATGCACAGAAATATTTTAAAAATTTTTGACATTGCAGTTTCTTTTTTTGATGGTATTTAAATTCTCGATTACTGTACTTTATGGTAAACTTTAGGGTTTTTCTCACCCGTCACTTTCAACTTACCGATCGCACCTTTATTGAAGGCGCGGAAAATAGAGTGGTCTACAATCACGTACTCGCCCGGTTCTTCAACTTTAAATTCAACCATTGCTGCGCCACCTGCGGGAATAACGGTTGTCTGCACGTTTTCGTTAAACTTAGAGCCGCCTTCTGCGTATACTTTGTCGAAGATCTCCCCAATCACGTGGAAAGAAGAAACGAGATTTGGTCCCGCATTACCCACAAAAATCCGTACGGTTTCGCCAACTTTCGCCTGTAGTGCGTTTGCACCCATCAAAGCGTTTTTCTTGCCGTTGAAAACTACGTACGTCGGTCTTTCGTCCACGCCTTTGTCCTGATCAAACTCCTGCAGTCCTTTTTCGTCGGTTTTTCCTTTCGTGTAAAACTCTCCCTGCATAATGTAGTATTCGCGGTCAACTTTAGCCAGACCGCCTGCCGGTTCCACCAAAATTAAACCGTACATTCCGTTCGCAATGTGCAGAGGAACGGGCGCTGCCGCACAGTGGTAGACAAAAAGTCCCGGATTTAAAGCTTTAAAATTAAATATCGCTTCTTTTCCCGGTGCCACATTGGTTGCTTCGGCACCGCCACCAGGACCATTCACGGCGTGAAGATCGATATTGTGCGGCATTACGCTGTTGCTCGCATTTTTAAGGTGAAGTTCAACTTCGTCGCCCACTCGGATTCGGATAAATGAACCCGGAACGGTACTGTTGAAAGTCCAGAATTTGTAAGTAACGCCGTCCGCCAATTCGCCCTCTTCTTCGGTGGCTTCCAGGTGCACGATTACTTTTTTTGCGGCGCGGTCGCCAATTGGTGCAGGAACCGTGGGTGGATTTACGGCTTTCTGATTTTCTGTTTCGCCGCTCACTTTAATTTCCATTGCATTTTCAGTCTTTCCGGCGGACCCATCGGAAGCATTTTGTTTACATGCCTGAAGGGTTAAAAGAGCCAATGCGAAGCTTGTTACTAGGTGTTTCATTTGAAGAATATTTTACTGTTTTTTAATAGGACAAATTTATCCGAAATAAAGATGGTTTGAAAGTTTTAACGTATGAGTTTTATCAGCGCTGAAGTGTTTATTTCTTTTCTAAATAATCTAAGGTTTTGCGCGACTCGCTTTTAAACGTTAATTCGCCGAAAGTTTCAGGATCAGCGGATCGGTCAGGTATTTTTGAGAATAGTAATTGCCGCCGCAAATATTCGATTTCACGGTGTAATTTCCTTTTTGAACAACAAACTGATTTTTCGTGTGCGCTGAAATGGGCAGATTGTAGATTTGATTATTTGAGATTCCCACCATTCTTACGATGATATCACAACCCGAAGTATTTTCGATGACGGCGGCGGTGTGGCTTTCTGCGGGATCTGTATCGTTGAGTAAATAGGTAAGAACTTCTGCATTCACGTGTTTTTTATTAATTTTATCTTTCTCCATTAAAGCTGCAAATTCGCTTCTCTCATTATGGGAAGGATTCGAGGTGTTTGAACCGGATGAACCGGGGCGATAGACCGGACGGTTGGTGGGCAGTACATCGCATGTAATGAAGAGCAGAAAAGTGAGAAGCAGCAGGAATCGTTTCATTATTTCGAATAAAAAGTAAATATAACAAATATTTAAAAGAGAAATACCGAAGATGACCTCCGGCATTTCTATTAAACACCTAAAATTTGTTTTTTACAGGGAATAATTCGGTGCTTCCTGCGTAATAATGACGTCGTGTGGATGCGATTCCTTTAAACCGCTTCCGGTGATCATCACCATTTTTCCGTCGTTTTGTAAGGTTTCGATATCTTTTGTGCCGCAATAACCCATCCCCGCACGGATTCCACCCGTAAGCTGGAAAACAACTTCTTCCAGTTTTCCTTTGTGCGGAACGCGACCTTCAATACCTTCCGGTACAAATTTCTTGGCTTCACTCTGGAAATATCTTTCTTTTCCGCCGCGTCTCATGGCCGAAAGCGAGCCCATTCCCTGGTAGGCTTTAAATTTCCGTCCCTGGAAAATAATTTCTTCGCCCGGAGCTTCATCGGTTCCTGCTAAAAGAGAACCGAGCATAACGGCGCTGGCACCGGAAGCTAAAGCTTTCACAATATCTCCGGAAAGTTTCACGCCACCATCGGCAATTACGGCTACGTTTTTAGTTTTTGCATATTCGAAAACATTGTAAATAGCGGAAAGTTGGGGAACCCCAACGCCGGCAACGACCCGCGTTGTACAGATGGAACCCGGACCAACGCCGACTTTCAGGATATTCGCGCCGGCTTCGATAAGATCTTTCGCGGCTTCGGCCGTCACAATATTTCCTCCCACAATATCCAGATCGGGAAAGTTTTTACGGAGTTCTGCAACTTTATCCAAAACGCCTTTGGAATGTCCGTGGGCGGAATCTACCGCAATAATATCAACGCCGGATTTTACCAAAGCGGTAACGCGCTCAATCGTATCTTCGCCCACACCTACGCCGGCGCCTACGATCAAACGGCCGTTGGCGTCTTTGTTCGCGTTTGGATATTCCGTTTGATTGTCGATATCTTTAATGGTAATGAGACCAACGAGTTTAAAATCCTTGTCTACGATAGGAAGTTTCTCCACGCGGTTGCGAAGGAGAATTTGCTTGGCTTCATCGAGGTTCGTGGCTTTGTTGGACGTGATGAGTTTATCTTTCGTCATTAATTCTTCCACTTTCGCCTCCAGATTTTCCTGATATTTTACATCGCGGTTGGTGATGATGCCAATTAAAGTGTTGGTATCGTCCACCACGGGAAGTCCTGAAATCTTAAATCTTGCCATTAATTCCTTCGCTTCGGCCAAAGTATGATCTTTGGAAAGCGTTACCGGATCGGAGATCATTCCGTTTTCGGAACGTTTTACATTGTAAACCTGCGTCGCCTGTTCCTCAATAGGCATATTTTTGTGGATAAACCCAATACCGCCGACTCTTGCCAAAGCGATGGCCATTTCTGCTTCCGTAACCGTATCCATTGCAGCGGAAACGATGGGAACATTAAGCGTAATTTTATCGGAAAGTCGTGATTTTAGGGAAACCTGATTAGGTAAAACTTCTGAATAAGAAGGGATTAGAAGGACGTCATCGAAAGTGATGGCAGTTTCTACGATTTTGTTGTGGATAGACATCTTTACTTTCTGTGCAAAATTAAGGTATTTTTTGCTAAAATGAAAATCTTCATTTTTTTATGAACTTAATTTAATTTAAGGAAGAAAAAACCTAACATAAATCACTTCTACAAATTTTACAAAAAACTTACCTTTGACGTGTGAAATTCATTTCTCTTTTTTTATCGCTCTTCTTTGCCATTCTTGTTACCGTGCCGTGTAACGATGAGGTTTCGCAGTTTTCAGGTTCGTCCACAACTGCTGTGGAGAAAAAGTCCGGAGATTCGCAGCATTCAGATTTTGACGCCTGTTCCGTTTTTTGCACATGTTCCTGTTGTGGAATTGTGAAAGTTTTGGATCAAAAATTGGCGGAGATTTCTGAGGTAAAGATCGCAGCGCCTTCTACTAAAATTTCGGATTTCCAATTATTTACGCTTTCCAAAATACCTTTAGGAATCTGGCAGCCGCCCAAATTAAGTTAAGATTTTATTGAATTTATTCGCTAACATTTTAACTTAATTATATTTAATGAAAAAAATATTTTTCTTCACAGCAATTCAGCTGTGCTCCTTTTCGTTTGCGCAAAACGACACCATAAAGACCGCCCGGGAACGGGAAAATGATATTGAGGAAGTCATCATCAATTCCACTCGAACCAGCCGAACCATCGCAAATACGCCGACCAGAGTAGAAACCATCGAACTGGAGGAAATCGACGAGAAAGCCAATATGCGACCTTCAAATGTTGCCATGATTCTGCACGAAAGTACCGGGATCGCGGTGCAGCAAACATCTGCAACTTCAGGAAATTCCAGCATCAGAATTCAGGGTTTGGATGGCAGATATACGCAGATTTTAAAAGATGGATTTCCAAGTTTTGGCAACTTTGCCAATGGCTTGAGCATTCTGGAAATTCCTCCGTTGGATTTGAAACAGGTTGAAATCATCAAAGGCCCGAGTTCCACTATTTGGCGCCGGCGCGATTGCGGGCGTTATTAATTTTATTTCCCGAACGCCGCGTGAAAAGCAGGATTTGAATATTTTGACCAATTATGCGAATACCGGTTTGGTTAATTTCGGCGTTTTTGCGTCGAAAAGATCAAAGAATTTCGGCTACACTTTTCTCGCAACTTATAATAACCAAAAAGCTTTCGATGTTGATGAGGACGATTTTTCCGAATTGCCAAAATCGGTGGATTTCACCATTCACCCGAAACTGTTTTTTTACCTTCCGGGAGATGCGCAGATTATTCTTGGTAATGCTTTCACGAAAGGAGACCGTCTCGGTGGAGATCTGCAGTACATCAAAGGAGAAAGAAACGCAAATCATCCTTATTTCGAGCAAAACAAAAGCCTAAGAAATACGACAACGCTGGAATTTGAGAAAAAATTCGGCAATAATTCTGCGTTAAATTACAAAAGTGCTTTTGCTATTTTCGAGCGGAAAATTGAAGTTCCGGGTTATAAGTTCAGCGGAAATAACCAGAATTATTATTCGGATCTATCCTGGAGTAAATCCGGCGAAAAGCAAACTTTTATTTTAGGTGGAAATTATATTTTGGATCAGTTTAAGCAAAATTCAAATCCAGTATTTAATTTGAATTTACAAACTCAAACTTCGGGGATTTATGCGCAACATACCTGGGATGTGGCGGATTTTTTAAAGATTGAAAACGGAATCCGAACCGATTTTGTGAATTACAGCAATCCGCTTTACACGAAATCTGAAAATTTTTTCTTACCCAAAACTTCTTTTCTTTTCCTGATTTCACCGAAGTTCACAAGCAGAATTGGTGGTGGTTTCGGCTACAAAACGCCGACGACTTTTACGGAACAAACCGATACTTTTAATTATCAAAATCTTCGGCCTTTGCAAAATGTTTCTTCCGAAAAAAGTTTGGGGGCAACTGCAGACGTTAACTTCAAAACGAATTTGGGCGATGATTTTAAGTTAAGTTTAAATCAGATGTTTTTCTACACGAAGCTGAAAAACTCAATTATTTTAAATGACAATATTGACGGAACATTCGATTTAAGGAACACCGATTCGAACGTTTACAGTAAAGGTTTTGAAACGAATTTGAAATTTATCTACAAAGATTTCATCAAATTATTCGCAGGCTACACTTTTACGAATACGAAAGCAGAATATCTTCCAGACACGCAAAAGCTGCCATTGGTACCGAAAAGTAAAGTAAACTTAGCCTTAATCGCGGAGAAAGAAGGCAATTACAAAGCTGGTTTTGAGGGGTATTTCACAGACCGGCAAATCCTCTATAATCGCCAACTGACACAGCCTTACTGGGAACTTGGTTTTATGGTTGAGAAATATTTCGGCAGGTTTTCTATCTTTCTTAATCTGGAAAACTTTACAGATACAAGACAGGGCAGGTACAAACCCGTCGTTTCCGGCACGCACCAAAATCCGCAGTTCGATGAGATTTGGACGCATGTTGAAGGCCGAACTTTTAACGGCGGAATTAAATTTAAGCTTTAAATATAATTCAAAAAAAAGCAGGTGCCGAAATATCTTTCAGCACCTGCTTTTATATTTACAACAAAAAATTTATTTGGTCACTAATTTTTTTACATCATTTTTTTCGGAGTAATTGATGATTCTGGATATATCATCGGCCGTGAATTTTCCGGAGATGTCGACGTAAACCAGATCACTGCCCGAGGCAACTGTAATGAGAAGTTTGCGGATTTCTTCGCCTTTTTGCCGCGCCTGAAAATTAATGGTTTCTTTTTCTTTCCGAATGGTCATCCATTCCTCGTAATTATTTTGAGTTAGAAATTTGGCGTAATCCGCGATCATTTTGTCATTCCCATTTTCTACCGTCATCACCTTTATATCGGAGACTTTTTTAATGAGGTTAATGAGGTCTTCATTTTCGGCATCTTCTCTTAAAGCTCGTTTCACAATTGGTTTCGCGAGAAACATCGGCACATTAACGCTTGTGAATTTTGCGCCTGAGGTCGCATAATTGGAGTTAGCGAAGAAATCCATTTTTGGTTTTGTAGAAACCATGCAGGATTGAAAAGACAGGAGCAGAACGAAGCTTAGAGGTACAAGATATAGTTTTTTCATGATGTTTAGTTTAAAGGTTTAATGCTTCCGCCGCTGGAGGTTTTTGTAGCACCGCCGGAAATCTGGGGATTTCCTTTGTACCGGATCGAGGAGCCTGAACTTGCTGTGCCGGCCAGCGTTTCCAGAGCCTGAACTTTTATGTTGGCGCCCGAAGAAGCATTGGCAGTAACATTGCGCCCAACCAAATTCTGTGCGTTACAAGCGGCGGCGCTGCTTAAGTCGATAGAAACTTTGTCTGCACTTCCATTGATTGTGGACATCGATCCGCTGGTTCCGTCGAGCATAAAAGTTTTTGCTTTTACATCCAGTCTGACGCTGGAACCGGAACTGATATCGACGTTGACGGCGTTTTTGATATTCAGATCTGCGTTCATGTTGGCACCGGAAGAAATTTCTGCGTCGAAATCGTTTTCGTTAATGGTGTTCATGGTGCTGAAAAGCGAACCTGAAGATACTTTCGCAGACGTTAGCCGCGGTGCTTCAACGGTTACAAGCAACTTTTTAAAGTTTAGGTTTTTATTGTTTTTATTTTTCACTGCGATGATTAGAATGCCATTTTCAACTTCGGTAGAAATGTATTGCTGCATGTTCGGATCGGTTTCTACAACTACAGATTGGTTATTTCCTTGCGTATAATTCACTTTAATTCCGCTTGAAACAGAAACTCCTGTAAATTTTCCCACGTTTCGGACCTGCGTAGCGCTGTTCGAACTGATGTTTTCGGTCATCACCGTACTGATGGGCGCGGAATTCTGGGCTTCATTCACCAGTTTATTCACATCATCCATCGAGATTTTTCCGTCCAGCATCATTAAAACCGTATTTCCTTCAGAATTAATGCTTAAAAGCAGGTTGTCTAAGATCCCGTTTTCGGCGTCGGACGACAAAAATTTAATCTTGTTGTCTTTGCTGTGAACCGTCATCAGTTCCTCATACTTCATGTTTTTGATGGAGCTGGTAATGTCCGATTGCAATTTTTGGAATGAATTGAATTTCATTTGGTCCCCGCTGCCAGGCGTTGCAGGAGCTTCGGGTTTTTCGACGATCAGAATTCGCAAACCATTAATTTTGCTGAGCAAGGGCTTGATCTGGTCCAGTTCGGCATCGTCGATGTTCAGCTTGTTCAGCATATTGAACATGGGTTTGGCGATCTTTATGGAAGTAACGCCGTCCGATTCCTGGTATTTTTCGAAAAGCTGATCCAGTTTGTCTTTCTGCGCATTAATCAGGAAGAAATGCGAAAAGAAGAGGGCGAATATGATAAGTAATTTTTGCATGATAATTAATTTTTAATAATCGTTATTAAAGCTGTTGATTGCCTCGGTAGAGGCCACTGTTTTAGAAACATTTTCAGACAGAATGCGGAAGGAGTATTTCGTGAGATCGATGGCTTCCTGTTCGCTTTCTATTTTCTGACCGTTGATGATGACGAAATTGGATTTGTAGTCGATATTTTTCTCCGCGGGTTTTTTTGCAGATTTTTCCGGAGAATTTTGAACGTACTGCGGTTGGGAAACGCGTCGGATGCGGCCTCTTTTTGGCAGAATTTTTTCTACGACATCGGCATCATATTTAAAAGAAGTTGAATCGGAGAGCAAGCTGTCGGAAACTACATTTACAGAATCTTTGGTTTGCAGCGCCACGATCTCGGTGCCGTTTCCAAAACTGTTTTTCTGTTTCAGGATTTCGTTTTTTACCAAAGTGTCTTTTTCATCGATGTTCGACCGGTTATTTTTGTTGAAGAAAATTCCAAGGGAAACAAGCAGTACAAGACTTGCTGCCATTAGAAATATTTTCGGAAGAGTGCTGCCTTTTGTTTTTGAAACCAAGGGTATATTTTTCTTCGGTTTCTCAGTTTCAGCCAAAAAATCTTCAAAATCCCAGGTCATTTTTTCGTCTTTCAGTTCCTGAAAGATTTCCGTGTATTTTTTGTCTTGCCCGTTCGTTTTCATCTCTAAATTTTTATAAATTTTCGATCATTTTTTCTTCAAAAGTCATCAGTTTTTGGATCTGGTCTTTAACTTTTTGCCGTGCTCTCATCAAGTTGACGCGCACTGCGTTTTCCTCCATTTCCAGCATCTCCGAGATTTCAGAGACTTCGTATTCTTCGACATCTTTCAGGTGAATGACAGCTTTCTGTTTCTCCGGCAGCTGATTGATAAAACCGACGATCTGTTCCTTTAAATTATTGGTTTCTACCTGATAAAGCTCACTTCTGTGCATTTGAAAATCTGCAAAACCCATTTTCACATCGTGATGCTTCAATCTGTTCAGGCATTCATTTTTCACCGATTTTAAGGCGTAGGATTTCAGATTCCCGAAGGTCGCGAGTTCTTCTTTTTTCTGCCAAAATTTCATCATCAAATCCTGTACAACGTCTTCTGCTTCGTCACTGCTCATCACGAATCTTTTCGCAAAACGGTACATCTCATCCTTGAGACAGAATACCGTATTTTTAAAAATATCGTGGGTCATAGTTTTGTTTCTATCAGTAAGACAACTAATTTCGGAAATATATTACATCAAAATAAAAAAAACTTCAAAAATGATTTTGAAGTTGGTAGCAGAACTATATTTGGAGAATATCAGGACTTTGTCTATTGGAAAAGAAAGATAGAATCTGTATTTCATTTTCTTTAATTCTAAAATACATAGAATTAAATTTTAAGATGACCGCTTTTCTTATATTTTCTTTTTCTGTAGAAGGAAAAATGGTCGGGTTACGACTTATGATCGCTAAAATCCGCTCGATTTCTTCGGCCAACCGACTGATTTCCCGCTGTGAAAATTTCGTTTCAAGGTAATGTATCGTGTCTTGAAGTTCCGCTAAAGCATGGTCAGTCCAAACAATTTCATAAATATTTACCATAAATCTCACGTGCATTTGAATGTGGATTTAGCTTTTCTGCCTCTGCATCTTCAAGACCTTTTTTTATAGATTTTTTTTCCTGATCAGAAATTTCATCCCACCAATCTTTCTTCTTTTCGTGAGAAATGATATCTGAAATTTTTTCTAAAACTCCTAGATCTTCGACGGTTGATAACCATTGAATAATTTCGAGTTTTTTATTCTGAATATGTAACTGCGTCTCCATTTCTAAATTTTAATCAAAGTTAGAAATTAATTTTGAAGTTTATTTAAAAAGACGCAGATCACTAATTTTGCGACATTTCGCAATGGTATTTTTTGAAATAATCTTTTGTTCCTTTTTAAAGGTAAAACAAATTATAAATCCGTCACCTTTTTCTCAATTTTATAAACCGTTCCACGAAAAGTCGCCACCAAAACTTTGTTTTGATTGGTGATGGAAATATCATAAACGCCGATTTTTCGCGTGTCGGAAATCAAAACGCTTTCTGCGGTTAAAATATCTCCCAAGCGAATCGCTTTCGTAAAATTCATGGAACAATGTAAAGCAACAGAAGCTTCATTGGTATTATTGCTCGAAAAAGCCAGCGCCGAATCCGCGAGAGAAAAAGTTACACCGCCGTGAACCGTTTTAAGTCCGTTGATCATTTCCTGTTTTACAGGCATTTCAATGAGACAATATTTTTCCCGTATGTCGATGAGTTTGATTCCCATCCATCGGGAGAAATGATCCTGGTTGAGCATGTATTGGGCGAGTGCGAGTGGAGTCATAAAATGAATTTGAAAATGTGATAATTTGAAAATGAGATAATTTGAAAATGAGATAATTTATAAAGTTTGGAATTATTTTCAAATTCTCAAATTTATTAATTCTCAAATTTTTCTGAGAAGCGGACTTTGTCGGTATCGTTCTTCCTGATATGTTTCGTAAAGATCTTGAAGCGTTTCTGAAATTTTGTCGAAACCAATCTCCTCTCCCCATGCCAACAAGCCTTTTGGGTAATTCACGCCTTTCTGCATCGCCAGTTCGATGGCTTCATCGTCGGCAATTCCCAAGCGTTTTGCTTCCACCGCTTCGTTGATGAGCATTGAAATAATTCTTAAAAATATTTCTGCGTAAAGCTGATCGTCCTTAATATCTTGACTCTTGACTCTTGACTCTTGGTTCTCTATCGAATAATCATAAAATCCTTTGCCGGTTTTTCGGCCGTGGAGCTTGGCCTCGCTCATTCTTTGCTGAAGCAAACTCGGTTTGTATTTCGGATCGAAAAAATAATCTGCGTAAACCGTTTTAGTTACTGAAAAATTGACGTCAATTCCGATAAGATCCATGAGTTCAAAAGGTCCCATTTTGAAATTCCCCAAAGTCCGCATCGCCTCATCAACCTGTTCCGGCGTGGCGATATTTTCCTCCACAATTCTTAAAGCTTCGCCGTAAAAAGGACGGGCGATTCGGTTTACGATAAAGCCGGGAACATCTTTCGCGATCACGGGAATTTTGCCCCAACTCTTCATTAAAATTGTAATTTCCTCTGCTAAACTTTTTTCGGTTAATAATCCCGGAATCACTTCCACCAAAGGCATTAACGGCGCCGGATTGAAAAAGTGAATTCCAATAAAACGTTTCGGATTTTTTAGTTCAGAAGATAGCGACGTGATCGAAATCGAAGAAGTATTGCTTGAAATAATACATTCATCAGAAACAATTTCTTCCAGTTGCTGAAAAACTTTCGTCTTGATTTCTTTATTTTCAATGATGGCTTCAATCACCAAATCACAATCTTTAAAATCCTGAAGTTCCGAACAAGGCTTAATTTTATTAAAAATCTCTTCGCTTTTCTCCGCAGTGATTTTCTGTTTTTCAACTAGTCGAGCCAGAACTTTTTTCAGACTTGCCAATGATTTTTGGGTCTGCGCTGAATTTTGATCATATAAATAAACCTCACAACCGGAAGTTGCGGCAACTTGTGCGATTCCAATTCCCATGGTGCCGGAGCCGATAATTCCTACTTTCATAATTTTAATTTGAAAATTTGATAATGTGTTAATTTGGAAATTAGGATTTAGATGTGGAAATAATTTTGGAGAGAATCAACTGAATGGCTTTTAAATGATCAAACATTTCTTCCGCAGGCGAAGTTAAAACGTTAGAATGTTTGCATAAAAGCAACCAATATTCTACTTCATCAGCTTCTTTTGCTGCAATTTTCATTTTGTGTATAAAATCAGCTTTGCTTTCTGCATTCTGGCTTTCTCTAACATTAGCGCCGATTGAAGTTCCTGAGCTGAAAATTTGATGTGCCAGTGAGAATCTCTTTTGGTCGAAAAATATTTCAGAAAATTCGATAATCTTCAGTGCAAAATCAAAAGTTTTAATAACGATTATATTTTCTTTATCATTTCTCATGATTCTCAAATTTTCAAATTACCACATTTTCAAATCAACTTATTTTCCCTTATATTCCGGTTTTCTTTTTTCTAAAAATGCAGATACACCTTCCATGAAATCTTCAGATTCTGCGGCTTCCTGCTGTAAAATTCCTTCCACATCCAATTGTTGGCTCAGGGAATTTTCATAAGATTCGTTAAACGCTTTTTTCGTGAGCGCGATGGCTTTGGTCGGTAAATTTGAAAGCTGTTCCAAAATTCCCATTGCATTTACAAGAAAATTTTCGTCCTCGAAAACATCTGCAATCAATCCTAAATTTTTCGCTTCCGTTGCCGATAATTTTTTGCCGGTAAAGGCGAGGTAATTTGCCTGCTGTCTGCCCAAAAGTTTCGGCAGCCAATACGTTCCGCCCGTATCCGGAATCAAACCGATATTTACGAAGGCCTGCGAAAAATAGGAAGATTCTGTCGCTAAAGTAAAGTCGCAGATCAATGCCAGCATCGCGCCCGCGCCAACCGCAGGTCCATTAACCAAAGAAATAACGGGCTTTCTGGCTTTCGAAATTTCTTTTACCAAAGGATTATAAAAATCGATGACCATACGCTGTATCACCCGTTCTTCCTCCGGATCGCTGAAAGACATGGCATCCTTTAAATTTTGTCCGGAACAAAAAGCTTTTCCACGTCCTGAAATCGCCAAACAGCGAACGTTCTCGTCCCGACTTCCTTCATGAATAAAGGTTCGGAGTTCAGTTAGTAAAGTTTTATTTAAACTGTTGTAAGTTTTTTCGTCGTTGAGATAAGCGATCTGTAATTTTCCGTCGAGGTGAGATTCTATTTCGAGCTGTTTATACATAGTGTTAATTTGAAAATTTAAAAATTTGGAAATTCTTTAATGAGTTTAAATTTAATTTTGAATTAAAGTGTGTTAACAAAGATAAACTCTTAATAATTATAAAAATAAAGCTTTGAAAAGGGATTTTTTAAAACATCAAATCTTCAAATTGCCACATTTTCAAATTGAGTTAATGACATTTAAAATAATCGAAAGGTTCCAGACAATCGTTGCACTGGTAACTGGCTTTACAAAGCGTAGAACCGAAACGGCTGATCTGTTTGGTGTTTTCGGATCCGCATCTCGGACATTTTTTGGGGATGTTTAGATGGTCTTCATGATTTCCTTTTTCGGGCGGCGTAATTCCGTAAGCGCGCAGTTTTTCCCGGGCTTCGTCGGTGATCCAGTCCGTCGTCCAAATGGGAGAAATTTTGGTGATCACTTTTGCCGTAATTTCTTTTTCCTTAAAAAGTTTGATGATGTCTTCTTCAATATTAAACATGGCCGGACAGGCCGAATACGTCGGCGTGATCACGATTTCTACTTGGTTGTCGGAAACCCTTTTGGCTTCCCGCACAATGCCGAGTTCCACGATATTAATGACGGGAATTTCGGGGTCCGGAATTTGGGAAAGAAGTTCTAAAAGATTGTTCAAAATAATCGAGAATTTGATGATTTGAAAATGTGACGAGTTGAGAATGAGGTCATTTAATTATCAAATTTACTCATTCTCAAATTCTCAAATTGAAATTACCAGGCGCAGTTTGGATAGGTTCTCTGCATATATTGCAGTTCACATAAAATAAAACCAAAATATTCTGTGTGATAACCGGTTCGCGATCCTTTTTGCATAAAGTCACTGTCCGGGATTGCGATGCCGAAATTTTGAAAATCTTCCTCGATTGTTTTTGTCCAGATTTCGTGCAGATTTCTACTGTTTGGAACAACATCTAATTTTGCCAGATCTTCTTCACCTTGCGTTTCCGCAAACATTCCGCCGGTGTATTCCCACAAATTTTCGACCGCATTTTTTAAGCGCATTTTGCTTTCTTCAGTTCCGCCCGCAAACATTTTGATCCAGGTTGAAGTGTGCGTATAATGGTATTTTACTTCTTTCAGAGATTTTTCAGCGATTGCTGCAAGCTGTTCATCGCTGCTTTTCATCAATTCCGTGTAAAGAATTTTCTGATAAACCGCGAAGAAATAAACCTTCAAAATCGTGTTTGCATAATCACCGTTCGGTAGCTCGGAAAGTTGGCAATTCAGGTATTCCTTTTCCAAACGCAGGAAAGCCAGATCATCTTCAGTTTTCCCCAAATCCTGAATTTGTGCCGCGTATTTGTAGAAATTATTCGATTGTCCCAGATAATCCAAAGCAATATTCGTCAAGGCAATATCTTCTTCCAGATACGGCCCCTGCCCGCACAATTCGCCCAGTCTTTGACCATAGATCAAAGTGTCGTCAGCTAATTTTAAAGTATAGTTATAAAGTGGATTCATTTTTTTTAAATTTTTAGACATGAGATGTAGAGATTGGAGACTTTAAGATTGGAGATATGAGATGTTCTCGCGAAATGTGTTTCCTAGCAGAATATTCTACCATCAACTTTCTCCGTCTTGTATCTAATAGTCAATCATCTCTTCGTCTATTCTACATGTTTTTCACGTCATTCGGGATCTCATAAAAAGTAGGGTGCCGATAGAGTTTATCATCTGCCGGATCGAAAAAAGCTTCTTTGTCGATTCCCTCAGAAGTCACCAAATATTTGCTCGGTACGACCCAAATAGAGGTTCCTTCCATTCTTCGGGTATAAACATCTCTTGCAGCCTGCAGTGCCATTTCTGCGGTCGCGGCCTGTACGATTCCGGCGTGTTTATGGGAAAGTCCGGGTTTTGTTTGTATGAAAACTTCCCATACATCTAAGTTGCTCATTAAAGTTTAATTTAGGTTTTAAAGATAAAGATTTTTAATGAATTCCATATCTTTCGAAGGATTGCCAGTACTTGTCTTTATAAATTTCAAAGTTCATTTTGTATTCCGGATATTTTTGAACGGTTTCTGCGAGAACTTTAGAAATCTTTCGGAAGTCTTTGCTCACAAAATAAATTTCTCTTAAATTTTCCGCCGTTTCGCGACCCAAATTGAGGTTTCCTTCCGTCGTTTTTAGTTCAATCATTATTTCATCTTCGATAATATTGAACATGTCGTAATCTTTATCATCCGGGAAGCCGTTTTCTTCATCGCCCACAAACTCAATCCGTAAAACTGAAATCCAGGGATGCGAAGCTTTTTCATTCCACTGCAACAAATCCACATTTACGGTGGCGAGCAAGGGAGAACCATTTTCCAGCGTACCTTCCAGTAAAGAATAGGAATCTTCGGTCGTGGTCATTTTAGCGCCTTCGTATTTTTCGGTGAATTCTCTTTCGCGCCAACCGAGGAAATCCTTCAGTTTTTCAATTGGAATGAGATCTTTTTCTGCCTCATTTTTTCCTTTGATGCTAAAATTATCAATTTGTGTGGCAAAATTTAATTCACCCAAATAATTGTCGATGAATAAATAGGTGCCGCTAATGAGCTCGCTTTCATTTTGACTGTTAAGGTCTTCATGTACAAAAACCAAATCAATCTCGTCCGGATAATCCTCATCATCGTTGGAGTAGAAGTAAATGCTGTCTTTATGAAACACGTGATCGCTCATTTCGATATAAATTTTTTCGATATCGGTTTCGGGTTTTAAGGCCGTGAATTTCCAGTGTTCCAGCGTTGGCGCTGCCTTGATGAGTTCTTCCGCATAAACGATATCTTTGATATTTCCGT
Organism: Kaistella sp. 97-N-M2; assembly: GCF_021513235.1. Lineage (NCBI taxonomy): Bacteria > Pseudomonadati > Bacteroidota > Flavobacteriia > Flavobacteriales > Weeksellaceae > Kaistella > Kaistella sp. 97-N-M2. The sequence goes on along the minus strand of NZ_CP090976.1, from coordinate 681,471 downwards.
CTACGGTGACAATCATTTCGGCCGTATTTTCCCCAGACATTCCCGCAAGAACGAAGAAATTTTGATTGATGTGCTGAAGTTTTGGCGCAATTCGATTGAAGAATTTCGCTTCCACATCACCGCGCTCTTTGATGGCGTCGAAAAAATCGTTTTGATGCTTTTTAAACCAAGTCCAAAAGTCCAGATACCGTATTTCGCTTTTTTTTACTTCTTGAATCATAAGTTCTGTTTTTCTCCGTCAATAAAAACAGATGCTGCTTGTAAACGCCCCTGTTGATAAAGAATATTCTGAAAATTATCAGTCCTGAAAGTAACGAAATCGGCTTTTCTGCCTTTTTCCAAAGTTCCGCGGTCTTCCAAATTCAAAGCAAAAGCCGAGCGAAAAGTAATTCCGGCCAAAACTTCTGCCGTCGAAAGTTTTTCGAACGTGGCCAAAATGGAGGCCTGAGTAATTAAATTTCCCATGGGTGCCGACCCCGGATTCCAGTCTGAGGCGATGGCAAGAATTCCACCTGCATCCAGAATTTTTCGGGCTGGTGTAAATTTTTCGCCCAACCCTAAACTGGCACCGGGAAGCGCAGTTGCAACGGTATCAGATTCAGCGATAAACCGGATGTCTTCATCAACTGTAGCTTCCAAATGATCGGCTGATTTTGCGCCTACTTCGACGGCGATTCGGGAGCTTCCTGACGTGAACTGGTCCGCGTGAACGGTAATTTCAAAGCCTAATTCTTTCGCCTTTAATAAAAATTCTTTGCTTTCTTCCGGTAAAAAGGCGGATTTTTCAATGAAAATGTCAACGCGTTGCGCTAAGTTTTCTTCTTTTACTTTGGGTAAAATTTCCTCCAAAATATAGGTTAAATATTCCTCAGAACTTCCGGCGAAATCGCGCGGTTTTAAATGGGCGGAAAGGCACGTGGGAACCAAAGTCGCTTTCGTAATCTTCTGTGCTTTTTTGATAACGCGCAACATTTTCAGTTCATTTTCCACATCCAAACCGTAGCCGGATTTTATTTCGATCGTTGTAATTCCTAATGAAATCAGGAAATTAATTCTTTCTAAAGTTGTTTTCAGTAATTCTCCTTCGCTCGCGGCTCTCGTGTGCTGCACGGAACTCCAAATTCCGCCGCCGGTCTCCGCAATTTCGAGATAGGTTTTTCCCGCATTCCGCAGGGCAAAGTCGTTCGCGCGGTTTCCGCCAAAACAAATATGCGTGTGAGAATCGGTGAACGCGGGCAAACAAACCTGTTCATTTTCGGTCAGTTCAAGTTCAGCATCAGGAAATTCGTCCTTTAAATTTTGAAAAGATCCTGTTTTTAAAATTTTACCTTCATTCACTAAAATTCCACCTTCAGCAATAATTTCAAGCTCATCATCTGAAAGTTTACCGCGCAAAGGAAGATTGGCGAGCGTAACAATTTGTTTGAAAGGACCGGTTAACTTCATGATTCTGATTTTATAAATTCAAAAATTAAGACAGATTATTTTTAAGAAAAAATTGTTCTATTGCCACTTTTTTAAATGGTCAAAAACCATTTTAGACAGCGGAATAAACATCAAGCCGGCGAGGATAAATACAATAAAGGCTTTCTGCAGGCCAAACGCGCTGGCGAGATAACCGATTATTGGCGGTCCTAAAAACATACCGACCGTAGAATACGTTCCGATGATCGACATCACGATCGCTACGGAATATTTTTTGGCTTTGCCGGCGAGGATAAAAGTCATCGGATAAAGGCCGGAAACGCCAAAACCTACCATTCCAAATCCGATAAGAACAGGATAAAGATAAGGGAAAATTGTGGCAAGAAGGATTCCGAGAATGATGAGCACAGAACTGGCAATATAGAGTTTTTGCATGCCAAAATATTCCATCAATTTATCGATACTTAAGCGCGAAATCGTCATGCAGATCATTAAAAGCAGATAGCCGTAAGTAAAGACTTCCTGTTTTACGATTTCCTGCAGGTAAACGCCGTTCCAGTCGTACATTCCGCCTTCGCAGATCGCAGCGAAAAAGACGATAAATCCGAGGAGAGAAATATATTTGCTTGGTTTTCCTAATTTAAATTTAGTGCCAACCTTCGATCTGTCGTTTTTGATGAGCATCGGAAACATGAAAACTGTGATGACCAAACCAAATAGCGCGACGTATAAAAAATGCCAAAAAATGGAGATTTCATAGTTCAACATGATGGTGGAGAAAAGCACGCCCACAATTCCGCCAATACTCCAAACGCCGTGAAAAGAGCCTATGATTTTCTTTTCAAATTTCTGCTGAACCGAAATCGACTGCGTGTTGATGGAAATATTGATGATTCGGAGTGCGATTGAAAAAAAGAACAAGGAAATAGAAATTCCGAGGAGTGAAAGTCCCCAACTCAAAGAAAAAAGAGAAACTATAAACAAAATACTGGCAATTTGCATAGGGATTCGACTGTCGAATTTTGCGACGAGAAACCCCGAAAGTGGAATGCCGATGAGGGCACTTGCAGGCAATATCATTAATAAATTTCCTAAATCTCCTTCTGTCAGCTGGTAGATGGTTTTGAGCGTAGGAATCCTGGAAGCCCAGGAAGAGAAACAAATTCCGGACAATAAAAAGTATGCAGACAGTGCAATTCTTTCCTTTTGAGGGGTTGAAAACATATCCGGCAAAATTACGAATTTATACGCCCACGAATCGAGTGTTTTTAGGAGAAAAGTTCGAAATTATAAAGTGCTTTTCCACCCAAATTAATTTGTTTTAAATGACAAGAATTTTTCCCTCTAAAAATTTTCTATCTTTGACTAAATTTTAAAAAATGCCCGATTTTCTGCATCCAGATCAAGATAATTTTTCCGACGACGAACTCATTCAGGAAGAAAAAATCCGGCCGCAGAGTTTTCAGGATTTCGCGGGACAGCGCAAAACGCTGGATAATCTGGAGGTTTTTGTGGCTGCGGCGAAAAACCGCGGCGGCGCTTTGGATCATGTTCTTTTACACGGCCCGCCGGGTTTGGGGAAAACCACTTTAGCACATATTATTGCAAACGAACTGGGCGTCGGATGTAAAATAACGTCCGGTCCGGTTTTGGATAAACCCGGAAGTTTGGCAGGCCTGCTCACGAATTTAGAGGAAAACGATGTGCTGTTCATCGATGAAATTCACCGTCTTTCGCCGATCGTAGAAGAGTATTTATATTCGGCCATGGAAGATTATAAGATCGATATCATGCTCGAAAGCGGTCCGAATGCACGAAGTGTGCAGATCGGATTGAATCCTTTTACCTTAGTTGGCGCAACCACGAGAAGCGGAATGTTAACAAAACCCATGCTCGCGCGGTTCGGAATTCAGAGCCGGTTGGAGTATTACACAATTGAACTTTTATCGATGATCATCGGAAGAAGCGCCAGAGTTTTGGAGGTAAAGATCTACGAAGATGCTGCTATGGAAATTGCCAGGCGAAGTCGCGGTACACCCAGAATTGCAAATGCTTTATTGCGAAGAGTGCGCGATTTCGCGGAAATCAAAGGAAATGGTGAAATTGAAATCAATATTACAAAATTTGCTTTGAATTCTTTAAATGTTGATGAATTCGGTCTTGATGATATGGATAACCGCATTATGCGCGTGATGATCGAAAATTTCCGGGGGAAACCGGTGGGAATCTCGGCTTTGGCAACATCGATTGGTGAAAATCCCGAAACCTTGGAAGAAGTTTATGAACCGTTTTTAATTCAGGAAGGTTTTATAATCCGCACGCCGCGAGGAAGAGAAGTGACGGAAAAAGCATACAAACACTTGCAGATTGCGATTCCCAAAAGACCCGATGAACTTTTTTAAATAATAATTAAAAAGTAATAATGAATAACTTGAATGGAAACTAATTTTCAACAAAGGGATAATATTATTAGGAGTAAATCATTTGATTTTTCTGTTAGAATTGTCAACTTGTACAAAATCCTTTATTATGAAAGAAATGAAAAGACAGTTTCCAACCAATTGATAAGATGTGCTACGTCGGTCGGAGCAAATATTGAAGAGGCAATTGCAGCATTTAGCAAAAAAGAATTTATATTTAAACTTCAAATTTCTTACAAAGAAGCGTTCGAGAGCAGATATTGGTTAAAACTTCTTTTTAAGACCGAATATATTAGTCAAGCAGAATACGAATCGCTACTCTTTGATATTGAAGAGATCATCAAAATTATGACCGCAATCTTAAAATCATCAAAGGGAAATCAGTAAGTTTTACTCAGTATGATGCAAAAGCTATTAAGCCCTTATTTATTAATCATTAATTATTCATTTTTAATATGAAACTCTACCCAATCCAGTGTGGAAAATTTAAATTAGATGGCGGTGCCATGTTCGGCGTCGTTCCGAAAACTCTTTGGGAACGGACAAACCCCGCCGACGAAAGAAACCTCATCGAACTCGGAACGCGGTCGCTTTTGGTGGAAGACGGTAAAAAGCTCATCCTCATCGATTGCGGTTTGGGTAATAAACAGGACGAGAAATTCTTTGGACATTATTCGCTTTGGGGCGACGATACGCTGGAGAAAAATTTAAAAAAATATGGCTTCGTAAAAGAAGATATTACCGATGTCTTTCTTACGCACCTTCATTTCGACCATTGCGGCGGCGCGATAGAATGGAATGACGATCGTACCGGTTACCGGTCTGCCTTTAAAAACGCCAATTTCTGGACGAATGAAGACCATTGGAAATGGGCCACGGAACCAAATCCGCGGGAAAAGGCAAGTTTTTTGAAGGAGAACATTATCCCGATTCAGGAAAGTGGACAGCTGAATTTTCTACCTATTCCGCAAAATGGAAATTATGGTTTCGCGCCGGATTTAAAGATGGATGTTATTTTTGTAGACGGACATACGGACAAGCAGATGCTTCCGGTGATTCAGTATCAGGAAAAAACCATTGTCTTTGCGGCCGATTTAATTCCGACCGTGGGACATATTCCGCAGGTTTATGTGATGGGTTACGATACGCGACCACTGTTGACGATGGAAGAAAAAGCGAAATTCTTGAAACAGTGTGTGGATAATGATTATCTGTTGTTTTTCGAACACGATGCGCACAACGAACTCGCCAGTTTAAAAATGACAGAAAAAGGCATTCGCCTGGATGAAACTTTCAGCATGAACGAAGTTTTTGGCTATTAAGATTAAAACATTAAAATAAAGTTATGGTAGAAGAAGAACCTGAACCCGAACCCAGGGAAAGTAAAAAAATCATAGGGATTACCGGCGGCATTGGCTCCGGGAAAACCACCGTCTCGAAATTTATTGAAGAAGCAGGTTTTCCTGTTTATTACTCGGATGTCCGTGCAAAAGACATTGTGAATAACAATCCGCCTTTGGAGCGGCAGATCAAAAACCTTTTGGGAGAAAGAGCCTACGATGAGAATGGATTCTACAGCCGCAGGTATGTCGGCGAAATTGTTTTTAATGATGAAGATATGCTGAATCAGTTAAATTCCCTCATTCATCCCGCAGTTAAAGTCGATTTTGAAAACTGGGTTCAGGAACACAATACACCCTTTGTGTTTAAGGAAACTGCGCTTTTGTTTGAATTGAAGCTGAACGAAAGTTGTTATAAATCGATCCTGATTACCGCGGACGACAATTGCCGCCTGAAAAGAGTGATGGATCGCGATAATAAAACGTATCGCGAAGTAGAAACCATTATGCAGAACCAAATGCCTGAAAAGGATAAAATAAAATTCGCAGATTTCATTATTTATAATAACGACGGTCTGGCAGAATTAAAAGCGCAAACGCATCAGATCTTACTCGAATTGAAGAACGATCTAGTTGAAAAGTAAACCTCAACAAAAAATAAAAAAACCTGAATCCAGTAAATTCAGGTTTTTTTGTAAAATTTTTAGAGGCGGTTTTTTACCAGAATCCACCCGCTGTATTGCGTTACGGCAGAAGATCCGGGCTCTTTCCATTTCATCACATACCAATAACTTCCGGTACTTACAGCTTTGCCGAAAATTTTCCCGTCCCAGATAAAGGAATTGTTATTATCACCCGTGAAAACCGTTTTGCCATACCGATCGAAGATTTGCATAAAAGGTGCTTCTTTTTTTAGCAACGCTGCGTAATTTAAAACATCATTCACACCGTCGTTATTTGGGGTAATAACGTTGTAAAGTACAATTACATTAATATCTGCGCGAACCGGCTCGCAATGGTCTGCGGAAATCACATAAACACTATGGTCGCCGCCGCCAACTCCCGTAAAAACATTGGAAGCCTGATAATTATTGCCGTCCAGCGCATATTGGTAAGGAGGGTTTCCGCCCGTAACGTTTACAGTAACGGTAGATCCCTGAATTTCTATATTCGTGATGGTGGGTAAAGCCACTGCTTTCACAAAAACATATTGCCGGTAAGTACAGCCGTTCGAGGTGAGATCGACATAATAGTCGCCGACCGGAACTTCTATGGCTGGTGTAGTTTCACCCGTGCTCCATAAATAAGCGTCGAAACCCGCTCCGGCATTGAGAACTGTAGTGGCTTCGGGGCAAATATAAAGATCTTCGTCAGACAAAAAATCCGATTTTTTAGCTTTCTGAATGGTAACTGACACTTTTCCAATGACATCACAGTATTGGCTTTTGTGGAATCTCAGATAATAATTCCCTGAATTCGCAACGGTGACAGGATTTGAAAGGAGGTTCATCTTTTTCCGAGCATCTGACAAACTTCCGAAATAAGAAACACTCACAGCACTGTCCAAAGTAAATTCCGAAACATAACCGGATAAATTTACCGCTTTTACTCCATCGAAATCGTCGTCACAAACTTTCGCATTAACCTCCGCGATAAGCAAGGGCAGGCTGTTTCCAACTTTAAAGTCGATTTGCCGTTTTTCAGCTGGGCAATAAGCGGAAGTTGCCTGCACGTAAATGGTCGTATCTGTGATGTACGTAAAATTCGTAGGATCTGCAATCGGATTTTGCAGATTCACATCGCTGAAGTATTCCACCGTAAACGAAGCGAAATTGGGCAATACAAGCGGAGTTACATTATTCAGATTTACTTTGACGTTTCCATCGAAATCATCATCACAATTCGTAGCATCGTAGGCGGCGACGTTCCATTGCGGTTTTGGTGAGGCAATCACCATCACATTTTGGCGGTAAATGCAGCCTGAAGCATTGGTTAAGTCAACATAATAATTTCCCACGCCTGCCGTAATAGTCGGCGTCGTTTCGCCGGTACTCCAAAGAATTCCTGCGGGGAAACCCGTTCCCACGTCCAGTGTAGTGGTGCTTCCGGCGCACACGGTGTAAGAAGGTTGAAGGACGGGCGAGGGCGTTCCCTTTTCTAAATTGATCGCCATTGCGCCGATATTTACACAGAAATCGGGAACATTAATTCTGTAATAAAAAGTTCGGTCGCTTGTGATGTTTTGGTTAACGTTGACTGCATTTTGATTGTTTTGCGCGTCCGAAAGCGTATCGAAGTACGTTGCAGAAGTTCCAGCCGCCACCGAAAACAGAGCAGTGTAATCGGAAAGAACAATTGCTTCGGATTGATCTTCGTTGAGGTCGCAAACCTCTTTCATTGCTACCGCTGTAATTAAAGACGCCTTTGTTCCGATTTGTAATGCAACCTTTTTGATCACCGGCGTACAAACAGCCGGAGATTCTACACGAACCCAAACAAAAGTATCGGTTGTAAAAGTGAAATGTCCTTTGATATTATTGATCAGTCCGTCAATTGCCTGCTGTTGTGTAGCGTAATATTTTACTGCAAAGGCAGTGGAATTTTGTACAATCGTGGGAGTAATTGCTGCTAAATTCACCTTGTAATTGCCGTCGATAATTCCATCAATATCCTCGTCGCAGGTTTTTTGCGTGTAAAGTGACGGCGTAACAACCGGCGGCGCAGTTATTTTTAATTCGATTTCTGCTTCCGCTTCACACCCAAAGGTATTACGAAGTTTTACATAAATAAATGCCGGAGCAGAAGTGTAGTTGGTAAGCTGCGCCAGAGGAATTTCATTTGTATAGGCAGCATCGGTAAAATATTTTTTCGTCACTGTCGCATCTGGAGTTACGGGGGCAGAAGTAAGATCGAAGACTGCTGTTGACGTTTCAGAACACTCATTGAGGATTTTATCGTAATGTTCAATTTGATTTAAATTGATGGTCGCCTGCACCGTTTCGCAATCCGGAATGGTGCCGTTTCCACAGAAAGAAAATTTAAAAGTATCGGTGCCTGTGGCGTTCAGATTTGCTGTGTAGGTTAATGTTCCATCTGGATTAATTACTACGCTGCCTTTTGTGGGCGGCGTATCAACTTTAAGCGTCGAAATATCAACACCTTGCGTACTCAGCGCAAAATTGGGAGAAACAGTTTGACTGGTACAGGTCGAAAAATCATAGTTGGTGTAGGTGGTGCAATTGAAAAACTTAAAATCCCGCGTTTGAATTTCTGCACAAGAACCTTGTTTTACCTTTACGGCATAGATTCCTGCCTGTGTGGGAGCATATTCGAAGGTATTGTTAACTCCGGGGGCGGGAATATAAACGCCACCAGCTTTTATTAACCATTCATAGCTATCAAAACCTGCAGTTACTTCCAACTTCACACCTGGAAGACAGTCGCCCACGGTTTTTGTAATAAGCGGAATGGAAGAGAATCCGGCAAAATAGCCACCATAACCGAAAGCCGCATTTCCGCTCGCGATTCCCGCAGTAACCGCTTTATCAGACACTACCGTTATGTTTCCCTTTACATTGGGGATAGAATAGGTGACCCAACTTTGGTTTGCGGTGATCGTAGAGATATCATAAGGCCCATACAGCGGGTTCGGAACGGCACCATTCACTTTTACAACTGCGCCTTTTTCTGTAATAATATTTAACTTCGTAACAAAACGGTTATCCGCATCGTTTTGCGCGATTTTATTAATGTAACTGATTTCATCAATTTTTTGTGGAAGATAGCAGTTTAGGGGTGGAATATAATTCATGCCACCCGTCGCTAACGGCGAGGAGCCGGCTTCAACGCCGCCTAAAAGCTGATAAACATATACGTTTTTATCGGTTACAATGTGCAAATTATAATGGCCGTTGGTTCGGTCTACATAATTGGTCTCATTGATGAAGTAAAAATCGCCTTCGTTAGCCAATGTCGCAAAGGGAACGGTGGAATCATTCAAATAAATGGCGGTGTTTTTTTCGGTAGCAACAATAATCGCCCCTTCCATATTATTACCCAGGGCACCATATCCTTTCACGACTACAAACTCATCACCCAATTTGTCCACAGGAACCGATTGATCCATTAAGATGTCGGAACCGCTTCCCGTATCAGTGCTCGCGTACTGGCCGTTGAAATTCCCGTTCGTCATAGAAACAGGTTTGTCTGAGGTTACTGTTGCGCCAATAAAACCGTCCACATTTTCGCTGTTAATCGCCCGCCCGTCGATAATGTAAGATTCTCCCTTATTTAATTTGAATGTGATGTTGCTTAAATTTCCGCTGCCGGTAAAAGACAGGTTTTTTTTAAAATTGTTTACCGTAACGTTTGTATTATCTTCAGTAGCGATAAAGCTGGCTGCAAAACCAAGAATGTCGTTATACAGTGAATTGGGCGCCACCACCGTATAAAACTTAGTTCCTATGCCTGCCGTCCCTTTGCTGGTAATAATTTCAGCATGGTTGATTACGCCAAAACGCAGGTTCGCAAAACACGGTCTTTCAGCTTTTACATACAGGCCCATCGTTCGCACCCGAAGCACGTCGGAATATTCCGTTGTAATAATATAGGACCTCGGGATAAAAATTACGCCTGGATTTCCTTTGCTGATGGTTTTTTGGGCGATAACAACATTATTATTATACACATTTACGTTGAACGGCGTGGTTTCATTCGTCGAGAGATGTAGGTACTGTTCGTCTCCACTGTTAGACTGCCCATCAAACATGGGTGCAAACCAATGTTCGCGGTCAAGTTGAGCGTAGGAATTAAAATAAATAAAAGCGAACAGAAAGAATAAAATTTTTCTCATAATAAAAAAGAAATCTCCGCAAATGTAATATTTTATTAAGAAATGTTAACTAAACGTATGTTTTTCTTACCGAAATGCTAATTGTTTTTATAAGTCGGAAAAAATTGTATTTCGATTGAATTTAATTTAACAAGGCTAAAGGACATACCTTAAGGCGTTTTTCCCGTAAATTGGGACGATATTATGAAATTATGAAAAAAATATCCGTCCTTTTCTTTTCCTTTTTTTTTCTTTTGGCATTTTCCCAGGTAGATACTGCGCAAGTTGTAGTTCCGAACAGAAAAAATTCTGTAGACGCGCTCTCAAAACCTTATGTCATCTTGATTTCTGCAGATGGTTTTCGATACGATTATCTTAAAAAATATAATGCCCAAAATCTTTTACGGTTCGCTGAAAGTGGCGTTACGGCAAAGGCCATGATCCCGAGTTTTCCCACCATTACTTTTCCGAATCACTGGAGTTTGATTACGGGTTTATACCCGTCGCACCACGGTTTGATCGATAATTTCTTTTACGATTACAAAAAGGAAAAATTCTACGCCATGAGCCGCAAAGAAAACGCGGAGGACGGCACGTGGTATGGCGGGACACCACTTTGGAGTCTGGCAGAAAAAAACGGCACGCTCTCTGCGTCGATGATGTGGGTAGGTTCTGCCAGTAATGCGGGCGGAATGCGACCGTCCTATTACTATCATTATCACGAAAAATTCAGTCCGGCCGAAAAGGTAGAAAAAGTTCTCGACTGGTTAAAATTGCCTGAAAACGTACGGCCGCACTTTATCAGTTTATATTTCCCGGAGGTGGATGGAGGCGGTCATCATTTTGGCCCGGATGCCAAAGAAACCGCCGACGCCGTGCAGTTAATTGACGAAGCCGTGAAAAATTTAGTAGAGAAAGTAAATCAGTTGGGTTTAAAAAACGTGAACTTCATTTTTGTAGCAGATCACGGAATGATTAAGGTAAATACGGAAAATCCGCTCGAAATTCCTCAGATGCTTAGGGATAAAACGCGTTTTGATTACTACAATGCACAAACTTTGGTGCGTGTGGTTGTCAAAGATCCGACCGAAGTGAAGGCTGCTTATCGCGACCTGAAGAAAAATAAAACCGATGATTACAAAGTTTATCTGGATAAAAGATTTCCGCGCAAACTGAAATTCTCCGCGCGCGACGACCGGTTCAACAGAATCGGCCAAATTTTGCTCGTTCCGGAGCCTTCTAAAATATTTCTGGAAAAGGGCAAGAAAACATCTGCGGGAAAACATGGGTACAATCCCTACAAAGTGCCGGAAATGAAGGCGGTGTTTGTGGCTTTTGGTCCGGCTTTCAAGGAAAATAAGAAAATTGGCGAATTTCAGAACGTAAACGTTTATCCCGTGATTACCGATATTCTGGGTTTAAAAATATCAGAACCAATCGATGGAAAGCAAAAAGTAGCAAAGGAGATTCTGAAGTAAATACTCAAAAAATAATCCGGCTGAAATTTTCGGCCGGATTATGTACTTGTTCTTTAAAATTCTAATTCTTTAAAGACTGCATATCGATCACAAAGCGATACCGAACATCGCTTTTCAGCATTCTTTCGTACGCTTCGTTAATATCCTGAATTTTAATCATTTCGATTTCCGGTAAAATGTTGTGTTCGCCACAGAAATCCAGCATTTCCTGAGTTTCTTTGATGCCGCCAATTACCGAACCAGCCACCGATCTTCTTCCCAGGATCATGGGTGGTGTAAACAGGGCATCGCCCATTTGACCGATGTAGCCGACTAAAACCAGAGTTCCGCTGATGTTCAGTGTCGAAACATAGGGATTAATGTCGTGATCATAAGGCACGGTATCGATAATCAGATCGAATTTTCCTTTCACGGTTTCCATTTCGTTTTCGTACGTGGAAATAACCACGGCGTCCGCACCTAAATCCAGGGCATCCTGAATTTTATCGGGACTTCTGGAAAATAAAGTAACCTGAGCGCCTAAACCTTTTGCCAGTTTAATCGCCATATGTCCCAGGCCGCCCAATCCAACCACGGCCACTTTGCTGCCTTCTTTCACGTTCCAGTGTTTTAGCGGGGACCAAGTTGTAATTCCAGCGCATAATAAAGGGGCAACAGCTTTTAAATCGAGATTTTCAGGAATTTTCAAGCCAAAAGCTTCCGTTACGACCACTTTTTCGGAATATCCGCCAAAAGTATGACCACCCAAATGTTTATCATTGCCGTTGTAAGTGCCGGTAGAACCCGTTAAACAGTATTGTTCCAGGTCCTGTTTGCAGCTTTCGCATTCTTTGCAGGAATCTACAAGACATCCAACGCCGGCCAGATCTCCGACTTTAAATTTGGTTACCTCATCGCCAACTTTCGTAATTCTTCCCACAATTTCGTGACCCGGAACTGCGGGATATTTTGTGCCACCCCAATCATTTCTCGCGGTGTGCAAATCGCTGTGACAAACGCCACAATATAAAATTTCGATCTCGATATCGGTGGGCGTCACTTCTCTGCGTTCGATCTGCATTTCCTTTAAATCTTCTTCTTTGGACGGAGTTCCGTATGCTTTAACTTGGTACGTATTCATATTGCTGTATTTTTTTAATTCGAAAACAAATTTATATCTAATAAATCCATTCGTCTAATGATTAACTCTTTTTAATAGTATCTTAACGATCTTATTTCTCTATCAATTTAATGTTGGAATGCGCACCAATTATTTCGAGAATAATCTCAAAGTACGTTTGGCCGTTTCCCTTTTTTAAATCATCTATTTTTTCCTGAATGAAATTGGTGTTGAAGATTTGGGGTGATTTTAATTTAGCTTCATAAAACTGCAAGGTCGTCTCGAAACCCAGTATTTTTCGGTTTTCTTCAAAATTTTTCCAGATTATGATGTTTTCTTTTCCTTCAATTTCTCCAAAACCGCCATACAGCAAATCATTCAGCGCATCTAAACTTTCGCCCAGTTTCCAGTCTTCATCAGGCATAAAAACGCGGTTAATTTCCACGTAAAATGTTTTGATGTCACGAATCTTTTTTCCTTCAATTGTAAATTCTTTCAAAATAAATTCTTGAAAAATTAAAAATTATTCCGGCACCCAAATGGAAACATTTCCCGCCGGAACAGGGAATTTTCCCCAGCCGTTTTCATCGATTGTTATTTTTTCCGGAAACCAGCCCAGAAAATCATAAAATTGCTGTCCGGCATATTGTTCACCTATTTCCATGGATTTTTCCGTTGCATCGCTGTTGCTTAAGACCACGGCGCAACCTTTGTTGTAGCCGTCGCCTTCGCGAATCCAGCCAATCGAGTTGGGTTCGTCGAAATAATCGCGCTGCGTTCCGTATGCGAAGAGCTGGCGCGCTTTTAAAAGTTCTTCAATTTTTTCGACTTTATCCAGAAAAATTTCCTGATCATTTCCTTCTTTGTCTTTGTCGGTGTAATGCGCCCCAAAAAGATCCGGGTAAAAAACACACGGATAACCACTTTCCCGCAGCAGAATCAATGCGTAAGCAAGAGGTTTAAACCATTTTTCTACGGGGGCTTCCAGATCCTGTAGCGGCTGCGTATCGTGATTATCCACCAACGTTACAGAGAGCAGCGGATTTGATAGCGTAAGCGTGGTATCGAAAATTGTGCGCAAATCATAATTTTCACCCGCCAAAGAGGCTTCGTGCAGGTTGTGATGAAGCGACGAATCGAATAGACTCATGGAGCCTTCCGTGGCTTCAATATATTTTTCGAGCAGCGGCAATTCGCCGGGCGCCCAGTATTCGCCGACTGCAAAAATGTTTTCTCCGGTGTTGGCGCGCAAGGCATAAAGCCATTCCTGGTAAAATTCGGGAGACTGATGTTTTACGGCATCGAGACGAACGCCGCCGAAATGTATCTGATCGTGGTACCACTTCCCCCAGGTATTTAATTCTTCGCGTACGAAAGGATTGCGATGCTCAATATCATTGTACATTAAATAATCATAATTACCTTTTTCCACGGAAATCATTTCTTCCCAACCCTCGCCATGATCATTGATGATCTGAAAAATACCCTCGCCTTCGCCCTCTGCATAATCTACGCCGGAAAAACACTGATAGTTCCACTGAAAACTGGAATATTTTTTGCCTCTGCCCGGAAACGTAAACTTGGTATAGCTGTCTATTTCAAATGGTTCGGAGATGTTTTGCTGGCGGTTTTCGGGATCAACCTTTACGGCGTGAAACTTTTCTTTCTCGTCGCCGCCGGCTTTGTGATTCAAAACAATATCTGCAATCACCGAAATCCCGTTTTTTTGTAAGGCTGTACAAGCGTCGATTAGTTGTGCTTTGCTTCCATATTTAGTGTTGATGCTTCCTTTTTGGTCAAATTCGCCCAGATCAAATAAATCGTATGGATCGTAACCGACGGAATAGCCGCCACCGGCAGCTTTGTACGCGGGCGGAAACCAAACAGCGGAAATTCCGAGTTCCTTCAGGTAATCGGCAGCGTTTTTCATCTGGTTGTAAAGTTCACCGTTTCCCTCGGAATACCAGTGAAAACCTTGAAGCATTGTAGGATTCATAGTTTATAAATTTTTGAAGTGCACAAGCAAAAACCAGCCCGAAATGGATGAAGAAGCCATTTTAAAGGTGAAAATTCGCTGGAGCGCCGGTTTTAATTTAGTTTATCAATATTGTTTAAAGTAGCAACGACGCATTTAACAGAAAGTTCAGGATCCAGCTTAAAAGCATCATCTCCTCATTCCACAAAAAAAAGCCGCAAAACTGCGGCTTCAATGGATGTTGCGTCAAAATTATTTGGTTGCAACAATATTCAGTTCCAGATCAACTCCCTGGGAGATCATCCAGTCTTTTGGATCGCCTTCGGCACCGTATGCCAAGCCCCAATCTTCTCTGTTGATGGTGAATTTGGAAACGAAATCAACTTTTCCGTCCGTCACCTGAACTTTCGCGGGAAAGGTTACGTTTACCGTTTTATCTTTAATGGTAAGGTTTCCGCTAACCTGTTTGTTCGCGCCTTCCAGTTTGGTTTCCGTACCGGCGCCAAGATCTTCCACTTTGGTAATATCAAATTTTACACTTGGATATTTTGCAACATCAAAGAAATCTGCACTTTTCAAATGCGTATCAAGATCCGCAGCTGTTTTTCCGTCTGTTGTTGCAGGATCAACTGCAGTTGGATCGGTTGTTAAAGAATTAATGTCCGAAACAAGGCTCCCGGAAACAAGATTTCCGTTTTCTACAGAGAACAAGCCGGTCGTTTTGGTCGTGCCAAATCTTGGGTTTAAGCCACCTTTGTGATAAGCCGTCCATTTTACAGTGCTGCTGTCGGTATTTACATTAAAGCTTTCCCCCGAATGTCCGGCAACGGTTTGCTCTGTTGTCGAAGTCACCGTGTCGGCTTTGGATTCGTTACAGGAAACCACAAAAAGTGCTGCAGAAAGTGCAAAAATTGATAATTTTTTCATTTTAGATTTTTTAGTTGTTATCTGAGTGCAAAAATAAAGCGGATAATCGACGTGAATATTGATCTATGATAAGAAGTGTCCGGATTTTCGCAGAAGAAAGGCCAGATAAAAAGCGATCTTTATTTAAGAAAATTTTTCAAATTGGGTGGAACTCTTTAAAGAAAAGAAAGAACAATTTCAGCTCAGTCAAACTCCTCGAACGGAATTTTCAGCTGTACCGAGATCTGTTTTTTTTCCTGCGTGTTCAAATTGGATAAGGATAAGCCGAGCAGACGCACCGGTTTGTCGAAAGGCCGAAGTTCCCAGAGTTGTTTGGCGGTTTCGAGGAAATTTTTTGCATCTTCGAAATAATCTTCCTGCGTGCGGCTGCGCGTGTAGACCATAAAATCTTTGTATTTTATTTTTAAAGTTAAAGATTTTCCTTTGATTTCTTTTTTTGAAAGCCGCGTTTCCAGATCTTCGCTGATGATTTCCAACTGCCTGAATACCGCTTCTTCGTCGAGCAGATTTTCCCAGAAAGTTTCTTCTACACCAACACTTTTTTGGATGCGGTGCGATTTTACCTCGCTGTTATGGATGCCGCGAACCGCGTTGTAATAATAAAGTCCGGATTTTCCGAAAAGACGGTGCAGTTCTTCCAGGGACTTTTTCTTTAAATCGGCGCCTTTAAAAATATGGAGTTCGTGCATTTTATTCGCCGTCACTTTTCCGATCCCGAAAAACTTCTCGATGGGCAGCTCTTCCATAAACTCCAGAATTTGGGTGGGATGAATGGTTTTCTGGCCGTTCGGTTTGTTGTAATCGGAGGCTACTTTTGCCAAAAATTTATTGATGGAAATTCCGGCGGAAGCCGTTAAGCCTGTTTCTTCAAAAATTCTTTTCCGGATCTCGCGCGCAATGTCGTTCGCGGATTCCATGTTTTTTTTATTTACAGTAACGTCGAGGTAGGCTTCATCCAGAGAAAGCGGTTCTACCAAATCCGTAAATTCATAAAATATCTGGCGGATTTGCTGAGAAATTTCCTTGTACCGCTGAAACCGCGGTTTCACCACAATTAAGTGCGGGCACTTTTCCAAAGCCAGCCGTCCCGGCATTGCAGACCGGATGCCGTATTTCCGCGCTTCATAACTTGCCGCAGCAACCACGCCGTACTGTCCGCCGCCCACTGCCAGAGGTTTTCCTTTCAGTTCAGGGAAATCATGTTGTTCTACAGAGGCGTAAAACGCATCCATATCTACATGAATTATTTTTCGGTCGGCTTGCACGCTGCAAAATTAAGGAATGGGATTTAAAAATCCGCCACCCTTAAAAACATCTAGGTTAAAGGTGAAATACGACTTCCGTGAATTGTTTATATCTTTGAACGAAATTTAAAAGTTAACAAAAAATCCAAATATGGCAGACGATAAATTAGCGGTCCTCATCGATGCAGACAATGTTCCGTACAAGAATGTAAAAGAAATGCTGGAGGAAATTTCGCGCAACGGAACTCCAACCATCAAAAGAATTTATGCAGACTGGACCAAACCCACGGTTTCCGGCTGGAAAAGCGTTCTTTTGGAAAACGCCATCACGCCCATTCAGCAATACAGTTACACGACCGGGAAAAATTCCAGCGACAGCGCCCTCATCATCGATGCGATGGATATTCTGTACTCCGAAAAAGTGAACGGCTTCTGCATTGTATCCAGCGACAGCGATTTTACAAGACTCGCTACGAGGCTTCGGGAAGCTGGAATGACCGTCATCGGATTTGGAGAAAAGAAAACACCGAAACCCTTTATTTCTGCCTGCGACAAATTTATCTATCTGGAAATTTTGAACAATACCACGGAAGAGACCGATGCGACGGTTGAGGAAAAGAAAACTTCAAAACCTCGGAGAAAAAAAGAACCCATCAGCAAAGTAGATTCCAGAACAATAAAACTCATTACGCAAAGCATCAACGATTTAGGCGACGAGGATGGCTGGACGTTCCTGGGAAATCTGGGAAATTTTATCTTGAAGAAAAAACCTGATTTTGACCCGCGGAATTTTGGTTTTGCGAAGTTGCTGCCATTAATCAAAAGCATCGGAAAAATTGAGATCGATGAGCGCGACACGGGCGTTAACAATATTCGCCATATTTATGTGCGAGTGAAGTAAATGGCCTAACTTGAAGATCGTTCTTCGGCGAACCGCGGATTAGATGTTAAATAGGGAAACTTAAAACTTAAATATCATGAAAACTGCACTTTTTCTTTTATTTATCGCTTTTTCCAACTTTTTTTCCGCGCAGATCAGCGGTAAAGACACTTTTGAGAAAATAAAGTCAGAAGCCGCTAAATATGTTATCGATACAACGGCTGTTCCGGAAGACCGCCTCACGCAGGAGATTCGAAAATTACGCGCTGCCAAAGGCGGTTTCAACATCAATGAGGTTCTGCTTTTTAAAATTGGCGAAGATAAAGCCAAAGGTGAAATTACTGCCGCCGAAGCAGAAAAAGCCGAACAGTATATCACCTCCGGCGATGGGAAAAGATCTTTGGATAACGCCGTAATCTGGATTTACCGCAAACATTTTACACTTTCGGAAATCAAAAAGATCACGCGCTTTTATCAGTCTTCCGCCGGACAAAAAATGGCAGAAAATTTCTCCGTCATCATCTTAGAATCAACGGTTGCGGCGGAAAAAATCATGGGAAAATTGAAGAAAGGGAAATAGGATGTTCGACAGATTTAATCTTTAAAAACAAAAAACACCTCCCGGAAGCGGCGTTTTCTGAATTTTTTCGAGGGAACTTAGGCACTATAATTTTTCACCAAACCTTTTACGATTTTAATGACGGTGGGCATCGCTTTGTTTGCGGCCTGCAGAACTTCTTCATGCGAAACCGTGAATGCGATGTCGGGTCCGCCCACATCGGTGATAATTGAAATTCCGAAACACTCCATTCCCTGATGTTTGGCGACAATAACTTCTGGAACTGTGCTCATTCCAACGGCATCGCCACCGATGGCTTTAATCATGCCGTACTCCGCGGGTGTTTCAAAAGTGGGTCCCTGCAGCGCGACGTAACAACCCTGGTGCGCCGTGATTCCTAAATCTTTTGCCACCTTTGCTGCAACTACGATCATTTCTTTATTGTAAGGTTCGCTCATGTCCACAAACCGCGGGCCAAATTCGTCTAAATTTTGGCCGCGCAACGGATGGTCCGGCATCATGTTGATGTGATCGTTGATGATCATCACATCTGCCACCTTAAAGTTCGGATTTACGCCGCCCGCCGCATTGGAAAGGATGAGGTTTTTAATGCCCAGCAAATGGAAAACGCGAAACGGAAAAACAACAGTCTGAATATCGTGGCCTTCATAATAATGAAAGCGCCCGCTCATCATCAACACTTTTTTACCTTCCAGCGTTCCAAAAATTAATTTTCCACCATGGCCGGCAACGGTTGTTTGCGGAAAATTTGGGATTTCGTGATAGTCTAACGTATGGATGGCCTGGACTTCCTTCTTCAAAGCGCCTAAACCGGAACCCAGAACAATTGCAAAGTCGGGCGTGTCCTGAATAATGTTTTTAATGAACGCCGCGGTTTCTTTAATTTTTTCCAACATAATCGAGAATGGTTTGGTTGAATTCTTCCTTTTTTTCGATGTGAACATTGATGGGCCAGTAGTAAACCAGGTCCCGAAGATAATCAAAAGTTTTCAGCCTCACATAATCCTTTTCCGTCGTTAAAATAAGTTTGTATTCGCCCAGTTTATGATATTCAGCTACAATTTCTTTAATGTCCTGATCGCTGAAATTATGATGGTCTTTAAATTTTAAATGTTTTACGCGCTGCGAAAATTTGGATAAATGATTCAGCAGCGGTTTCGGATTCGCAATTCCTGTAATCAATAAAATATCGTAATAACTCAAATTATTGTCCGGCAAAAACTGATCGTGGGCATAAATGTTTTCGTCGTACCGGATGCTCGAAAAAAATACTTTTTGGTTGTGCTGCGGTTTGATGCGCGAAATGAAATACTGCTTTTTTTCCTCCGTTAAATCGTCGGGGCATTTAGAAACCATAACGATCTGGGCTCTTTTTGCTCCACTTCTGCTTTCACGCAAATCGCCCGCGGGAAGGAGATAATCTTTAAAATAAGGATCGTTGTAATCCGTCATCAAAATATTAAAGCCGGCTTTGATGGCGCGGTGCTGAAAAGCATCATCCAGCAGCAAAACATTCAGATCCATATTATCGATCATTTTTTTTGCGCCCGGCACCCGCTCTTCGGAAACGCCGATGACGAATTTATTTTTGAAGCGCTCAAAAAGCTGCATGGCTTCATCGCCAACCGTTTTATAATTGCTGTCGTAATTCGTGATGGCGTAACCTTTCGTCAGCCGTCCGTACCCGCGCGAAAGGACGCCTGTTCGGTAATGTTTGGACAGAAGTTCGGCCAGATACATCACCATCGGCGATTTTCCGCTCCCGCCCACGGACAGGTTTCCGACATTGATGATCGGCGTTTTAAATTTGGTCGATTTGGAGATTCCCCAATCATACATTAAGTTTCTGAAACTTGTGACGAAATGATAACCAAGGGAAAAAGGGTAGAGATACCATCTTTTCATAGGCGGCAAAAATACATATTTTTAGCAGTAAAATAAAACAGGAAAACACGCATTTTTTGCGCGAAATGCTGCGGTATTTTTTTAAATGATAATATTTACGGGCGCTCCGCCCGAATTTTAAACATTTTGTTTAAATTTGCCCGCATAGTCAAACTGTTATGAAAAAGAAAAATGTAGCCGTTGTAATGGGCGGTTATTCCGACGAATACGTGGTTTCCCTGAAAAGCGGGCAGCTTATTTTCGATTCTTTGGACCGCGATCTCTACAATGTTTACAAAGTGGTGATTTTGAAAGAAGAATGGTACTTTTTGGATGACCGCGGGGAAAAATCGCTCATCAATAAGGCGGATTTTTCTGTGAATCTGAGCAGTGGTTTTGATGTGAAATTTGATGTTTGTTTTAATATCATTCACGGCAAACCCGGCGAAAATGGCGAGCTTCAGGCGTATTGGGACACCATTGGCCAAACTTATACAGGTTGCGGATTCTACCAAAGTGCCTTAACCTTTAATAAAAAAGATACGCTCGCCGTGCTTTCAAAATACGGAATTCCGTCCGCCAAAAGCGTTTATCTGCGCAAAAATGAGGACTGCAACGAAGACCAGATTATCGCAGACTTGGGACTTCCGGTTTTTGTAAAGCCAAATCAATCCGGTTCTTCGCTCGGAATTACAAAGGTGAAAGAGCAGGCGGATCTGAAAAAAGCCATGGATTTTGCGTTTGCCGAAGATGACGAGATTTTGATTGAAAGTTTTCTGGACGGAATGGAAGTTTCCGTGGGTGTTATCGATTATGAGGGTGAAACCATCGTTTTGGGCATTACCGAAATTGTATCTAAAAACGAATTTTTCGATTACGAAGCGAAATACGAAGGCGCTTCGGAAGAAATTACGCCCGCCAGAATTGATGAGGAAACCCGCATCCGCGTAAAAAATATCGCGAAAAAGGCATACGATTCTTTAGGCATGAGCGGTTTTTCCCGAAGTGAATTTATCATTATGAACGGAACGCCGTATATGTTGGAAATGAATACGAATCCAGGATTTTCTCCAGCGTCCATTTTGCCGCAACAGGCTGCGCATTATGGCATTTCCATTAAGGATTTGTGTGGGAATGAAGTGGAGAAAGCCTTGAATAAAACGAAATAAATACAATTTTTTAGGTTTGAATTTATTTCAAATTTAAAATGCAGAATAATCAATTATGAGCAGAGTCGCCATTTTTCCGGGATCATTCGATCCCATTACGCTTGGACATTTTGATATTGTTGAAAGAGCTACGCCGCTTTTCGATAAGATCATTATCGCCATCGGACAGAATTCTCAGAAAAAATATATGTTCTCGTTGGAGCAGCGCATGGAATTTATTCGGCAAACCTTCAAAGATTTTCCGAATGTTGAGGTCGATCATTTCGAAGGTTTAACCATCGATTATTGCCACAGCAAGAACGTGAATTTCATTTTACGTGGCCTGCGCAACCCCTCAGATTTCGAATTCGAAAAAGCCATCGCGCAAACGAACCGCGAACTTACGCGGGACAACAAAGTGGAAACGATTTTCCTTTTAACGTCTGCCAGCAAAGCCTTTATCAGTTCCAGTATAGTGCGCGAAATACTGACCTTCGGCGGACATTACGAGTTGCTGGTTCCGGAGGCGGTGCGCGTGGAGGGCAAAAATACTGGCAGTAACAAGGGCTGATCTGAACCTCCACTTACTTATCACCCATTACCCCTCCATCATGGTTCATGAAAATTTAAATTTCATCATCGAAATTCTCGGCACCATTTCCTTTGCCATGTCGGGAAGTTTTGCAGCGATGCAGAAACGGCTGGATCCTTTCGGAGTGCTTATTATTGCCTTCGTAACATCCGTGGGTGGCGGAACGGTGCGGGATGTACTTTTGGATGTTCCCGTTTTTTGGATGCACGATATGATTATGTGTTCCGTGATTTTTATTACGTGTCTGCTTTCGATGATTTTCAAATCCATTGAAAAAAAATTCCGCGTCACCTTGTTTGTTTTTGACAGTTTCGGGCTGGGACTTTTTACGATAGTCGGCATTCAGAAAGGGTTGAGTGCAGATCTGCATCCTTTGATCTGTTTAACCTTAGGAACGATTACGGGATGTTTCGGCGGGATTATCCGCGATATTTTACTCAACCGGATTCCGCTTATTTTCCGCAAAGAAATCTATGCCACCGCCTGTCTTTTGGGTGGCAGCGTTTTTTTATTACTGGTGAATTACGGCAGTTTTAAATATATTTTCGTGCAGATTTCGACCATTCTTTTGATTGTTTTCATCCGGACTTTGGCCGTGAAATACCAGTGGCAGATCCCGAAATTTTATGGCGCGGATGATAATGCGGAAATGTAGGAATTAAGAGCCAGGTAAAAAGTAAAAAGAGCCAAGGTCTACTAATTAAAGTCGCTAAAAACGATTATCTGTTTTTGCGAGAAGTAACGAAAGTAATTGCATAGATGGGCGACGTTCTTTCGAATCCATCGTTGGTCTATCATTTTCTTAATTTTAAAGTCAACTTAAATTAACTGAAGTCACAATTTAATTTAAATTTTGCCGGAATTTCCAGGCGGATTATCGGCGCTCGCTTCGCTCGCGCCAATAAAAAAATCCCGCGTCTGCAGGATTTATAAGAGTACAAAATATTATTTTCTAGAAAGATTTCCCTCTCTGTCTCATGTTCGGGTTGTGCATGTGTTTTTGCATGGATGGCATTTTCAGCTGGTCTTTCATCATTTTGATCTGATCCGTCATCATGCCGGCAGAATCAAGCTTTTTTGCTTCTTCCAGTAATTTTGCTGCCTCCTGGCGACGTCCTTTCTGCAGAGCTCCTGCTGCGATATTCAGCGTTGCCATTGCGCGGTCGTGTTTCATATTTAAACCAAATTCCAGAGCTTTTCTCATTAAGGGCTCAACTTTCGCGGGGTGATCCTGCGCCAAAACCAGGCCTTGCAAGTAATGGTAGTAGCCGTATTGCGACCGGTGAAGTTCGGTTTCGTAATTTTTGATCTTGGAAAGCCAGTTGCTCGCTTTGGCCACATTCTGTTTTCTTAAAAACCAAAAGGCGATAAGGATGAGTTCATTTTTAAAAAACAAAACAATCGGAATGGCGGAAAGAATGACTACCACGATCCCCCAACCTATATTTCTGTTCATCATCAGATAAATTCCGGCAGCGATCATTAAGGCGGAGATTAAGAATTTTATGTATTTGTTCATTGTTTAAATTTTAGAAGTGCAAAGATAATAATTTGTGTGGATAACGGGAAGCTGACGTTTATACCAACTTCACTTTCCGTTCGAAGGTTTGAAAGCAGAAGTCGAATTCGTTTTTATCATCTTTTTCATGGCAGGTTTCCTGCGTTTTATTCCAAATCTTTGGACTGATTTTAGGAAAGAAAATATCAGCTTTCAAATTGGCTTTTACCTGCGTAACTTCAAGTCTATCAACGAGGTCGATGGTTTGTTTGTAAATATCGCCGCCACCGATGACGAAAACTTCTTCGTCCATTTTTTTTGCAAATTTTAAGGCTTCTTTAATGCTTCCTACGATCAAAATTCCTTCTTCAAACCAATCCTTCCGTCTGGAAACCACAATATTGGTGCGGTTTGGCAGCGGTCTGCCAATACTTTCATACGTTTTTCGTCCCATAATAATGGGATGTCCCGTGGTGATTTCTTTAAAGTTTTTTAAATCTGTCGGAAGATGCCAAAGCAACTGATTATCAGCTCCAATTTCATTATCCAAACCCATTGCCACCACGATTGTTACCATTATTCTGTAATTTCCACAAATTTAAGACTTAATTTGTATATTTGGGTATCGAATTCAAACATTAAAAATAGTAAACTATGAGAAATAAGGGATGTATGAGCGCCGGAACCATCGGCATTGCTCTGCTTGTAATTGCTGCGGTATTGTTCTTTTGGGGCAAAAACGGGTACAACACTTTTACGACAAAGGAACAGACGGTAAATACCAAATGGTCCAACGTAGAAACCGTTTACCAGAAGCGCGCGAACCTGATTCCGAACCTAGAAAGAACCGTAAAATCTTATTCACAATTTGAGCAGGAAACGTTAACCAAAGTTATCGAAGCGCGGTCCAAAGCGACTTCAATCACCGTAGATCCCACGAATATGACGGAGGGCGACATGGCGAAATTTCAGGCAGCACAGGGCGAGTTGAGTGGAGCGTTAAGCCGTTTAATGGCCGTGGTAGAAAGTTATCCTAACTTAAAAGCCGATCAGCAATACATCAATTTCCAGCGGGAATACACCGCGATAGAAAACAGCATCCGCAGCGAAACCGTTTATTATAACGAAGCCGCACAGGACTACAACACATCGATCAAAACTTTCCCAAATAATATTTTGGCGAATTTCACGAATTTCAAAGAAAAACCTTATTTCAAAGCGGCCGCAGGAGCAGAAAATGCGCCGGAAGTTTTCACCAATTAATGAATAATTTTCTAACAGATCAGCAAATGGCTTCCCTTGTGGAAGCCATTCAAACAGCAGAAGACCATTCCACCGGGGAGATCCGAATCCACATCGATTCCAACACCGAAGGAAACAATGCGGAGATCGCTTTTGAAATTTTCAAAAGGCTTTGCAAAGATCAGACTGCTGCGCGAAATGCGGTGCTTTTTCATGTGAATTTTGAGCAGCATTATCTTACGATTATTGGCGATGAAGGCATTCACGAAAAAGTCCACCAAAATTTCTGGGATCGCATGCACGACCGCATTACCGCCGAATTTTCGAAAGGAAATTTTCATGATGGTTTAAAAAATGCCGTTCTGGAAACCGGTCTCGAACTCAAAAAACATTTCCCGGTCTCGGGAGAAAATCCCAATGAACTGCCGAATGAGATTACATTCTCTTAAAAACTTTCTTTTAGTCTTTTTTCTAGGTTTAAACGTTTTTGTTTTTGCCCAGCTCGTTCCGAAAAAACCCGCCAAAATTTTTCCGGTAACGGATAATGTGGGATTATTAACGCAGACAGAAAAAGATCAGCTAAATCAGAAACTTATTAAATTTTACGATTCTACGTCGACGGAAATTGCGGTGATTATTGTTCCAACCACAAGCGGAGAAGACATTAATTACCTTGCCACAATGTATGGCGAAAAATGGGGGATTGGCGAAAAAGAACAGGATAATGGCATTGTTTTCCTCATTGCCACGGAAGATCATACCATGGCGATTCAGCAGGGACGCGGCGTTGAACGGTATTTGACCGCGTCCGTCGCGGGACAGATCCTAGATTATATTGTTACACCCAATTTCAAAAAAGGCCTGTGGTACGAAGGGATCAACCGCGGTACGACTGCTTTAATGGAAACCGTGCAGGGTAAGTTTAAACCCATTGCAAAGGAATCGCAGGAAAAGGGATTAAGCCCGGTTCAGCTGGTCATGATTATTTTCTTTGTTATCATGATTTTAAGTTTTCTTTTTAAAAACCGCGGCGGCGGCGGAAATAATGATGATGACGACGAAATGCTTTCCAGACGTGGCAGAAGAACTTACCCCGGCGGATTCTTTCCATTCCCGGGAAGTTTCGGCGGCGGTGGTTTTGGCCGGGGCGGCGGTTTTGGCGGCGGCTCGGGTGGTGGCTTTGGTGGTTTCGGCGGTGGCGGAAGTTTTGGTGGTGGTGGTGCGTCCGGCGGCTGGTAACCATTCCCGGTTTATGTAGGGACAATTCGCGACTTGTCCAAGAACGAAGAGGAAGCGCCAAATAAATTAATCAAAGTTTTCAGTTTAAAATTTGCATTAAAGCGAAAATCTTTAAAGTATTTCGAAATTTGACGAAAGTCTTGTTCGTATCCTTCTGAGCCTGCCGAAGAATCTTTGTATTTCTCCTTCATTTCAAAAATGTTTCATTTAAATAAATTCAGCGAAGAAAATTTCCGCTGAGTTTTTTTGAGTGTTATAACTGTTAAGCGAACCGCAAAAACTGTTAATTCAGAAAATTTTCGACATGCTCAAAAGGATACTGCCTGTGTAGGTTAATTTTAATGATTTACATTAAAAATTAATTCCTAAAACCTGATTTATTTCCGGAAGAAATCCGTTTCGAACCTTGGCTTTTTTATTCTCTTAGCTCTTAATTAATAGAAACGCTTCAGCCTGTGCTTTCTTCTATCAGTCCAATAATTTTATTAAATTTACTTTCTCATAGATTACAGTTCTGAAAAAATTAAAATTTGAAAAACAATAAAATAGAAATTTCCAGCAGTTATCTGCTGAAATTTTTGGGAATCACCGCCGGGATCTTGATTCTCTTGTTCTACGGCTCCAGTCTTCTTTTACCGGTGTTGTTCGGTGCATTTATAGCCGTTTTACTTCAGGTTCCTATTAATTTTTTAATTAAAAAGAAATTTCCCGAGTGGTTGGCGATGCTGGTTTCTGTATTATTAATGATCGTAATTTTCACTGCTTTATTTTGGTTCATTTTTGCGCAGTTATCGCTGGTTGCAGAAGATTGGCCCGCAATTCAGGAGAAAGGCAGTAAAAAGCTCGTCGAATTATCGAAGTGGTTAAAAGACGATTTTGGGATTAACTATCAAAATTATATTGGCGATGGCCAGGATTTTTTCAACAAAATAAAAAATATTGTTTTGCAGACCTTATCGTCGTTTTCAACTGTTTTATCGCAAATGTTCCTTACGTTGGTTTATATCATTCTGTGTTTAATGCAAAAGCGAATGTTTGTGGGATTTTTTATGCGGCTCACCACTCACGAAGTAGGAATGTCTGAGATTTTATCAGCATCGGCCGCAGTTATTAGAAATTATGTTTTGGGCAAGGGGAAAATAATGTTGTTCTTATTCGGGATTTATTATGCCGGATTTGCTTTGGGCGATGTGCGTTATGCTTTATTTTTAGCTTTGTTCGCGGCGTTATTTTCTATAATTCCTTACATCGGAAACTTTATTGGCGGCGGTATCGCGGTAATTTTCTCCTATATTTTTGCAGGAACATCCTCCGCAATATTTGTATTTGTAGTCGCTGTAATATTTGTTACGCAAATCATCGAAAACTATGTATTAACACCCTGGATTGTTGGTGATGATATCGATCTAAATCCATTCACCACCATTTTTGGTGTGCTCTTATTTTCTACTTTATGGGGCGTTGCGGGTGCTGTAATTTCTTTGCCCGTCCTTGGCGTGATAAAAGTAATTTTAAATCACACCAAAGGGCTGGAGGCTTACGCATATATTATGAAGATAAAATAAGAGAAAATCTTTTTGCCTTAAAAAGCAGTATTTCCGGTTTAATTGATAGAAACACTGCCGCCGCTGCTTTCTTTCTGGCTCAAAACATTTAAATTTCCTTTCCGCGTTACGTTGATGTCGCCCGAAGAACTCGCCGCGGCACTCAACTGATCGGTAACAGTAACGCTGACGTCACCACTGCTCGAAGCTTCAATGTCGGCGTTTTGTGCCACGAGTTTTTGTGCATTTAAAGTCCCGGAAGAAGAAGCATCTAAATGCGCATTTTTCGCTTTCCCAGAAATATTAATGTCGCCGGAAGAACCAACTTCTGATTCCAGATCCACGGCCCAGATTTCGCCTGTGAAACTCGCCGAACTCGACACTTCTATCGACATGTCGTTTGCTTCCAGATTTCCCGTAATACTGCCGGAGCTGGATACTCTAACGTTCGTTTTTTCCTGTGTGAATTTATCTCTGATCTTGATATCGGCGGAAGAATTGGCTTCCACGCGTGAAAAGTCTTTCGCGAAAATTTTCACGGCAACATTTCGGGCAGAAATATTTAAATTCGGTCTGAAACGGATCGAAAGTTTTCCGCCACTGTTGTCCACCACAATATCGTCGATGATATCGGACGGCGCGGTAACCACCACTTTTTCTTCATTGGATTTTACGATTTCCGCGGAGATGGATTGGGAGACTTTAATTTCATCAAAATCCATTTTATATTCCTTCGTTTTAATGATGCCTTTTCCTTCTTTCGTTATGATATTGCCGGGAAAACCATTCTCGGATTTCACATTGCACGACAGTAAAAAGGTCGCCATTGCGGCTGTTAGCGTGAGTGTTTTTAGGTGCATAGTTTTTATTTTTGGTTAAATTTAATATCTTTACTTTAAATAACAATTCAAAAATGAAAAATATTACATCTGTATTATTAATTTCTTCTTTGGCAGCCACAACCGCCTGTACAACAATGAAAAAGACCAGCACGACCTCTCCCACCGAAATCCCCACGCCCGACGCAAGTTTGTCTTCCAATCCTTTTATGATGAAAAGTTCCCTGCAATACCAGGCACCGGAATTTGATAAAATTAAAGACGAACATTTCAAGCCTGCTTTCGACTATGGAATGAAAGTTCAGATGGCTGAAATTGAAAACATTGCCAACAATTCGGCGGCGCCAACTTTTGAAAATACAGTTATTGCTTTGGAAAACAGCGGCGAAGTGCTGAAAAGAGCGCAACTCGTTTTTTACAATCTTACCGGATCCAACACCAACCCAACTTTGCAGAAACTGGAAGAAGATTACGCGCCTGTTTTTTCTGCGTTAAGTGATAAAATTTATTTGAACGAAAAGTTATATTCCCGCATCAAAGCCATTAAAACCGACGATTTAGGTTCTGAAGAAAAAAGAGTTTTGGACTTATACACTACCAACTTCGAACTTGCCGGTGCCAACCTTTCCGCGGAGAATAAGGCGAAGGTGAAAAAGATCAACGAAGAACTGGCAACGCTTTCCACGCAGTTTTCCAGTAAATTACTGGACGCGCGAAAGAACGGCGCACTTTTGATTACCGATGTTGCCGAACTCGACGGCCTGTCGCCGGATGAAATCGAAGCCGCAGCCGCCGATGCTAAAAGCGCCGGAAAAACCGGCTATTTATTGGCGCTCCAGAATACAACGCAACAGCCTCTGCTTCAGAATTTAAAAAACAGAGCAACACGTGAAAAACTTTTTAAAGCTTCCTGGTACAGAGCCGAAAAAGGAAATGCTGATGATACGCGAAATATTTTGGAAAGAGAGGCCAAGCTTCGCATGGATAAAGCGCATTTGATGGGCAAAAAATCCTTCGCGGAATGGAAACTTCAGGACCAAATGGCAAAAACGCCGGAAAATGCAATGAAACTTTTGGCAAGATTAGCCACGCCGGCTGTAGAAACGGCGAAACGCGAAAGTGATGAAATTCAGGCCTTGATCGATAAACAAAAAGGCGGCTTCACCGTCGAGCCGTGGGACTGGAATTTTTATGCCGAGCAGGTTCGGAAAGAAAAGTACGATCTGGACGAAAATCAGATCAAGCCTTATTTTGAAGTAAGAACGGTGTTGGAGAAAGGCGTTTTTTATGCCGCAGAAAAATTTTACGGCATTACGTTTAAAGAAAGAAACGATCTTCCGGTTTATCATCCCGATGTGAAAGCCTACGAAGTCTTCGACAGAGACGGAAAATCGCTGGCCATTTATTACCTCGATTTTTATACGCGAAACAACAAAAACGGCGGCGCCTGGATGAGTAATTTTGTGGAGCAAAGTCACCTTTTAAATCAGAAACCCGTCATCGTGAATGTTTTCAACTTTCAGAAACCGGCGGAAGGAAAGCCTTCTTTAATTTCTTACGATGATGTTTCTACCATGTTCCACGAATTTGGACACACGCTGCACGGATTGTTTGCAGATCAAAAATACATCGCAATCTCCGGGACCAACGTTCCGCGCGACTTTGTGGAATTTCCTTCCCAGATCAACGAGTTTTTCGCCCTGGAACCTTCCGTTTTGAAAAATTACGCGCTGCATTATCAAACGAAGCAGCCGATGCCACAGGCTTTGGTGGATAAAATTAAAAAAGCCGGAACTTTTAATCAGGGCTATTCGACAACAGAACTCGTTTCTGCTGCAACACTCGATATGAACTGGCATTCCGTCACCGATGCGTCGCAGTTTAAACCTACTTTGGAATTTGAAAAAGACGTTTTGGCGAAATATGGCTTTAACTTAAAAGAAGTTCCGCCGAGATATCACACGCCGTACTTTGCGCACATTTGGGGCGGCGGATATTCTGCGGGTTACTACGCGTATATGTGGAGCGACATGCTGAATGCAGATGCGTGGGACTGGATTTCGACTCACGGTGGAATGACGCGTGAAAACGGCGACCGGTTCCGGAAATATATTCTTTCTGTCGGAAATTCAAAAGATTTAAATCAGGCCTTCCGCGATTTCACGGGAAGAGATCCGGATTTGAAACCGTTGTTGAAAAATAAAGGATTTATTTCTGAATCTGAAGGTACGGTTAAAATGGAGACGAATAATAAGTCTGTTAAGCAACAAAGTTTAAAAAAAATAACTGTTGTTATTATCAATAATACTTCGGAAATAATTTCAACTGGCAATGGTTTCTTTATTGAGAAATGGAACGGTAAAAATTGGTTGAAGGCAAAATCTGCACCTAACCGGATGTTCACCAGTATCGGTTACGATATAAAGCCCGGTGGAAGCAAAGCCTTTGAAACAGACGTGAATGAGTATTATCCAAATTTATCCAAAGGCAGATATAGAATTTCCAAATCATTTTTTTATGACAAAGATATTCCAGTAACGAGAGAAGAGGAGCATTTAATCTACAAAGAATTTGTTATTGAATAACAGAAACTGCAGAAATTTTCTGCAGTTTTTGTTTTTGTAAAAAGTCCTAATTTTAATTCTCTAATTCTTCAAAGATGAATTTTATTTATTCCGATTTTGAAGCGGTGAAAAATGCTGCGCTGCAATTTTCGGGTGCGGAAGAAAGTGTTTCGCATAACGGTACACCCTCGATCAAAGTCAACGGAAAACTGATGTGTCGGCTTCATGAGGACGGAACTTTCGTTCCCATCCGTTTGGGTTTTGAACAGCGTGATTTTTATCTGGAAAAATATCCTGAAATCTTCCATTTGCCGGAACATTACAGAAATTATCCATATTTATGTTTTTGGCTTCCACTGCGTGATAAAAAGCTTTTGCATGAAATTTTGGAAATCTCCTGGAAAATGCTTGCCACGAAAAAACAAATCAGTGATTGGGAAAAAGGACTCAATTCGTAGCAAATGAGCAATCGAAAAAGTTAAAGCCGAAAATTAAAAATTATAGTCTCCTTTTCTGTAATGCGAATGTGGTGTAACCGAGCCGCGGAGCGGCGATCTATTGGTAGGATATTGTAAAGCCATTCGCGGAGCTCCAGAGGAGCGACCCTAAATTATTAAGGGTTACAACGGAGATGTCTTAAAATTATGGGTAGCGTGTAAGTAAGATACGAGATATAAGATAGCCGCAGAGCGGCGAACCCTTGGTAGAAATCGTCGTAAAAACATGCGCGGAGCTCCAGAGGAGCGATCCTAAATGATTATGGTTTACATTATAGAAACCAAATAGATATGGAGGAAGTATAATGTACAGAAATGGCAACCCGAAAATTACAACGCGCTACCTCTTTATTTCTCATGCGGTCCGTGGTTAACCGAGCCGCGGAGCGGCGAACCATTGGTAGAAATCGTCGTAAAAACATGTGCGGAGCTCCAGAGGAGCGACCCTAAAATGATTATGGTTTACACTTGAGATACCGTGAAAATATCGCAACATGTAAATAAAAAGCGTCATATAACTCAGCCGCGGAGCGGCTACCCGTAAAGAGATGGTGGGATTTTAAATAAAAAACGTGGTATAACGGCGCCGCGGAGCGGCGAACTATTGGAAGAAATCGTCGTAAAACACATGCGCGGAGCTCCGGAGGAGCGACCTAAAATAGAAGGAATGGTTCCGTAAATACTTTGAAAAAGGTAAACTACCTGAACTTCCAGCCCGGATCGCAGCGGAAATCCTTTTTTTTCGCTGCACGCCACTCTCGTTTTAGGCGGAATTTCGGAGGCGGAAAAAAAGATTGCAGCGTAGAGCCGGACCGCCTTTTCGGGAGGGAAAAATTCTCGGTTGCTTCATAAAAAAATTCTTAATTTTACCGAAAATAATATAGAATGCCGAAAATTTCTCAGCGCGCACAAAATATGCCTGCTTCGCCCGTTAGAAAATTGGTTCCTTACGCCCTTCTGGCGAAACAAAAAGGAATAAAAGTGTATCATTTGAACATCGGTCAGCCCGATATCGAAACGCCGCAATCTGCACTTGATGCGGTGAAAAACAATGATCTGAAAATCTTCGAGTATGCACTTTCCGAAGGGAATCTGGAGTACAGAACGGCGCTGAAAGATTATTATCACACCTTAGGCTTTACAGATTTAACCACCGACAACTTTATAGTGACGAACGGAGGCTCGGAAGCTTTAAATTTCGCGCTTTCCACTTTATGCGACGCCGATGATGAAGTGATTATTCCGGAACCTTATTATGCGAATTATAACGGTTTTGCAAGCACTTTTAACGTGAATGTTGTGGCGGTTTCTTCCTCTATCGACACCGGATTCGCCTTGCCGCCGATCGAAGATTTCGAGAAAAAAATTACGCCGAAAACGAAAGCCATTTTAATCTGTAACCCCGGAAATCCCACGGGTTACCTGTACACGCGCGATGAATTGCAACAGTTGGCACTAATCGCGGCAAAACACGATATAGTAATTATTTCCGATGAGGTTTACCGCGAGTATGTGTACGACGGAAAGCAGCAGATCTCGATGTTCGATTTCCCCGAAATCGCGGAAAACTGTATTATTATCGATTCCGAATCCAAGCGTTATTCGATGTGCGGCGTTCGGATTGGTTTTATGGTAACGCGCTCCAAAAAAATTCACGATGCGGCGATGCTGTTTGCGCAGGCGAGATTAAGCCCGGTTTTGTTGGGACAAATTGCCGCCTCTGCAGCGCACCAAAACGATTCTGACTATATTTTGAAGGTTCGCGCCGAATACACGCACCGCCGAAATGTTTTGGTGGATTTGCTTAACGGGATTCCGGGCGTAATCTGTCCGAAACCGAAAGGCGCCTTTTACTGCGCCGTCGAGCTGCCCGTAGACGATACCGATAAATTTGCGCAGTGGCTTCTCGAAAGTTACTCAAACAACAACGAAACCATTATGGTGGCGCCGATGAGCGGCTTTTACAGCAACCCGGAACTCGGCAGAAAACAGGTGCGGATTGCGTATGTTTTAAACGAAGCCGATCTCAGACGAAGCGTGGAGCTGCTGAGCGATGCACTCCAGAAATATAAAGTCGAATTTAAACTCTAATCCTTTTTATTTTTTTGGGCGCCTTTTTCCGCCTTCCATTCCCGCTTTTTTTATCATGGGCTTCGGCTGCGCTCAGCCCATGATAAAAAAGAGCTTCATTCAAGTCGGGGCGCAGCGCGGGTAAGCAATAAAAGCGGTTTTACCTGAGAAAAATTTTCGTTCCCAAAAAAAATATTACCGGCTTTGTCGAAGTTTCTGAATCTGCGGCAAAGCTTCTTTTCCTATTTAAAGTTCATGAAGATCCAGAAAAACTTTTCTTTAAAAAACCACAATACTTTTGGCGTGGACGTATCCGCAAAATATTTTGCGGAAGTCACTTCTTTGGAGGAACTAACTCAAGCACTCAACGACTCAGTTACTCCAGAAATCCCACTCCTCATTCTGGGCGGCGGCAGTAATTTACTGTTCACGAAAGATTTTGAGGGGTTAGTGCTTCATTTAAATGTTAAGGGGATTTCGGAAGAAATTATTTCGGAAAACGAGGTTTTGGTAACGGCTGCAGCGGGCGAAAACTGGCAGGAGTTTGTGCAGTTTTGTCTGCAGAAAAATTACGGCGGATTAGAGAATTTATCCCTGATTCCGGGAAATGTGGGGACTTCGCCCATGCAAAACATCGGCGCGTATGGCACCGAAATTAAAGATACGTTCGTGCAGTGCCGGGTTCTGAATCTGGAAACTTTGGAGGTTGAAATTTTCGATGCGGAAAAATGTAATTTCGGCTACCGCGAATCTGTTTTCAAACACGAGGGAAAAGGGAAATACATCATTCTGGATGTTACGTTTAAACTTTCGACGAAAGATCATTCCATCAAAACGGAGTACGGCGCCATTAAATCTGAACTGGAAAATCTGGGAATTGAAAATCCTACCATTCAGCAGGTTTCCAAAGCCGTAATCAATATTCGCCAAAGCAAATTACCGGATCCCAAAGCGATGGGAAATGCCGGAAGTTTTTTTAAAAATCCTTCGATTCCAAAAAATCAGTTTGTAGAAGTTCAGGAAAAATATCCCGAAATTCCAAATTATCCGAATGGCGAGCTGGTGAAAATTCCGGCAGGTTGGCTCATCGAACAGTGCGGCTGGAAAGGCAAACAGATGGGAAATGTGGCGTCGCACAAATTGCAGGCTTTGGTTCTTGTAAACGCGACGGGACAGGCTTCAGGGCAAGAAATTTATGATTTCTCTACGCTGATTATTAAGTCGGTAAAAGAGAAGTTTGGGATTGATCTGGAAAGAGAAGTAAATATCATTTAAGGTGAAAATACGCTGTTTTAAGAAAGTTCAACCTTTAAGCTTTAGATTTTTAACATTAAAATATTTTCTGCCTAATTGCTGTAAATGATCTGCGTATTTCGTCGCAATTAATTTCGTAAATAGTTGTCTAATTAAAATATTCTTCGTTATTTTGCACTCTCAAATATTTATTAGTAAAAAGAACATCGAGATATGTCAAGAATTTGCCAAATAACAGGAAAGCGTGCCATGGTAGGAAACAATGTTTCTCACGCTAATAACAAAACGAAACGTCGTTTTGAAATTAACTTACTAGAGAAGAAATTTTACCTTCCGGAGCTGGAGAAATCTGTAACTTTAAAAGTTACTGCTCATGGATTGAGAATTATCAATAGAATTGGGATTGAAGAAGCAATCCTGAGAGCAACACGTAACGGATTTATTAAATAACAAGAAATCATGGCAAAAAAAGGTAACAGAGTACAGGTGATTTTGGAGTGCACAGAGCACAAAGAAACCGGTGTAGCAGGAATGTCAAGATACATCACTACCAAAAATAAAAAGAACACTACAGAGCGATTAGAGTTGAAAAAATTTAATCCGGTTCTTAAAAAATACACCCTTCACAAAGAAATTAAGTAATTTTTTAAAAGAATAAAAAATGGCAAAGAAAGTAGTAGCAACGCTTCAGGGTGGTGCAGGTTCTAAAAAAATGACCAAAGTTGTGAAAATGGTAAAATCCGCGAAAAGTGGTGCTTACGTTTTCGAAGAAAGAGTAATGAACGCTGACGAAGTTGAAGGTTTTTTGAAAAAATAATTTTTGCTTTCGCGAGAATATATAAAACTATCCTATTGGGTAGTTTTTTTGTTTTATCTTTGGTTGCAGTCCGCGCCGGGCTGTAATTTTCTAATTTTTAATTTGTAATTCTGATAATGAGCTGGTATAAAAAAATCTTTAAAAAGGAAGAGAAAGAAGTTTTAGACAAAGGATTGGAAAAATCGAATCAGGGCTTTTTTGATAAAATTTCAAAAGCGGTTGTAGGAAAAAGCACCGTAGATGACGAAGTTTTGGACGATTTGGAAGAAGTACTTATCGCTTCTGATGTAGGCGCTTCCACCACCATAAAAATTATTGAGAGAATTGAGCAGCGCGTTGCCAGAGATAAATTTGTAGGAACCGGCGAACTAGACCAGATTCTCCGTGAAGAAATTACAGGATTGTTACTGGAAAACCCCCATGCAGGAACCGGCAACATCGACGAATCGAAAAAGCCATACGTTATTATGGTAGTCGGCGTAAATGGTGTGGGAAAAACGACCACCATTGGTAAGCTGGCCCACCAGTTCAAAACAGAAGGCCGAAAAGTTATTTTGGGTGCGGCAGATACGTTTCGTGCTGCGGCAACAGAACAACTGACGATTTGGAGTGAAAGAGTTGGCGTACCCATTGTAAAACAAAATATGGGTTCGGATCCGGCATCCGTAGCGTTTGATACGGTGCAAAGCGCTGTGGCGAATAATGCGGACGTTGTGATCATCGATACTGCAGGAAGACTTCACAACAAAGTGAATTTAATGAACGAACTAACGAAGATTAAGCGTGTGATGCAAAAAGTTGTTCCCGATGCGCCGCACGAAATTTTATTAGTTTTAGATGGCTCCACCGGCCAAAATGCTTTCGAGCAGGCGAAACAGTTTACCGCAGCTACCGAAGTTAATGCGCTGGCGGTGACCAAATTAGATGGTACAGCAAAAGGCGGTGTAGTAATTGGCATCTCGGATCAGTTCCAGATTCCAGTGAAATATATTGGTGTTGGGGAAAAGATGACGGACCTTCAATTATTTAATGGAACAGAATTTGTAGATTCATTTTTCAGAAAGAGACTTTAGAATGAAATTTTAATTTTGTCTGATATATTTTTCTAACTTTAAAAATTCGAATTCTAATTATTAACATTAAATTTTAAAACTATGGGAATTTTAACTTGGATCATTTTTGGTCTTATCGCAGGTGCAATTGCAAAAATGATTATGCCAGGCAACCAGAATATGGGTTGGCTTTTAACAATTATTTTAGGGATCGTAGGAGCATTCGTAGGTGGATGGATCGGAAGTATGCTAGGATGGGGAACGGTAAATGAGTTCGACATCAAAAGTATGCTGCTTGCAGTAGTAGGAGCTTTAGCAGTTCTCTGGATCTACGGAATGGCCACTAAAAGAGCTTAATCGCAGAAAAAGAAAAAAAAGCCCGGTTTGAATTTCAAACCGGGCTTTTCTGTGGGATTAATCGAATTTTATGTGGAAAGGCATTTCCATCATTACACTGCTTTTCAGTTTCGGATTCGTTACCTGTTCGAAGATTTTGTAATTCTCCGCACCAATTTTATTTTTAATAAGTCGCGCAGACATCTGCTCTTCGCCCATATCTTTAAATAACTGTTCGAATTTGCTTACGCGTTTTGGATAGCTCGCTGTGTGGTACTCTTTAAGTTTGGCTTTCTGTGCCGCAAAATTAATAGCATCGGTTAAAGTCCCCAAATCATCTACAAGCCCGAGTTGCTTGGCACGTGTTCCGCTCCAGACTCTTCCGCCGCCGATTGCATCAATCTGGTCGAAGGATTTTTTACGGTTTACGGTAACGAAGTGCACAAATCTTTTATAGGTCTGCTCTACACTTTTTGTCATCATCGATATTCCGCCTGGGGTAATGCCGTTAACAGGTGAATACATATTTGAGTTGGCATTTGTAGTAACGGCATAAGAATTTAAGCCGTTTTTATTCGCAATCTCTTTAAAGTAAGGAATCATACCGAAAACGCCGATACTTCCCGTTAAAGTGTTGGGTTCGGAATAAATTTTATCCGCCGCCATGGCAACATAGTACCCGCCGGATGCTGCATAGTCTCCGAAAGAAACAACTAACGGCTTTTTCTTTTTCAGCTGTTGAAGTTCAAAAAGAATTTCGTCGGAAGCATTGGCACTTCCACCGGGCGAATTAATTCTGAACACAACTGCTTTCACTTTATCATTGTCTTTTAATTTTTTAATTTCCTTTACGAAATTGTCTGCGTAAATGGCATCATAACCTTCGCCGTTGTAAATAGCACCGGAAGCATAGAGTACCGCGATCTGGTCGTCTTTTTTTGTATTATCGTCCTCGAAGCTTGAAATATAACTGTTAAAAGAAATTTTATGGAGTTTGTCTTTTTTCTTTACGTTCAGTTTGCTTTTTAAAAGATCGTCGTACTGGGTTTTTTGGATAAGCTGATCGGCTAATCTGTATTTTAAACTTAATTCGGGTATAATTCCGTAAAGGCTGTCCACAACCGTGCGAAACTGTGCAGTATCCATTTTTCTTGAAGTTGCCATTTTCGCAGCATTTACCGACCAAATATCATTTAGCAAGGTTGAAAGTTGTTCGCGGTTTTCCGGCGACATGTCGTCCCTTAAAAAAGGT
This sequence comes from Kaistella sp. 97-N-M2, assembly GCF_021513235.1. NCBI lineage: Bacteria > Pseudomonadati > Bacteroidota > Flavobacteriia > Flavobacteriales > Weeksellaceae > Kaistella > Kaistella sp. 97-N-M2. The sequence goes on along the minus strand of NZ_CP090976.1, from coordinate 643,444 downwards.
TCGACTGCCGATTTATATTTTCCGTGGCGAATGACCTCGATGCCGATGCCAAATTTTTCCGCGAAACTCTTCATATATAATACTTCGGAGCTTAGACCTTTCAGTTCGATACCCCCGGCAGGATTCAAATAATATTTATCGGCCACCGAACCTAAATAATAAGCGGGCTGGGAAACCACATTTCCGTAAGCATATACAAATTTTCCGCTTTTTTTAAAGTCTTGCAACGCGTCGCGAACATCATCAAGCTGCGTCATGCCCGCCTGTATTCCGTCCGTTTCTATACTGATGCCTTTTATTTTAGAGTCGGTTTTGGCGTTTTTGATGGCTTGGAGCATGTCGATGATCATAATATTTTTTTGCTTTTCTTCGAAAGCAAATAATCCTTTATTATCTTCGGAAGGACTGTCGATAATGCGTGTTTTAAAATCTAAAGTGAGTACTGAATTGTCCTTTATATTTATTTTTTGCTCATTACTGAAAACGCTGGCGACAATCATCAGTACTAAAAACAGACAAAAAACTGCTCCGATCATCATAATTGCCACTATATTTGCTAAGACATTTTTAAAAAAACTTCTCATAACTTCCTAATATTTTACAATATGTCGCAATACACCGTCACTTTGTTACTCGGCAGTAATTTGGGTAATACCGAAACCAATATCCGCACTGCAATAGGGCGCATTCAACACGATATAGGGCCTGTAATTAAGCAAAGTACAATGCTGCGTACCACCCCTGTAGAATTTGCGAGTAACAATATTTTTTGTAATATTGCAATATTAATAAAAACACAATTTTCCCCCGTTAATCTCTTGAATTTGATAAAAAGAATAGAGTTTGATATGGGACGAACAAAAGATTCCTCGCTCACAGAGAGCTATGAAGATAGGATTATTGATATCGATGTTGTAAGATATGAGAACATTATTTTTGAGTGTAGAATTTTGCAGATTCCGCACCAAAAACATTTGTACGAGCGCGATTTTTCCCGAAAATTGTTATTAAGTATCGAAACACATTAAAACAACAAATATGAAATTAGGTTTATTTTTAGCATTAACCTTACCTATTGCTTTCTATGCACAGGATAGTTTAGCAGTGTCCGGTAACAATGAGTATCCAAACACCTTCTCCAACGGCTCGGCAAGTGTACAAACATTTGACAATTCTGCAAGAAGGTTTAACGACTGGGCGATCTCAGTCGGTGGCGGTGCCGCCTTCCTCGCTAAGGGCGATTTAACATCCTTTTACGATAATAAAATTAACTGGGGTTACAATGCGTACGCGAGTTTAGACAAGCATATCAGTCACACTTTTGGCATGAGTTTGCAGTACCAAATGGGCAAGACCAATCAACAGGGAAAGTTACCTGGTGCAGAAGGTGCTGTAGCGGGAATCGCTGATGCCTGGACGAAGTACCAACAGATTTCTGTGTTGGGAGATATTAATTTTTCGAATTTATTACGACGGGTTGACAATCATTCACCTTATCGATGGGCGCTCCACGGGTATGCTGGTGTGGGGGTGCAGGCCTATGAAACCTTGTTGCTGGATAATGATTTATCCCAGTACGCGCCGAACACTTTTCCGCTTGCGGTGGATCAAAAATTAGGCATTGCCTCTTTCTTTTTGCAGGGAGGGCTTGGTTTAAAATACAAAGTTTCCAAAATGATCGACGTAGAACTTCGCAGCATGTATATCTTTAGCGGCGATGAAGAATTTGACGGTGGTGGAGATCTTCGGGACACCGGACGTCCCAGAATTAACTATAATCTCATAAACGACAGTTATGGAGATGATCTGTTAACGGTTAATTTAGGCTTAAGCTTCAAACTGGGTAAGCATGATTCTCATCTCGCCTGGCACGATCCGTTACAAGAGGTTTACTATAAGGCCAATCTGCTAGAAAATGCTTCGGAAGATCTGGTAGTCTGCCAAAAAGGTGACAACGATAATGACGGAGTTTGTGACGATTGGGACAGACAACTTGACACTCCTGCCAATGCAAGAGTTGATGGCGCCGGCGTTGCATTGGATATGGATCTGGATGGTGTAATCGACCTTTACGATAAGTGTGTGACCGTTCCGGGGTCTGCCGATAATAATGGATGTCCTGTAAATTCAGGAATTATTAACGATTCTGCAAACAAATAAAGTCTAAAATAGTTTGCGTGGCACGGCGTTTGCTCATAGGCTCGGAGATTGAGCGTATTTTTTAACAAAATATTGGCAAATATCGTTTCTTCAAATTATAGACTGGAAAAAAGAAAATCATTTATTAACTTAACAATAAAAAATTATGAAACTAAATTTAGCAATCGTGGCTCTGGCAGTAGCTATACCTACCGCTATGTTCGCTCAAGATTCAATGGCAGTTGCTACTGAAGGTTATCCAAACACTTACTCTTCGGGGTCTGCAAACGTATCACCGTTTACGCAGAGTTCTAAGCGATTTAATGACTGGGCAATTTCTGTAGGTGCGGGTGTGCCACTTCTACAATCTGCGGATCTCACATCCATTAAAAATGGTAATGGAAAAAACCTTTTCGGGTACTCCGCTTATATCAGTGTTGATAAGGCAATTACGCATGCTTTTGGTCTGAATCTACAATACGACAGAGGCGAAACAAGACAAGGTTGGTTCAATACCAAAACCGATAATACCACAGGAACCGGTATTCAGGATAGAGGGGCCAGAACACAGTATGATGCTATCTCTTTATTAGGAGATGTTAATTTTTCTAATTTATTAAGAAGAGTTGATAACAAATCACCGTACAGATGGGCTTTGCACGGGTATGCAGGTATTGGTACCTTAGCGTACAGAGCTTATCAGGAAGATGCTTCCGGTCAAAAATTAATGACTGAGATCAAACCTTTCAAATTCAATTCATTATTTGGTCAGGCAGGTGCCGGATTAAAATACAAAGTGAACAGAAGAATCGATCTTGAAGGTAGAGTAATGTATGTAGTTTCCACAGACGATCAGTTTGATGGTGGTGGTGCTCAGTACAGTACTGTTAATAAAATCGAAGATCAGGTTTCTGATAACTTCATCAACGCAACTTTAGGTTTATCTCTAAAATTAGGGAAACACCAGTCGCACCTAATGTGGCATGATCCATTGCAGGAAATTTATTACAAATTAGATGTATTGGCAGACAAAAGCCAGGATGTTGAAGTTTGTAAAAAAGGTGATGCAGATAATGATGGCGTTTGTGACGATTGGGACAGACAACTTGATACTCCTGCAGGTGCAAGAGTTGATGGGGCAGGTGTTGCTTTTGATACAGATTTAGATGGTGTAATCGATCTTTATGACAAATGTGTAACCGTTCCAGGTCCTGTTGAAAATAACGGTTGTCCAACTAATTCAAGTTCAACAGTTACAGACAACACGAGAACAATGGAAGGAATCGAATTCGATTTAAACTCCGACCGAATTCTTCCGTCAAACACTCCGATCCTGAACAACGCTGTTAATTATATCAATTCTTCTACAGGAACTTATAACGTAGTAGGTGGAACAGATACAAGAGGTACAGATGCTTACAACGAAAATCTTTCTCAAAGAAGAGCCAATACCGTTAAAAATTATTTAACGCAAAATGGTGTAGAATCTGGAAAATTGCAAGCAGTTGGTAGAGGTGAAAAAGACCTTAAATACCCGGAATGTAACCCAGCGACTAAATGTCCTGAATGGAAAAACAGAGCTAACAGAAGAGTTTACTTCGAAGCGAAATAATTTCTGAAATTTATAGTTCAAAGCCACGCATTGCGTGGCTTTTTTTGTTTTATTGAATTTTGTTTCAGTATTTTTACTCCATGATTTCGTCTCAGGCTTTTCAAGACCTCAAATATCAAACCCTAAAACATTTTTGGGGTTACGATTCGTTTAGAGATTCGCAGGAAGAAATCATCAATGCAGTGATCGAGGGGAAAGATTCTTTGGCACTCCTTTCCACAGGTGGCGGAAAATCACTCTGTTATCAGCTGCCGGCACTTATTTTAGAAGGTACCTGCCTCGTTATTTCGCCGCTTTTGGCATTGATGAAAGACCAGGTGTATCAACTCAAAAATAATGGCATTGAAGCCGAGTATTTATCCTCAGAGCTCGACGAATTCGATGCAGAAACCATCTTCAACCGCTGTAAAAACGGTCTCACGAAACTACTTTACATCTCTCCCGAAAGATTAACGAACCGTATTTTTTTACAGAATTTAGAAGAAATCCAAATCTCTTTCGTTGCCGTTGACGAGGCGCACTGTATTTCGGAGTGGGGACAGGATTTTCGGCCAAGCTATCAAAACATAAAAGGATTCCGCGAGAATTTAAAAAATATTCCGCTGCTCGCCCTTACTGCAACAGCAACACCAAAAGTTTTGGCAGAAATTCAGCTCAAACTGAATTTGAAAAATCCTGTAATTTTGCGGCGAAGTTTTCGCAGAACCAACATTAAAATTATTTCCGATAAAATTTCCGATAAGTACGAAAGGGTCTTAAATATTCTTAAATACAATAATTCTTCCGGAATCATTTACGTACGAAGCCGAAAAGAAACCGAGGAACTCACAAAATTTCTTCACCGGAATCAAATTCAGAATGTCGATTATTTCCACGCGGGTTTACCTTTAAGAGAGAAAAATGCCAAACAGAACCGCTGGATTCAAAGTAACAATGAGGTTTTAGTCTCCACCAACGCTTTCGGAATGGGCATCGACAAAGATCAGGTCCGTTTCATCATTCATTTTTCGCCGCCACAATCGCTCGAAAATTATTACCAGGAAATCGGCAGGTCCGGTCGGGATGGTTTGGAATCTTATGCCTTTCTTTTATGGACAGAGCAGGAAATGATCAATTTTGATCAAATTCTTAGAAATCAAATTCCCTCGAAAGCTGAGTTCAAAAATATTGTCACTTATTTGTATTCAACATTTCAGGTGGCCGAAAACGATCTGCCGGAAAATGTTTTCCAACTGCATCTTCAGCGCATCCAAAATTTCACCAAAGTTTCTTTGGCAAAAATCCGGAATGTTTTAAATTTCCTTCACAACCAGGAATTTATTTTTTTCAATGCCAACCAATCGCTGTCTTCTTTGGAACTGAAGATTTCTCCGGACGAACTGGATTTGCTGCCTAAAAATGATGCGTATTTTCTAGAGCTTTTACTCCGCAATTTTTCGGGGCTTACCACGCATAAAATAATGTTCAGCGAACTGACTTTAAGCAAAAAGATCGAATCTGAACCTCATTTGATCAAAGAAAGACTCAAAGAAGTTCACCGGAAAGGCTATGTGGATTACATTGATGGCGCGCTGTCGAGCATTAAATTTTTAAAAAGTCGGGAAGACCGCCACTTCGGCGGAAAGTACTGGAATCTTTTTGAGCATATTCAGCGGAACAAACTACAGAAATGGGAAGAGATGAAATTTTTTGTGGAAGACCGCGAGTTCTGCAAAATGAAACTCATCTTATCGTACTTCGGCGAAAAAAATGTAAAAAACTGCGGAAAATGTTCCGTTTGCGAAAAGCAGAAAGAAAATGTTTTTGGTCGGAATGTCGCCGATGAAAT